>NZ_VEJN01000040.1:0-786 GCF_007678615.1 Pseudomonas sp. DE0157
TTTGAGGTTCTAACTCAGGTCCGTTATCCGGATCGAGGACAGTGTATGGTGGGTAGTTTGACTGGGGCGGTCTCCTCCCAAAGAGTAACGGAGGAGTACGAAGGTGCGCTCAGACCGGTCGGAAATCGGTCGTAGAGTATAAAGGCAAAAGCGCGCTTGACTGCGAGACACACACGTCGAGCAGGTACGAAAGTAGGTCTTAGTGATCCGGTGGTTCTGTATGGAAGGGCCATCGCTCAACGGATAAAAGGTACTCCGGGGATAACAGGCTGATACCGCCCAAGAGTTCATATCGACGGCGGTGTTTGGCACCTCGATGTCGGCTCATCACATCCTGGGGCTGAAGCCGGTCCCAAGGGTATGGCTGTTCGCCATTTAAAGTGGTACGCGAGCTGGGTTTAGAACGTCGTGAGACAGTTCGGTCCCTATCTGCCGTGGACGTTTGAGATTTGAGAGGGGCTGCTCCTAGTACGAGAGGACCGGAGTGGACGAACCTCTGGTGTTCCGGTTGTCACGCCAGTGGCATTGCCGGGTAGCTATGTTCGGAAGAGATAACCGCTGAAAGCATCTAAGCGGGAAACTTGCCTCAAGATGAGATCTCACTGGGATCTTGAATCCCCTAAAGGGCCGTCGAAGACTACGACGTTGATAGGTTGGGTGTGTAAGCGCTGTGAGGCGTTGAGCTAACCAATACTAATTGCCCGTGAGGCTTGACCATATAACACCCAAGCAATTTGCTTCTGCAGATTGCGGTGGTGAAGATGACATGAACCGAAAGTTCGCAAC
>NZ_VEJN01000041.1:0-779 GCF_007678615.1 Pseudomonas sp. DE0157
GACTTGGTCGTGACCCTGAGCAACAATGAAAAGGTCACCATCAAGGCCGGCGAAACCAGCGCTCAGTACACCCACGCAGCGCAGGGCGACGACGTTTACAAAGACTCGGGTGAAATCAGCCTGGGTATCAAGTCGGCAGCCGACGCTGGCGGCCGCACGTTCGAAAACCTGCAGCTGGGCGGCGAGGCCTCGGTGAAAGTCACCGATACCATCGACGAAGTTGTGGCGAAGCTCACAGCAACCGACTCGGTCACTGAAGGCGGTCAGATCACTTACACCGTGACCCTGACCAACAAAGACGGCTTGCCGATCGACAAGCATGGCGCGCTGACCTTCACCCTGGACGACGGCAAGACCGTCATCACCATCCCGGCCAACGGCACTACCGGTTCGGTCACTGTGACCGCGCCAGACAACGACTATGTCGGTGCTAACGATCCGGTCGTTAAATCGATCGCCTCTGTTGCTGGCGCTGATGTTGGCAAGTTCGAGCAACTGACTCTGGACAAAACGCCAGTCAGCACACAAGTTATCGACGAGCCAGGTTCGGGCACTCCGGGCACTGACAATCAGGGCGACCAAGTTCTGGTCACCATCACTGCCGACCAGACATCTGTTGCCGAGAACGTCAAACCGACGTTCACCGTTCAGATCAACAAAGCCCTGGCCAACGACCTGGTCGTGACCCTGAGCAACAATACTCAAGTCACTATCAAGGCCGGTCAGACTGCCGTGTCCTACGAGCACGCAGCGCAGGGCGACGACGTTTACAAAGACTC
>NZ_VEJN01000042.1:0-635 GCF_007678615.1 Pseudomonas sp. DE0157
GAGAGTAGGTCATCGTCAAGATTCATTTCGCAAAACCCCTATCTGCGTATGCAGGTAGGGGTTTTGTCTTTAAGTAGAAGCTCTTGCTTTTCCTGGTAGGCCACGCAGCCAGCCAGCGGTAGGAAAATGGTGGTTGACAGCGTTTTTGAATGCTGTATTATTCACCTCCCGCAGCGAGAGATCGAGGCGAGTTAAGTGGTTGAAGTTAAACGATTTTTTCGAAAATACTTCAAAATAAACGCTTGACAGGCAATGAGGAAAGCGTAGAATGCGCGCCTCGGTTGAGACGAAACGCTCTCAGCCAAACGCTCTTTAACAAATCGAATCAAGCAATTCGTGTGGGTGCTTGTGAGTACGGACTGATAGTCAAGAAAGATTATCAGCATCACAAGTGGCCATGCGAGAAATCACATAGTCATTTGAGATTGCTGAGCCAAGTTTAGGGTTTCTTAAAAACCCAAGCAGTATTGAACTGAAGAGTTTGATCATGGCTCAGATTGAACGCTGGCGGCAGGCCTAACACATGCAAGTCGAGCGGATGACGGGAGCTTGCTCCTGGATTCAGCGGCGGACGGGTGAGTAATGCCTAGGAATCTGCCTGGTAGTGGGGGACAACGTTTCGAAAGGAACGCTAA
>NZ_VEJN01000043.1:0-536 GCF_007678615.1 Pseudomonas sp. DE0157
TCGTCTTTGCCTTCCAGGGCCATACGAGCGGAACCGATGATGATCGGAGTGTCGTCGCCTGGGAAGTCGTAGGTGGACAGCAGGTCGCGAACTTCCATCTCGACCAGTTCCAGCAGCTCAGCGTCGTCTACCAGGTCAGCCTTGTTCAGGAAGACCACGATGTACGGAACGCCTACCTGACGGGACAGCAGGATGTGCTCACGGGTTTGTGGCATCGGACCATCGGCGGCCGAGCAAACCAGGATCGCGCCGTCCATCTGGGCAGCACCGGTGATCATGTTCTTCACGTAGTCAGCGTGACCTGGGCAGTCAACGTGAGCGTAGTGACGAATGGTCGAGTTGTACTCAACGTGAGCGGTGTTGATGGTGATACCGCGCGCTTTTTCTTCCGGAGCCGAGTCGATCTTGTCGAACTCAACGACTGCCGAACCGAATACTTCGGAGCAGACGCGAGTCAGAGCTGCGGTCAGAGTGGTCTTACCGTGGTCAACGTGGCCGATAGTGCCGACGTTAACGTGGGGAAGGGTACGATCAAA
>NZ_VEJN01000044.1:0-535 GCF_007678615.1 Pseudomonas sp. DE0157
CGATCGAGTTCACGACAGCAGGGTTCGTGCCCACATAAACGTTGTCCGGTGCAGTGGCGGTGGCCGAACCTACGGTGTTGTTGGCAGGAACCACGACGGTGGTGCCGTCTTTCAGGTGGAAGTACAACTCAGCGTGATTGTTGATCGGCAATCCGTCTTTGTTGGTCAGGGTCACGGTGTAGGTGATCTGACCGCCTTCGGTTACGGAATCGGTGGCGGTGAGCTTGGCTACAACTTCGTCGATGGTGTCAGTCACTTTGACCGAGGCATCGTTACCCAGCTGCAGGTTTTCGAAGGTACGGCCGCCAGCGTCTGCTGCCGACTTGATGCCCAGGCTGATTTCGCCGGAGTCTTTGTAGACGTCGTCGCCCTGTGCTGCGTGCTCGTAGGAAACAGCAGTCTGGCCGGCCTTGATAGTGACTTGAGCGTTGTTGCTCAGGGTCACGACCAGGTCGTTGGCCAGGGCTTTGTTGATCTGCACGGTGAACGTTGGTTTGACGTTCTCGGCAACAGAAGTTTGGTCGGCAGTGATGGT
>NZ_VEJN01000045.1:0-512 GCF_007678615.1 Pseudomonas sp. DE0157
GGGGTCTGGAAGTCGATGCTGCCCTGGGTCTTGCCTGCTTCAACGGTGATGACCTGACCATTGGACAGGGTCACGGTCACCGGAGTCTGAGCCGGGTTGGTCAAGGTCACGGTGTAGGTGATGACGCCGCCTTCGGTGACGCTTGGTGAAGCGGTCAGAGTTGCAGTGGTCGTGTCGATCGAGTCGTTGATCGTCGTTACCGCTGGCGTCGGGTTAGGCGTTAGCTGCTCGAAGTTGCCGCCCGTGGCGCTGTCGATGGTCACACTAACGGTCGAGCCGTTGTTGTAGACATCGTTGGCCGGGGTCTGGAAGTCGATGCTGCCCTGGGTCTTGCCTGCTTCAACGGTGATGACCTGGCCGTTGGACAGGGTCACAGTCACCGGAGTCTGAGCCGGGTTGGTCAGGGTCACGGTGTAGGTGATGACACCGCCCTCAGTAACCGAAGGGTTCGCGGTCAGGGTCGCGGTTGTAGTGTCGATTGAATCATTGATCGTGGTAACCGCAGCCGCTGG
>NZ_VEJN01000046.1:0-451 GCF_007678615.1 Pseudomonas sp. DE0157
AACCTGCGGCTGGATCACCTCCTTAATCGACGACATCAGCCTGCTGATGAGCTCCCACACGAATTGCTTGATTCATTGTAAAAGACGATGTTGTAAAGCGACCCTGTTATAGGTCTGTAGCTCAGTTGGTTAGAGCGCACCCCTGATAAGGGTGAGGTCGGCAGTTCAAATCTGCCCAGACCTACCATTACTTGGTTCAGCCGTAGAATACGGGGCCATAGCTCAGCTGGGAGAGCGCCTGCCTTGCACGCAGGAGGTCAGCGGTTCGATCCCGCTTGGCTCCACCAATCCTTCAGGCTTCAGGTTTGCAGCACTGTTCAGAACACAGAAATGAACATTCCAGCGTGAATGTTGATTTCTGACTTTTGTCAGATCGTTCTTTAAAAATTCGGATATGTGATAGAAATAGACTGAAGACCAGTTTCACTGCTGGAATTCAGGCTAAGGTAAA
>NZ_VEJN01000047.1:0-446 GCF_007678615.1 Pseudomonas sp. DE0157
ACCGACGTGACAGAGTTCAAAGTGAAGGGGCAGAAGCTGTTTCTTTCGCCGTTGATGGACCTGTATAACGGCGAAATCCTCGCTTATCAGATTAACCGGCGCCCGGAGTTCAAGATGGTCTCGGCAATGCTTGAGCAAGCCTTTGAGCGGCTGAATCCAGGTGATAAACCGATATTGCACTCCGATCAAGGATGGCAGTACAGGCAGCCCACTTACCGGCATATGCTGGCCGAGAAGAACATTGAGCAGAGTATGTCGCGTAAGGGCAACTGCCTAGACAACGCCGCAATGGAAAGCTTTTTCGGCACACTCAAGAGCGAATATTTTTACCTGGAGTCGTTTGAAAATGTCGAGCAGTTGGCTTCAGGACTTGATGATTACATCGCTTACTACAACCAAAAACGCATCAGCCTCAGACTTGATGGCCTGAGTCCGATACAATTTCG
>NZ_VEJN01000048.1:0-422 GCF_007678615.1 Pseudomonas sp. DE0157
CAAGTCACTATCAAGGCCGGTCAGACTGCCGTGTCCTACGAGCACGCAGCGCAGGGCGACGACGTTTACAAAGACTCGGGCGAAATCAGTCTGGGTATCAAGTCGGCAGCCGACGCTGGCGGTCGCACGTTCGAGAATCTGCAGCTGGGCGGCGAGGCCTCGGTCAAAGTCACCGATACCATCGACGAAGTCGTAGCCAAGCTGACTGCTACTGACTCGGTTACCGAAGGCGGTCAGATCACCTATACCGTGACCCTGACCAACAAGGATGGCCTGCCGATCGACAAGCATGGCGCGCTGACCTTCACCTTGGACGATGGCAAGACCACCATCACCATTCCGGCGAACGGCACTACCGGTTCGGTCACTGTAACCGCGCCAGACAACGACTATGTCGGTGCTAACGATCCGGTCGTGAAATC
>NZ_VEJN01000049.1:0-400 GCF_007678615.1 Pseudomonas sp. DE0157
GTAACCGAAGGGTTCGCGGTCAGGGTCGCGGTTGTAGTGTCGATTGAATCATTGATCGTGGTAACCGCAGCCGCTGGGTTCGGCGTCAGCTGCTCGAAGTTGCCGCCCGTAGCGCTGTCGATGGTCACACTAACGGTCGAGCCGTTGTTATAGACGTCGTTCGCCGGAGTTTGGAAGTCGATGCTGCCCTGGGTCTTGCCTGCTTCAACGGTGATGACCTGACCGTTGGACAGGGTCACGGTCACCGGGGTCTGAGCCGGGTTCGTCAGGGTCACGGTGTAGGTGATAACGCCGCCTTCAGTCACGCTTGGCGAGGCGGTCAGGGTCGCGGTAGTGGTGTCGATCGAATCATTGATCGTCGTTACAGCTGGCGTCGGGTTAGGCGTCAGCTGCTCGAAGT
>NZ_VEJN01000004.1:0-169 GCF_007678615.1 Pseudomonas sp. DE0157
TGTAACGTCGTTGCTTCATGAGACAGTCCTCGCCCTCCATCTATTGCACGGGGCGACAACTATCCTGACATGGAGGGAAGACAAAAAGTGAGCCGCCGTAAGGGCGGAAAGGTGACTGTGCGCCACTCGCGCCAATGAATACCAACTTGCTATGTGCGCCCACGCTCTC
>NZ_VEJN01000004.1:267-291696 GCF_007678615.1 Pseudomonas sp. DE0157
TTAAGTTTTAAGTTTTAAGTTTTAAGTTTTAAGTTTTAAGTTTTAAGTTTTAAGTTTTAAGTTTTAAGTTTTAAGTTTTAAGTTTGATTGCGTTGGTGTGGGTGTTGAAAGAGAGCATAGTCCATTTGCGATGGCGACGCTTAATCACCTTTTCGCCATTACGGCGAGTCACTTTTTGTCAAACGCGACAAAAAGTAACCAAAAAACGCTGCGCTCCATTCATACGGCCCCTACGCTGCGCTTCGGGGTTCCCTCACTCCGGTCTTGCTCCCGGGAGGACCGCGCTGTAGGCCCCATCCTGGGGCCCAGCGCTTGACAGGCATCCATGCCTGTCACCTCCCTCCGCAAGACCTGCGTTCGGCCTTCTGAAGTCGCGAAGATCAAAAGCAAGATCAAGATCAACAGCAACAGCAAAAAGTTGACGATGTAAGGTCAGGAGTTAATACGTGGCGTGCGAGCAGAGTCAGGGTTCGCGTCGTTGCTTCATTAATGTGTGCTTGCCCAGACACTATGGTTAAGTGAGTTTCTGCCTGAAGCATTGCCGACTGAGTCGGGTCGGATTTTCCTTATTTCTATAGGCTAATCGATAGGGCAGTTAAGATCATGACTTTGATAGTCAGCGGGGTGTCCGTTTCTCCCGCTGGGAACGATTTTTTGCAGCACTGGTGTGCCTTAATATACCTCCATTATGGCATTCGTGCCTCCAGTTCGAATTTCACCTCATTCAAGTTACCTTCGACCTTGTAATAGGCCGTATTGTGGAATTCGTAGATCTTATTTAGGGTGCGTAGTTTTACGGATCGGCCCGTAATCTCGTAGACCGCACCCGTACTTCTCGTCACCAAAAAAGGAACTGAATCTTTGCTTCTTTGCAAGGCGGCTTCATGACTGGGCTGGACCTCCATCACGAAGTACCTGTACACGTGAGGGACTGTAGCGCCCCCACCACTGTACCGAACTTCATAGATGGCGCCGTTCTCTCCGACACGGGACACGGAAATGATTTCATCGGGATCTGGCAAAGTACGGTTGGATGCATAAATGTAGATCATCTGGCCTAGGCAGAGCAGTGTTAATAACCAGAGGCAAATCCTAGTGTTCTTTGGACTTGGCATAATCAATATCTGCTTTAATCCATGCTTGATCTACTGGATCGTCACCGTATGGCGCCTCTGCCCACCAAGCGTCGAAATCCGCTTGCGATGTGCCTGAAACCAACTGTGCAGCCCCTGCAGCTCTTAAAAGGACGGCTTCGGATATCCCGCTTGCAGTACCTGTAGCACCATAATTGAAATTTCCAAAGCTTTCAAACTGCGGGCCCAGCTGCTTGTAATCCCACTCACCACGATTACGCACTTTCTTATAAAACCAGCTCAGTAGAAAAGCGGTACCACCATTCTTGAAGTGCTCTTTTTGAGCTTTGGATTCTTCGAGGTTCTGGTCAAGTGATACACCTGGGGGTGGAGAAGGATACTGATTCAGACGAATCTGTTCCATTGCCGCGCTTAGTGCTTCCGCTGCGCGGATATTTTGTGTGCTTTCGATAGCTAAAAGGGTTTCTACACGCGCTCGTAGACGTTGTGCCATTTCAGTGTAAATTTGAAGAAGTTTAACAGCTTGTAAACTGTCCGCCCAGTCCGCTAGGCGCTTTTGGTCGACTACCACCTTGTAGCCTTTGGCGCGTACAAAGCTGGAGGGTTTGGCACTGGCCGGATCAAAGCCGTGATTGCTGGCGAAACGCAGTGCAATGGCGTTTTTTTCAGTGGCGGTTGATTCTTTGGCCATGTAGAGTTTGATTAATACATTTTTCTCGTTCCTGACAATATTGATGGGTGTTAATATGTCGATGGTCGTGTTTAGTCCGCCTGCCTCCAAGATGTCAGCATCTAGTTCGGCATCCAATGCGTTTAAGTTTTCATTATGTTGCTGATTAATTTCATTTTCTTTCTGTGTCATCCAGTCTTGGACATATTCGTTAGCGCGAATCAACCAGTCCAATGTGTCCTGTGCTTGGGGGTCAAGAGGTTCCACAACTGGACGGACAGTGAGTGGCGAAAAATCGGGACGACGATCAGTAATGACCGTGGCAGGTAGCTCTCTTGGCATTTAAATGACCATTATCTAGATGTTACGTTTGAGTGGGGTGCCGTGAGGTTGCTCTCGGCTCAGGAACCTTAAAAAAGAACCCGGGCGCACGCAAGATAATGAGATAAAACGAAACATATTCCTATTGCGGCTTCTGTGTCTATTCTGTTGTAACAAGAAGAAACGGATACGCATTTAGTTGTGTAGTAGGTTTTCTTCAATGCAGTGTCATGGCTCCTGGCCAAGTATTTAGATGCTGTACAGCGCGTCCCACGACTTATTATTGCAGGCGATAAATGCACCTTGACTTGGCTGGGCACACGTCACGATAGCGCGGTGCCCAATTCACACTACTGATGCCGCTAGACAGGTCAGCCGCCTAGCCACTTGGGTCGCCCGCGTGGCCGCGGGCCCATATGGACGGCTCAAAGATTCAGGCCAACAGGCCATCCCCCTCACACGCCCTGCGAAAGCACCCGATCAATACAGTCCACAAAATAATCCACACTCGCCCGCGTGGTGCACATCGGCGGTTTGATCTTCAGGATGTTCAGGTAATCGCCCGTCGGCTGCATGAAAATCCCCAGCTCGCGCAGACGGTTACACAGCACCATGGTTTCCTCGGTCGCAGGTTCCAGCGTATCCCGGTCGCGCACCAGTTCCAGCCCCAGATAAAAGCCCGAACCATGCGCCGCACCCGCCAAGGGATGCTTGTCGACCAGCGCTTGAAGGCGGGCCTTGAAATAGCGCCCCGTCTCGCGGGCGTTGTCCCACAGGCCCTCCTGCTGCAACACATCCAGTACCGCCATGCCAATGCGGCAACTGACCGGGCTACCGCCGGCAGAGGAAAAGAAGTAACCCTCAGCCTCCAGCGCCTCGGCGATTTCGCGACGCGTGATTACCACCCCCAGCGGCTGGCCATTGCCCATGCCCTTGGCCATGGTGATGATATCCGGCACCACGCCTTGCTCCTCGAAACCCCAGAAATGTTCCCCTAGACGGCCATAGCCCACCTGCACTTCGTCGGCGATGCATACCCCGCCGCGTGCGCGCACCTTGGCATAGGCCGCTTGCAGGTAGCCCGGCGGCAAGGCAATGCCGCCGGCATTGCCATACACAGGTTCGCAGATGATTCCAGCCAGCTGGCGCCTGCTCGCATCGAGTTCGGCCAGCCGGTTATCGACGTCGCGCAGGTAGTCAGCGGCGCTGTCCGGGCCTCGGAAACGGCCGCGGAACGTGTTTGGGGCTTCGACCGGGTGCACCCAGGCGGGGCGGGTTTCCAGGGCCTGCGGGTTGTCGGCAATGGACGTGGAGATCGCATCGGTCGCCACCGACCAGCCATGGTAGGCCTCCAGTACGCTGAGCATGTCGCGTCCACCGCTGTAGGCCCATGCCAGGCGGATTGCCAGGTCATTGGCTTCAGTACCGCTGTTGACCATGAAAACGCGGTCGAATCCGTCGGGCGCCAGGGCCAGCAGGCGTTCGGAGAATTCGGTGACGGCGGCGTAGTGAAAGCGCGAATTGGTGTTGAGCAGCGACCATTGCCGTGCCGACTCGGCCGCCATGCGCGGATGACCATGCCCGAGTACGGCCACGTTGTTGAGCATGTCTAGGTAAGAGCGACCTTGCAGATCGATCAGGTAGTTGCGCCAGCCGCGCTCGATCTGGGGTGGGTCTAGGTAATAATGCTTCTGCGACCGGGCAAAACTGGCCTCGCGTCGAGCCAGTAATGCGTGAGGGTCTGGCAGGGCGTCTGCGTTGCAGTCCAACCTCAGTAAGCCCGCAGGGGAAGGGCACAGGGCCAGCCATGCTGGCGCGCGGGAGGGCGCGGCGAAGAACGGCGGTTCGAGGCTGCTGTCCAGGCATAGCTGGACGCTGAGCCTCTCCCCGCTGTTGCCCAAGGCATCGCCCTTTCGCAACCATTGCCCATCGGCGGGGGCCTGTGCCAAACCAGTGAGCCACAGGTCCCATGAGGAGCTGCGCAAGTACCCGCTCTGTTCATCTACAGACCGCCACGTGCCGTCCTGCGGCGCCTGCACGGCCGTGCCAGGCTCCAGTTTCAGCTCCACCCCCAATGCGCAGGTTGCCGGTTCTTCGCTACGATCGATGTGTGTCTGGGACAAGCGATACTGCCCATGCAACGTGCATGCTGGTGCTGACTGGGCTGCCAGCAGGCGCTGGTCGAAACCTGGCACCTCCCAATTGCCGGCATCGCAGTGCACGCTCAGCACCCCCAAATCGAGGCGGGCGACCGGGTGGCCAGCCACGGTAGGTAGCAGCGGTGCGCAATCAACGAAGCAGGGGGCCGAAGGCGCTGAACCAGCTGCCTGTAAAATGGCGACTTCCATCAGTGCCAACGGTGCGGCCTGCGCAGTCTCGAAAATCTGCCATTCATGGGCGGCGTTATCGCGAATGTACTGGTTACCGGGGTCGATGGCCTGCTGTTGAGCACTGCTGAGCACCAACACGATTGCACGGTTGACCACCAAGGGCCACAACGCGCGTAGTTCTGCCTCGGTCAGCGGATTGACCGCCTGATAGGCACTGACGGCGGCAAGCACTCTGAAAGGGTCACCGTCGGCATGATGCAGCAGCGCTGCGCAGGTCACCGACAGATCGGCAACGCGCCAGGTGCGAACCAGGTCGCCGAAATCGATGAGCCCCTGCAGTTGCCACTGGCGCTGCGCATCTTGAGCCCAGACGGTGTTGTCATCGGTGATGTCCAGGTGCACGGCCTGGATGGGCAACTGCTTCATCAGAGGGGAAAGGCGGATGGCAGCGGCTCGTGCTGCCTCGCTCAGCCGTCCGCGTAGCCTTGGGTCTTCCACCTGTGCCAGCAGGCGGTCAATCAATGCCGGGGCGTGCCTGGGGTCCCATTGCAGCGTGCGTGCCAGACCTTCGTGGTCGAAATCTGCAAGGGCCCTGTCGACCTGCGCGCAAAGGGTGCCCATCGCCTGAATCACAGGGGCTGGAAGCCACCCGCATCGGGTCAAGGGCTGTCCTTGCAAGTACTCCAAGACCCGGACCCTCAGCGCTTGCCCTTCGATATCCAGTGTCAGCAGGGTGTTGCCAGTCTTTGCGGCAACCACCGAAGGCACTGGCAAGGCCTGGTCACGCAGCACACCCAGCGCAGCATGCTGAGCGTGCAGCTCGGGCTCGGCGTAGCTGGCGTGGCACGCCTTGAGCACGAACTTGCCCTGGCCAGTATCCATAAGCACATTCAGATCCTGTTGACTGCCAAGCGGCTGTAGTTCGCCGCAGAGGCCGTAATGCTCCGAGAGCAGTTCACGTGCCTGGGAGAGTGCTAGGCAGGGCGCTGGCAGGCTCACACGTTCTGTGATCTGGCGAAGGACGGTGGCGGCATCATGAAGACGTGTAGGCATGGGTCGTACCGGGTCATAAGGAGACTGACGTTATTTATGCGCGTTCTGGGCGATGAAGAAAGACGATTGTCTTCAGTTTTTCTGAAAACGCTCCACGCGGCAGCGCGGAGCAAAGGCCCTTGTATTGAACCTGTACACAGGTGATTTCTTGTACAGAAAGGTGATATCTGGATGATGGCGTCCTTCCCCGCGCCTTCGTCCCGTTCAATCACATTTATTAAGCCTGTCTATAGGAACGACCGCCGTATCTTCGAGTCGAAACGGCATCAGGGACGTGATGGATAGACCCCAGGCACCCCGTTGGACCGCGCTGTGGGCCTGTACAAGTATTGACTGATCTGTCACACGTAAGCAGTGACAGTACGCTGGTGCTGACGCACCCCACCCTCAGGTGACCCCATGTTCAATCGGCAACTCAAAGCTACCTTGGCCGCCCGCGAAACCGAACTGGCTACGCTTCGTCAGCGCCTGGACGTTTTGGAAAACGGCGCATTTTTGCGCCTTGATGCACAACGTCGCGCTCTCGAATGCAGCCCGGCGTTCGCCACTGCCTTGGGCGTTTCGCCCGAAGCGGTGGTAGGGCAGCCACTCGGGAACTGGCTGGCGGCGCCGGCGCAAGAAAGCCAGGCGCTGTTGGAGGCCCTGTTGCGCTCCAGCGCCATCATCCAGTTCGACCTTGAGGGCAAAGTGCTGGCCGCCAACCCCAACTTCCTGACGGCGTTGGGTTACCGCCTGGACGACGTGGTGGGGCAGCATCACCGCATGTTCTGCAGCCCTGATGAGGTCAAGGGCGAGGCATACAGCAACTTTTGGCGCACCCTCAACGCAGGTCGCTATGTGACCGGGCGTTTCAAGCGCCTGGACCGCCACGGGCATGAGGTCTGGCTCGAGGCCAGCTACAACCCGGTCAGCGATGCCAGCGGCAAGCTGGTGAGGGTAGTCAAGTTCGCTTCCTTGGTGACCGACCAGGTGCAGCGTGAAGAGGCCGTCAAGCAAGCGGCGCAGGTGGCGCTGGAGGTGTCGCTGCAAACCGATGGCAGCGCCAGCGAAGGGGTCGTGGTCATGCAGGAAGTGGGGCAGTCCATGCAGGGGGTCGCGCGTCAACTGCAGTCGGCCGGTGACACCATCAGCGCGCTCGGCCAGCAATCGACGGTGATCAGTGCCATCGTCCAGACCATTGGCGCCATTGCATCGCAAACCAACTTGTTGGCGCTCAACGCAGCCATCGAGGCGGCGCGGGCGGGTGATCAGGGGCGTGGCTTCGCCGTGGTGGCAGACGAGGTGCGCAAACTGGCCGGTCGTACCAGCGCGGCCACGGCGGAAATCGATGCGGTGGTGGCACGTAACCAAGCGTTGGTGACCCAGGCCGTGGGCGAAGTGCAAAGCAGCCGTGCCGAAGCGGCCAATGGCCTGCAGCTGGCTGACCATGCAGGGCATGTAATCAGCAGTATCCAGGAAGGTGCCAAGCGCGTGGTCGGCGCTGTCGAGCGGGTCAGCAAGGACCTGCGTTAGCGTCCTGCAGGTCAGGGCGCAGTGTGAAACGCCCGCCGCCGCCTGACAGCGTGTCAAACCGACGCGCCCTGTAGAAGAGCGCGTCGGGCCGGGACACGGTTAACGCGCCGTGGGCGTTAACGGGCTTCAGGCTGCAAGAACGCGGCCTCCAGCAGTTGCTGGGTGTAGGGGTGTTGCGGGGCCTGAAAGATGGTTTGAGCATCCCCTTGCTCGACCACATGGCCTTGCTTGATCACCATCAGCTGATGGCTCAAAGCCTTGACCACTGCCAGGTCGTGACTGATGAACAGGTAGGTGAGGTTGTATTTCTGCTGCAGGTTGCGCAGCAGCTCAACCACCTGGCGCTGTACCGTCCGGTCCAGCGCGGAGGTGGGCTCGTCCAGCAGGATCAGCGCCGGCTTGAGCACCAGGGCTCTGGCGATCGCGATGCGCTGGCGCTGGCCGCCTGAGAACTCATGGGGGTAGCGATGGCGCGTCTGCGGGTCGAGTCCGACCTCCTGCAGCGCTGCGATGATGGCGGCTTCCTGTTCCTGGGCGGTCCCGATACGGTGGATGCGCAGGCCTTCACCCACAATCTCGGCCACGCTCATGCGCGGGCTGAGGCTGCCGAACGGGTCCTGGAATACCACCTGCATTTCCCGCCGCAGGGGGCGTACGGCTTGCTGGTTCAGCCCTTGCAGTTCTTTCCCGTGGAAGCGGATGCCACCTTGGCTCCCGATCAAGCGCAGAATCGCCAGGCCCAGGGTCGACTTGCCTGAGCCCGACTCGCCCACGATGCCCAGGGTCTGCCCCTGGGGCAGGCTGAAATTGATACCGTCCACGGCTTTGACGTGGTCGACGGTGCGGCGCAGCAAGCCTTTCTTGATCGGAAACCACACCCTCAGGTCATCCACTGCCAGCAGTGGCGAGCCGGGGGTGTTGTGCGCCGGCAAACCGCTGGGTTCGGCGTTGATCAGCATCTGTGTATACGGGTGCTGTGGGGCATCGAATAGCGTGGCGCAGTCGGCTTGTTCGACGATCTGCCCCTGCTGCATCACGCACACCCGGTGCGCGATTCGCCGTACCAGGTTCAGGTCATGGCTGATCAACAACAAGGCCATGCCCAGGCGCGCCTGCAGCGCCTTGAGCAGGTCAAGCACCTTGAGTTGCACGGTCACGTCCAGCGCGGTGGTCGGTTCGTCTGCAATCAACAATTCTGGCTCGTTGGCCAACGCCATGGCGATCATCACACGTTGACGTTGCCCGCCCGAGAGTTCATGGGGTAGGGCCTTGAGGCGCTTGCGCGGCTCTGGGATGCCGACCATCTCCAGTAACTCAAGGGTGCGAGCGGTGGCCTGCTTGCCGGTCAGCCCCTTGTGGATGAGCAGAATTTCGTTGATCTGCTTTTCGATGCAGTGCAGCGGGTTGAGCGAGGTCATCGGCTCCTGGAAGATCATCGCGATACGGTCGCCACGAATGCGCTGCATGCTCTTTTCGTTCTGCTGCAGCAAATCCTTGCCTTGATAGCGGATCGTGCCACCAGGATGGCGAGCCAGGGGGTAGGGCAGCAAACGCAGGATAGAGTGGGCAGTCACTGACTTGCCCGAACCGCTTTCTCCGACCAGCGCCAGCGTTTCACCTTTGCGGATGTCGAAGCTGATGCCGTCGACCACCCGGTTGGTGTGCTCGCCGGTCACGAACTCGACGGCAAGGTCACGCACTTCGATCAGGTTTTCTTCGCTCATGTCACTTCCTCGGGTCGAAGGCGTCGCGGGCGGACTCGCCGATAAATACCAGCAGGCTCAGCATCACGGCCAGCACGGCAAATGCGCTGATGCCCAGCCACGGCGCCTGCAGGTTGGACTTGCCCTGCGCAACCAATTCGCCAAGCGACGGAGCGCCCGGAGGCAGGCCGAAGCCGAGAAAGTCCAACGCGGTCAGCGTGCCGATCGCGCCGGTGAGAATGAACGGCATGAACGTCATGGTCGAGATCATGGCATTGGGCAGGATATGCCGGTACATGATCGCGCCGTTGCGCATGCCCAGTGCGCGCGCGGCGCGAACGTACTCCAGGTTGCGTCCGCGCAGGAATTCGGCGCGGACCACGTCCACCAGGCTCATCCAGGAAAACAGCAGCATGATGCCCAGCAACCACCAGAAATTGGGCTGCACGAAGCTGGCCAGGATGATCAGCAGGTAGAGCACTGGCAAGCCGGACCAGATTTCCAGGAAGCGTTGCCCAGCCAAGTCCACCCAGCCACCATAGAACCCCTGCAAGGCACCGGCGATCACGCCGATGATGGAGCTGAGCACGGTCAGGGTCAGGGCGAACAGTACTGAAATGCGGAACCCGTAGATCACCCGTGCCAACACGTCGCGCCCTTGATCATCGGTGCCCAGCCAGTTGTCAGCTGAGGGGGGAGCGGGGGCGGGCACGCGCAGGTCGTAGTTGATGCTCTGGTAGCTGAACGGTATGGGTGCCCACAGCACGAAGCTGTCCTTCTTGGCCAGCAGGTCACGCACGTAGGGGCTCTTGTAGTTGGCTTCCAGCGGGAACTCACCGCCAAACGTGGTTTCCGGGTAACGCTTGAAGGCAGGGAAGTACCACTGGCCGTCGTACTGCACGGCAATGGGCTTGTCGTTGGCGATGAGCTCGGCGCCCAGGCTCAGCCCGAACAGGATCAGGAACAGCCACAGCGACCACCAGCCACGGCGGTTGGCCTTGAAACGCTCGAAGCGACGACGGTTCAGAGGGGACAAGGCCATGTCAGTGCTCCCGGCTGGCAAAGTCGATGCGTGGATCGACCAAGGTGTAGGTCAGGTCGCCGATCAGTTTCACCACCAGCCCCAGGAGGGTGAAGATGAACAGGGTGCCGAAGACCACCGGGTAATCGCGGTTGATGGCCGCTTCGAAACTCATCAGGCCCAGCCCGTCGAGGCTGAAGATCACCTCGATCAGCAGCGAGCCTGTGAAGAAGATGCCGATGAACGCCGAGGGAAAGCCTGCGATCACCAACAACATGGCATTACGGAACACGTGGCCGTACAAGACCCGTGACCGGCTCAGGCCCTTGGCCTTGGCGGTGACCACGTACTGCTTGTTGATCTCGTCGAGAAAGCTGTTCTTGGTGAGCAGCGTCATGGTGGCGAAGTTGCCAATCACCAGGGCCGTGATCGGCAACACCAGGTGCCAGAAATAATCGAGGACCTTGCCCGTGGTGCTCAGCTCATCGAAGTTGTTGGAGGTCAGGCCGCGCAGTGGGAACCAGTCGAAGTAGCTGCCGCCGGCGAACAGCACGATCAGAAGGATCGCGAACAGGAACGCCGGGATGGCATAGCCCACGATGATCGCCGAGCTGGTCCACATATCGAAGTGACTGCCGTGTCTGACCGCCTTGGCGATCCCCAGGGGGATCGAGATCAGGTACATGATCAACGTGCTCCACAGCCCCAGCGAGATCGATACCGGCATCTTCTCCAGGATCAGGTCGATGACCTTGGCGTCACGGAAGAAGCTGTCGCCAAAATCCAGCCGGGCATAGTTCTTGATCATGATCCACAGGCGTTCGGGCGGCGATTTGTCGAAGCCGTACATGCGCTCGATCTCCGCCACCAGCGCAGGGTCCAGGCCTTGGGCACCCCGGTAGTTGGAGCCGGCCACCGACACCTCGGCGCCCCCACCTGCGATTCGGCTGGTGGCGCCTTCGAACCCTTCGAGCTTGGCGATCATTTGCTCTACGGGCCCGCCAGGAGCGGCCTGGACGATGATGAAGTTGATGATCAGGATGCCGAACAATGTGGGGATGATCAGCAGCAGTCGCCGCAGGATATAGGCCAGCATGTCAGTTGGCCTCGCCGGCAGTGGCCTGGCTTGCCTTGGGCGGTGTGCCGGGCTTGATCCACCAGGTGTCGATGCCGATGTCGTACTTGGGCGAAACCTTGGGGTGACCGATGTGGTTCCAATAGGCCACGCGCCAGGTCTTGATGTGCCAGTTCGGAATCACGTAGTAGCCCCACAGCAATACCCGGTCCAGGGCGCGGCAGTGGTCGATCAGGCTCTGGCGCGACTCGGCGTTGATCAGGCCATCGACCAGTTGGTCGATGGCAGGGTCACGCAGGCCGATGAAATTGCGGCTGCCGGGGTTGTCGGCGGCCGCGCTGGACCAGAATTCCCGTTGCTCGTTGCCAGGGGAGTTGGACTGGGGGTAGCCGCCGACAATCATGTCGTAGTCGCGCGAGCGCAGGCGGGTGATGTACTGAGACACATCAACCCGGCGGATGTTTAGCTCGATACCCAGGTCCGCGAGGTTGCGCTTGAAGGGCAGCAAAACCCGCTCAAACTCGGTCTGGGCAAGCAGAAACTCGATGCTGACCGGCTGGCCGTTGGTGTCGACCATCTTGTCGTCGACGATTTTCCAGCCCGCTTCCTGCAGCAACTTGTAGGCTTGGCGCTGCTGTTCCCGGATCATCCCGCTGCCGTCGCTGACCGGGTTATGGAAGGCCTGGGTGAAGACCTGCTCAGGCACCTGGCTGCGCACCGGGTCGAGGATTTTGAGCTCGCCAGGGCCGGGCAGGCCACGGGCCGCCATCTCTGAATTCTCGAAGTAACTGCCGGTGCGCGTATAGGCGCCGTTGAACAGCTGCTTGTTGGTCCATTCGTAGTCCAGCAGCAGGCTCAGCGCCTTGCGCACGCGTATATCCTGGAAGACCGGCCGGCGGATGTTGAAGATGAAGCCCTGCATGCCGGTGGGGTTGCCATTGGGCAGCTCCTCCTTGATCAGGCGGCCATCGCGCACGGCCGGCACGTTGTAGGCTGTGGCCCAGTTCTTGGCGCTGACCTCCAGCGAATAGTCGAAGGCGCCGGCCTTCAGTGCCTCCAGCGCAACCGTAGTGTCGCGGTAGGAATCGAAGGTCATGGCGTCGAAATTGTAGAAACCACGGTTGATGGGCAAGTCCTTGGCCCAATAGTCCTTGACCCGCTCATAGCGCACCGAGCGCCCGGCCTTGACCTCGGCCACCTTGTAGGGCCCGCTGCCCAGCGGAATTTCCAGGTTGCCGCGGTTGAAGTCGCGCTGCGCGTACCAATGCTTGGGCAGCACGGGCAACTGGCCGAGAATCAGCGGCAGTTCACGGTTGCCCTTGTGCTTGAACGTGAACACGACCTTGAGCGGGTCTTCGGCGACCACCTCGGCCACGTCCGCGTAGTACTGGCGGTACAGAGGGGCACCGTCCTTCATCAGCGCATTGAAGGTGAACACCACGTCTTCGGCGCGCATGGGATGGCCATCGTGGAACCGCGCCTCGGGGCGCAGGTAGAAGCGCACCCAGCTGTTGTCAGGCGCCTTCTCGATCTGTCGAGCGACCAGACCATATTCGGTGAAAGGCTCGTCCAGGCTCTGGCGCATCAAGGTATCGTAGATGATGCTGATGTTTTCGGCCGATACCCCCTTGTTGATGAAGGGGTTGAGGCTGTCGAACCCACCAAAGCTGGACTGGCGGAAGGTGCCACCCTTGGGAGCGTCCGGGTTTACGTAATCGAAGTGCTTGAAATCCGCTGGGTATTTGGGCGGCTCGTCGTACAGGGTGAGTGCGTGCTGCGGCGCTGCCAGCGCGGGAAGGCTCAGGCAGGCCAGCAACAGGCTGCCGGCCAGCCGGCGCAAGGAATGCGTGGGCGTCATTGGGCTTTCTCCGAAGTCTTGATCCACCAGCTGTTCAGCCCGAGGGTATAGGGCGGCGTGGTGACGAAGCCGAACCGATTGCGGTAGGCCAGGCGGTGGTTGTCGAGGTACCAGTTGGGAATCATGTAGTGCTGCCATGACAGCACGCGGTCCAGCGCTCGCGCCGCTGCCACCTGGTCATCACGGGTGCGCGCCGCCAGCAAGGTGTCGAGCAGATGATCGACCACAGGGTCGTCAACCCCGGCGTAGTTCTTGCTGCCTTTGGTGGCCGCCTGGCTTGAATGGAAGTACAGCCACTGCTCGAGGCCCGGGCTCAGGGTCTGGTTCAGGGTCATCAGAATCATGTCGAAGTCGAACTGGTCCAGTCGCTGTTTGTACTGGGCGCGGTCCACGGTTCGCAAGCGCGCGTCTACACCGATGCTGGAGAGGTTTTCGACATACGGTTGCAGGATGCGTTCCAGGTTGGGGTTTACCAGCAGCACTTCCATGCGCAGCGGTTGGCCCTTGCTGTCGACCAGGCGCTGCCCCTTCAGCGTCCACCCGGCCTCCGCCAGCAAGGCCAGGGCCTTGCGCAACGTCTGCCGGTCGATCCCGCGCCCGTCCGTGCGGCTGACCTGGTAGGGTTCGGTGAACAGCTTGGCCGGAAGCTGGTCGCGAAACGGGGCCAGCAACAGCCATTCCTTGCCCTGGGGCAGGCCGGCGGCTGCGAATTCGCTGTTGGGGTAATAACTGGTCGAACGGCGGTAGGCGCTGCTGAACAGCGCACGGTTGGTCCACTCGAAATCGAACATCAGGCCCAGCGCCTGGCGCACCCGTGGATCGCTGAAGGTGGCCCGACGGCTGTTCATGAACAGGCCTTGGGTCTGGGTCGGGATGCGGTGGGGGATCTGCGCCTTGATCACTTCGCCGCGCCGCACGGCGGGGAAGGTGTAGCCGTTGGCCCAGTTCTTGGCTTGATGCTCGATGTAGATGTCGAACTCGCCTGCCTTGAAGGCTTCGAAGGCAACGGTCGAGTCGCGGTAGAACTCGTACTCGACACGGTCGACGTTGTACTTGCCGCGATTGACTGCCAGGTCCTTGCCCCAGTAGTTTTTCACCCGCTCGAATACCAGGCGCCGGCCTGGCTGTACCTGGGTCACCCTGTAGGGCCCGCTGCCCAGCGGGGGCTCGAAGGTGGTGGCCTTGAAGTCGCGTGTGCGCCAGTAATGCTGGGGCAGAACGGGCATTTCCCCAAGGCGCAGGATGAGCAGCGGGTTGCCGGCACGCTTGAATACGAAGCGAATACGCAGCGGCCCGAGAATGTCCACCCGCTGCACTTCCTGCAGGTTGGTCCGGTAAAGCGGATGGCCTTCCTTGAGCAGTGTGCGGAAGGAGAAGGCCACGTCTGCCGACGTGATGGGCTTGCCATCGTGCCAGCGGGCTTGCGGACGCAGGTTGAACACCACCCAGCTGCGGTCCTGGCTGTATTCGACCGAGCGGGCGATCAGCCCATAACTGGAGGTCGGCTCATCGCCCGAGGGGTCGTACTGGCCGGTGCCCACCATGAGGGTTTCGTTGAGTTCGTTGACCCCATACTGTTGAAAGTTGGGCGTGCTCACCGGGCTCGTACCCTTGAAGGTATAGGGGTTGAGGGTGTCGAACGTACCGAAGGCCATCGCCCGCAAGGTGCCACCTTTGGGGGCTTGCGGGTTGACCCAGTCGAAATGGGTGAACGAGGCCGGGTACTTGAGCGTGCCGAACTGCGCGTAACCGTGGCTCTCGCTCACGGTTGCGACGGCGGGAAAGCTCAAGGCCAGGCTGAGTGTAAGAAGGAGGGGACGTATCAAGTCGGCATCCGATCCAAAGGCATTGGGCTTTGATCGGGCTACAGTAACAGTTTGCACTGGCGCGGCAAGCGCCAAACGGCAAGAAAACACAGGTACGCGCACGTACGGGTGTCTCCTTGCCGCCAGGGTCAGTGGCCGACGTAGACGGTCAGGGTCTGGCCTGGTTTCAGCGCATGGCCACTGCGCGGGTTCCAGCGCTTGAGGTGGGTCATCTCGACATTGAAGCGTTTGGCCACCAGATACAGCGAATCGCCCTTGCGCACCTTGTATTGAGTGGTGCGTTTTGCCGAACTGGCGACCCGGTTGGCGGCTCCACTGGAGGCTTTGCCGCCGCGCAGGGCTAGCACCTGGCCTGCCCGCAGGCTGCTACCCGAAAGGCGGTTCCAGCGCTTGATGTCCGCAATGGAGACACGGTTGGCCTTGGCGATGGTCCCCAGGTTGTCACCACGCCTGACCTTGTAGCTGCGCGCGGCTACAGGCGCCTGGGCTTCGGCCACGGCGCGAGCGAAAGCTGCCTTGGGGGGCTGAAGGGTGACCAACTGCTCGGGGTTGAGGTTGGAAAGGCTGGCCGAGAGCAACTGCGCCTTGGCCGTGGGTACCAGCAACTGCTTCGGGCCATCGACCGTCATGCGCTTTTTAAAGGCTGGGTTCAGCTGGATGAGTTCGTCTTCGTCGATGTCGGCGAAGGCAGCCACCCGCGTCAGGTCGAGCCGGTCGTTGATCGCGACGGCCTCGAAGTACGGTTCGTTGGCAATCGGCGTCAGGTTCACGCCGTAGGCTTCAGGCGTGGAGACTACCTGTGACAAGGCCAGCAGTTTCGGCACATAGTCACGGGTTTCCTGAGGCAGCGGCAGGTTCCAGTAGTCGGTGGGCAAGCCCAGCTTCTCGTTGCGCTCCATTGCCCGGCTGACCGTGCCTTCCCCAGCGTTGTAGGCCGCCAGCGCCAGCAACCAGTCGCCGTTGAACATGTCGTGCAGGCGGGTCAGGTAGTCAAGCGCGGCGTTGGTCGAAGCTGTGACATCGCGGCGCCCGTCATAGAAGTTGGTCTGGCGCAGGTTGAAGTGCCGGCCGGTGGCCGGCATGAATTGCCACATGCCGGCTGCACTTGCGCGTGAGTAGGCCATAGGGTTGTAGGCGCTCTCGATCGCCGGCAGCAGGGCCAACTCCAGTGGCATGCCGCGCTCTTCGAGGCGTTCGACGATGTAGTGCAGGTAGAGGCTGCCGCGCTCGCCAGCACTTTCGATGAACGTCGGGTTGCTGGCAAACCACAGGCGCTGCTGATCGATGCGCGGGTTGACGTCGCGGTACTCTTGGAGCACGAACCCCTGGCGCATGCGTTCCCAGACATCTCGAGGCGCTTGCTCGACCGGCTTGACCAGCAACGGCGCGGGTCTTGGCTTGATTCGCGCTTGCTGGCTGTGCGCACGGACGCTATCGGCTTCGTCGAGCTGACGTGTGCTCTGGCAACCCACCAAGGTGGCGGCCAGCGCGAGCGCACTGACCTGGGCCAGGCGCGTCAGCGCGACGGAATGAGAGGTTCTGCGGCTTCGAGAAGACATCGGCGGGCACAGGTATCCGGGCAAAAAATTTCGGCGATTCTAGGAACCGCTCCGGACCGGGTCAACCTCTGACCGCCACTTGCGATATATCTTGGGGTTATCAGAAGCTATCTTTCCAAGACCTCAAGGCAGCAAAAACAGCGACATGCGAGGTGTTGGAATGTCCCTTCCATTCGTCTGCTTTTTGTTTAACAGATGTTTCAGCGGTGCGCAGGAAGGGGTTCGTCAGCCGTTCCAGGGCAATGGTGGTGGGCAACGTGATGCGGTCTTGCGCACGCAGACGGGAAACCGCTTCGAAACGCTTCAATACATCTTCATTGTCAGGTTCCACGGCCTTGGCGAAACGCAGGTTGCTCAAAGTGTATTCATGGGCGCAGTACACCAGGGTCTCGGCTGGCAGGGCTGCCAGGCGAGCTAGCGCCGGTTGCATCTGCTCGGCAGTGCCCTCGAACATGCGCCCGCACCCAGCTGCGAACAGGGTGTCGCCACTGAACAGTACAGGTGTAGCCGCGCCACCGTTGAAGAACGCAATATGCCCCAGCGTGTGGCCTGGCACGGCAAGCACGTCATACACCTCTCCCAGCACCGTGACCTGATCGCCATCGTCCAGTGCCACATCCCTGCACGGGATGCGCTCGTTGGCCGGGCCGTGTACGTGCGCGCCAGTCAACGCCTTGAGCCGCTCCACACCGCCCACATGGTCATTGTGGTGATGAGTGATGAGCATGTTGGTCAGCTGCCACCCCGGGTGAGCGGCGAGCCACCGTTCTACCGGGCCGGCATCGCCAGGGTCGACCACCGCGCAGTGGCGTTTGGCAGTATCCTGTAACAACCAGATGTAATTGTCCGAGAAAGCGGGCAACGCTTCGATCTGTATCATGGTGGGAATCCGATTCGCCTTGCTTGGCACATGAAGGCATCTTAGCCGCGATGGCGCGGTGGTAGAACCTTCCGAGGAATTGCACAATGACCGACCAAGCCTTCGCCCAGGCCGACCCGGACTGGGTCAAGCTGATCAGCCTGGCCCGTGAGTGGTTTCAGGGCCCGCTCGGCCAGTTGATGCTGCACGAAGAACAGAAGCTGCTGGAGGAAGAGCTGGGGCGCTTCTTCGGTGGCTACCTGGTGCACTACGGCCCCTGCGCCGATGCCCCGCCCAGTGCGCCGAAGGTCCAGCGCAACGTGCGCCTCGGCGCACCGCTGCCGGGGGTGGAGATCGTCTGCGAGGAACAAGCCTGGCCGTTGAGCGAGCACGCGGCCGATGTGGTGGTGTTGCAGCATGGGCTGGATTTCAGCCTGTCGCCCCATGGGCTGTTGCGTGAGGCCGCCAGCGCCGTGCGCCCCGGCGGCCACCTGCTGGTCGTCGGGATCAACCCGTGGAGCAGCTGGGGAGTGCGTCACCTGTTCAGCCGTGGCGCTTTGCGCAAGGCTCGCTGCATCTCGCCTTCGCGACTGGGTGACTGGCTCAATCTACTGGGCTTTGCCTTGGAGAAACGTCGCTTCGGGTGCTATCGTCCGCCGCTTGCTTCGCCTGCCTGGCAGCAGCGCCTGCAAGGGTGGGAACGCATGGCGGGCGGTTGGCAGAGCGCTGGCGGCGGTGTCTATGTGCTGGTGGCGCGCAAGATGGTCGTGGGCCTGCGGCCGCTGCGGCCCCAGCGTCGCGAGCCGATGGGCAAGTTACTGCCGTTGCCATTGGCCAAGGTCAACCGCACCTCGGCGACCCCCGATCCCGATAAGCAGTGAATACGAGTGGTACATGAGCGATAGCGTCGAAATGTTTACCGATGGTGCCTGCAAGGGCAACCCTGGCCCCGGCGGCTGGGGTGTGCTGATGATTTTCAAGGGCGTTGAAAAAGAGTTGTGGGGCGGCGAACGTGAGACCACCAACAACCGCATGGAGTTGATGGCCGCCATCCAGGGGCTCATGGCGCTCAAGCGTGAGTGCGAGGTCGTGCTGACGACTGACTCGCAGTACGTGATGAAAGGCATCAGCGAGTGGATGGTCAACTGGAAAAAGCGTGGCTGGAAGACCGCGGCCAAGGAGCCTGTGAAGAATGCCGACCTGTGGCAGTTGCTGGACGAACAGGTCAACCGCCACAAGGTGACCTGGAAGTGGGTGCGCGGCCACATTGGCCACCCCGGCAACGAGCGTGCGGACCAGCTGGCCAACCGTGGCGTGGACGAAGTGCGCGCCCGGGCCTGAAGCCCTGAACCCGATCCCAGGTGCGAAGGGGGCACAGCGCTTGCCTTCGGCCTGCTGTTATACTGCGCACCTTTGTAAGCGATGCAAGTTGGAGTCCCCAGGTGGAGCAACAGCAAGACAAGCGGTTCGTTATCCTCGATACCGAAACCACGGGTATGCCGGTCAGCGAGGGGCACCGCATCATCGAGATCGGCTGCGTCGAGGTGGTCGGCAGGCGTCTGACAGGCAGGCACTTCCACGTCTACCTGCAGCCTGACCGCGAAAGTGACGAGGGCGCGATCAATGTCCATGGCATCACTGACGCCTTTCTGGTTGGCAAACCTCGCTTCAGCGACGTAGCCGAGGAGTTCTTCGCGTTCATCCAGGGCGCCACGCTGGTCATCCACAACGCAGCGTTCGACGTGGGGTTCATCAACAACGAGTTCGCGCTGCTGGGCCAGCAGGACCGTGCCGACCTGTCCCAGCACTGCACCATTCTCGACACCTTGTTGCTGGCGCGGGCGCGTCATCCTGGGCAACGCAACAGCCTGGATGCCCTGTGCAAACGCTACGATATCGACAACTCGGGGCGCGAACTGCACGGCGCGCTGCTCGACGCCGAGCTGCTGGCAGATGTCTATCTGGCGATGACCGGCGGCCAGACCAGTCTGTCGTTGGCAGGGCACGGCAGCGATTCGGACGAAAACGGGCAGGGCAGTGGTGGAACTGACATACGCCGCATCAGCGGACGTGCGCCAGGCCGGGTCATTCTGGCCACACCGGATGAGCTGGAATCACATGCCGAACGTCTTGCAGCGATTGCAAAGTCCGCCGGCGGCCCCTCGCTCTGGCAGGCGCTGACCGAGCGGTCAGCGGACTGAAAAAGTCACGGCCCGTTGCTGTTCAATCCAGGCCCGCAAAATCGGTACAAACATGATTGAGTAGCAACAGGCTAGTACTGTCTCCCTGTCATGGGATACGAATGATTTCGACACCGGTGCGGGCAAGCTCGAATCGATTTTCACCCAGGTAGTTGACGCGGTCGCCGATGGCAAGGCGGTAAGTAGTGATAGGTGCGCCGGTCGTGCTGCCGTCCAGTTGCAGGGTAGATTCCTGGAACTCGTGAACGGGATAGATACGGCCTTCGGCGTCGCGGGCATGGAATTGGCCGACCATTACTGCTGCCATTTGGGTGGAACCCTCTGAATTGCGTAGGAAATGTCTGTAGCAGTAGACCTTCCAAGGGCAAGGGAAGTTTTCGCGGCCAGGAAAAAAAACCAAAGCCGCGCAAAACGGTCATCTATAACTACATCGTCCCTGAAAACGTGAAGTTGGAGATTGCCATGACCCAGGTCTATTCGGTTGCCGTCGTCGTCGGTAGCCTGCGCAAGGATTCCTATAACCGCAAGGTGGCCCGCGCGCTGTCTGAGCTGGCGCCGTCTAGCCTGGCACTGAAGATCGTCGAGATCGGCGACTTACCCATGTATAACGAAGACCTGGAAACCGATGCTCCGCCAGCTGCCTGGACACGCTTTCGGGAGGACATCAAGGGCAGCGATGCGGTGCTCTTCGTCACGCCAGAGTACAACCGGACCATGCCAGGCTGCCTGAAAAATGCCATCGACGTGGGTTCAAGGCCTTACGGGCAAAGCGCGTGGGGCGGTAAACCGGCAGCCGTGGCGAGTGTGTCGCCAGGCGCGATCGGCGGCTTTGGTGCCAACCATTCGGTGCGTCAGTCTCTGGTGTTCCTGGACATGCCGTGCATGCAGATGCCGGAGGCCTACATCGGCGGCGCTGCCAGCTTGTTCGACGAGTCAGGCAAGCTCAACGACAAAACCCGGCCGTTTCTGCAGGGCTTCATCGACAAGTTTGCCTCTTGGGTGAAGCTCAATCGGTCCGTATGACGGTGGGCTAGGCGGCGCCACATTGCGCGGGCCAGCCGGCCGGCGCAATGTCTGTCAGCCAGAGAATGCTCGATTGTGGCAGTCAATGGAAGGTATAGGACACTCCGGCATAGACCGCAGCGCCTTCCCCCGGGGTCGAGCGGGCAATGTCGCGCCCTGCGTCATTGAAGCCTGGGGTAACGGTCGCCGCGTAACGTTTGTTGGTCAGGTTGCGTAGGTCCAGCCATGTCTGCCAGTCACGCTGCGGCGAGTCCCAACCGAGACGGGCACCGAGCGTAGCGTAATCGTCGGCGTGGTAGCTGTTGGCGTAGTCCACTTGCACCTTGGACGCCATCTGCGTGTTGAGCCCGGCGTAGAAGCCATTGGGCCAGTCGAAGCGCAACTCGGCCTGGTAGTAATGCATGGGGATGCCCGGCAGGCGGTTGTGGCCGAATTTTTCGTCGTCGCGGTAATGGAAGTCACTGAAGGTATAGGCCTGGCGCAGGCTCAGGCGGCCCATGCCAGACTGTTCCCACAGGGTGCTGTCCAGCCCGGCCTCCACCCCTTGATGCACCGTGGCGCTGGCGTTGAATTCCGAGGTGAAGTTCGGCACCACCTCGACCGCGAGCAGTTCGTGGCGTACCTGGGAGTAGTACCAGGCAAGGTCCCATCGCCCGACCGTGGACTCGCCGCGCGCACCCACCTCCAGCGTGGTGGCGGTCTGGTTCTGCATTTTGATCGGTTGAATCTGCTTGCCGCCAACGCTTGGCGCACTCCAGATCAATGACCAAGGGTGCGGCGGTTCTACCGACCGGCTGAGGTTGCCGTATACCTGCAGGTCGGGGCGTATGTCGTAGCGCAGGCCCACCCGTGGCGCATAGTCCCAGTCGTGCAGGGACACCTTGCCGCCCTGGGCAGGGTAGGTCACGTCGCTCTCGCGGCGGGTATAGATCGCGGCCAGGCCTGTGGTCAGCCACACATTGGGTACCAGCTCCAGGTCGTTACCCACGTGCAACACGGTGTCTGAGCCTTGGTAGGTAAAGTCTCGGGTGCGGTCTGCGAATACATGGCCGTTACGAGCAAACTGCGACGCGCCGCTGTTGGGCAGGTGTTTGGTGGTGCGCCAGCCGATAGTGGACTTGCTTTCACGCCCGAACAACGTATCGCGGCGCCTGTAGTCGAGTGTGCCGCTGACGTCGGTATAGGCGACTTTCAGGCGCATGGGCCCTTCGCGAAGGTCCATGGGGTAATCGTGGTACACCAGGCCAGCTTCAAGCTTGGCGTCATCATCGAGGTAAAAGGTTGTTTTGTTGCCCACCCAGGTGCTGCCCGGTTGCGGGCGACTGTCATCGCGAGCCAGGTAGCTTGGGTTGGCTGCCCGCGGGTGGTGCTTGATCTGGTCTTTGGTCAGGCGGCCGGCCAGTTCGTTTTCGGTTTCCCGGTAACGCAGGTAGAACCGCGTTTCCAGGTTCGGGTTGAAGCGGTAGCCGATGTTGGCGGCAATACCGCTGGCGCTGCCACTGCTGTGCCGCTGATAGCCGTTGTACTCGACGTCGGTAAGGGCCACGTAGTAATCCAGGCCACCGAGCACCTGGCCCGAGCTGATGTGCCGATGCTGATAGCCCCGGCTGCCCACTTCGTAACGTATCTGCAATGGCGCGGCATCGCGGCCCGTGTGGGTGACATAGTTGATCGCGCCGCCGAGGGCCAGGGCACCTTGATCAAAGCCATTGGCCCCCCGTAGCACTTCGGCGCGGCTCAACCATAACGGTTCGAACAGCTCGTAGGGCGTGCCACCTGGTCCAGTCAGGGGCAGGCCATCGAACAGGGTGTACACACCCGAGCCATGCGCACCCGGTGCCCGGTTGATGCCCGAGCCACGGATCGACAGCTTGATCCCATCGTTGCCTGCCGACTGGGCGAACACCCCTGGCTGGTAGGCCAGAACGTCCTGATTGCTGGCCACGCGGCCTTGTCCAATGCTGTGCATGTCCACCATGTTGCTGGCGCCCGGTATGGCCCGCAAGCGCTCACTGGCGGCGCTCAGGTCGTCCTGTTCCTCCTCGGTGATCAGCACCTGGCCCAGTTCGACCGGCGCCGCTGCCAGCGCGGGCTGGGCGGCCATGAACACACCCAGCATACCCACGCAGGGGGTAAGGGACAAAACGCAACGCATTGTAGGGCTCCAGATAGATGGCGGACGAATATCAGCATTGAGACGAGCGAGATGGCGCTCGGAGCACGTCGAAAGTCGGCGAATTCATCGGGTTTCCAAGGCGCGCAATTGTATGAAGTTTCCGTACAAAGCCCGCCGCTAGAGTAGGCGCGTACTTGCTTCGTAAGGTGACTGCAGGCCGGCAGCATCGCCGGTCGTCACTTACCCGGAGTTCGAACATGGCTACCGATCCAAGAGGTCCACAACAATCCGTCTCAGCTAAACCCACAGGCGCGCCTACCGGCGACTCCCCAATCGCCCCCGCGCGCCTGACGCCCCGCGAACACCAGGTACTGCTGTGGTGCGCCTACGGTAAGAGCTCGTGGGAAATCGGGCAGATACTAGGTTGTAAGGAGTCGACGGTGAATTTTCATGTATCCAACATCATGCGCAAATTCGATGTGCCTACCCGGGTAGGGGCAGTCATCAAGGCTATTCGTTATGGCCTTTTGGCCGAAGCGTGAGGTGATTTATGAACCATCAAGACACTGCTCGTGCTGGCGACTGCCATGACCCATTCTGGCCACGCATTGATCTGAACGGGCTGCGCAAGCGCCTGAAGTTGCAGCGAACCACGGGGGATGCGGCAATCGAGGTAGCTGCTCATTGCGCCGTGATCAAAGCCGCTCGCGAGTTTGCCAACTGGCGCGTCGCGTTGCGAAGCCTGGGCTACAGACGCCTGGATGATGTGTGCGGGCATGACCATGGGCGCGCGCTGCGGATTTGTTATCTGTGCTTTGTGGACGCGGCAATCATGCTCTATCTGGGCCTGCCCTACGTATGCTCACCACGCCGGGGTGTGCGTCATGGCTGAACGACTTAACGCAGGGGGGGAATTCCAGGCGGTCATGGAGCTGCTGAGCGCCGAAGCCAGCGTGTTGTTTGCCGCCTTGCTTGGCGCGTTGCTGGTCAGTGCGGCTCGAGATCGGCTGATCACGGACACGGCCAAGCGGCTTACATTGAGCAAGAAAATACTGCTGGTGTTCGTGACGGTTGGGGTAGGACATCTGTTCGAACCCTTGATTTCGTCCATCGCGCCTTTGCTGACCCCTGGCATGTCGGCCTTCGTCGCCGCTGTCGTGGTCATTCCCATCAGCTTGAAGGTCATGGTCTGGCTGGATTCGCTGGATCCGCGCGAGCTGATTCAGCGTTGGCGCCGTCGGGGTTAAGGGGCACTACTGCCAGAACCCTTACTGAGCTCGGTCAATCGCTGTTCCAGCAGCTGTATCCGTTGTTTGTCCTTGATCACGAGCAGGATGGCCTGGCGGTCAGTGGGGGACAGAGTGCGCAATCGCCCCAGCAGATCCGACTCCCACTCAGCGTTTTCTTGAGCAAAAAAAGCAGCTTGGCCCTTGCCCAACAGCAACCAGTCAAGAGAGCACGCATAGTGTACGGCAATCTCTACGCAAAACGAATATGGGACACTGTTGCGGACTTTCCAGCTGCTCAAGGTCTGCGGGCTGATCGACAACGCCCGTGAAAGCTCCGCATCAGTGTGGGTACCGGTCAGCTGCTTGAGACGCTCCATGACGGCAGCGAGCGCATGAGTACTCATAACAAATATCCATCACTGGTTTAATGATATTCCATGGGCTTAAACTACTCGTTACGAATACAGCCCTGTGCTTTTAGGAGGATTCCCGCATGAGGAACTTGAAGATGAGCCACCCAGCCATGCATTCAGCCAAAACTTACGTGGCCCTAGGATCATGCCTACATCGCAGAAGCAGCAACAATGCTAGCAGGTACTTCTCGTGAGTACTTATAAACTGGTTTGCCCGCATTGCCACAGCCGCATGCGCATACGTACCAGCGAAGGCCGTCATATTTTCCTGCGAATTGCCTATTTGCAATGCACCACCGAGGCGTGCGGTTGGTCAGTACGGGCTGAGTTCGAGATGACCCACGAGCTGTCCCCAAGCGGCATGCCCAACCCTGGCGTTTACCTCCCACCCGCCAAGGGCGACGTGCGCAAGGCGGCATTACCGGACACAGCCGCTGTGCTGGCGCGGTGAGTGAGGCGCAGCGATGTGGCCAAGGATGGCGTACCACGTTAATGGCGCGGATACAAAAACACCCCGCACAAGCGGGGTGTTTCGCGTTGCCAGACCGATCAGCCGATCAGTTGCAGGCTTGCTTGCTGGACAAGGTCCAGCAAGGGCTGTGGATACACGCCGAGAATGAACGCAAGCACGGCGACGGCCAGCAGCATGACGCCACCGGTGCGCTGTTCCCATTTCAGCGGGGCATCATGACGGCGCAGGTTCGGCTCTACCAGGTACAGGGTCACCATGACGCGCAAGTAGTAGTACACGCCAATGGCGCTACCGATTACCAGAGCACCTACTAGCCACCACAGTTGCGACTCGACACCGGTGGCAATGATGTAGAACTTACCGATGAAGCCAGCGGTGAGCGGGATGCCGGCCAGCGAAAGCATCATCACGGTCAGCACGGCAGTCAGGTAAGGGCGACGCCAGAACAGACCGCGGTACTCGTACAGCGCGTCAGCGTCGCGGCCACCGTAGGGCGAGGACATCAGGGTGATGACGCCGAACGCCCCCAGGCTGGTGAGCACGTAGGTGACCAGATAGACGCCCATGGCCTCCAGCGCCAAGCCCTTGCTGGCGACCAGCGCGATCAGCAGGTAGCCGAAATGGGCGATGGACGAGTAACCCAGCAGGCGCTTGAGGTTGTTCTGAGTCAACGCCAACAGGTTGCCGACCAGGATCGAGGCCACGGCGATCACTGCAAGCACCGTGCTCAGCACACCGCTGCTGGCGGCAGGGGAGAGCATGAACAGGCGGATGACCACTGCGAAGACCGCTACTTTGCTGGCCGTAGCGAGGAACGCTGCAACCGGCGCCGGGGCACCTTCGTACACATCGGGCGTCCACAGGTGGAACGGTACCAGCGACAGCTTGAACGCCAGCCCGACCAGCATCATGCCCAGACCCAGTTGAGCCAGCAGGCTCGGCATGCTGGTGGCAGCCAGTGCCTTGCCCAACTGGTCGAAGGTCAGGCTACCGGCATCTGCGTACAGCAGCGCCATGCCGAACAGCAGGAAGGCCGAACCTGCGGCCGACAGCACCATGTACTTGATGCCGGCTTCAAGCGAGCGCTTGTTGAAGAAGGCGTAGGCCACCAGGCCATAGACCGGTACCGACAGCAACTCCAGGCCGATGAACAGGCCCGCCAGGTGGTTGGCGCTGACCAGCACCAGCCCGCCCAGTGCCGACATCAGCAGCAGCAGGTACAGCTCTTCGCGGTTGCCCGGGAAACCCTTGGCGCCTTCGCCCAGGTAGGCATGGGCCAGCGTCACGCACGCCAGGGTCGCGACCAGCATGATCGCCATGTACAGGCAGGCGAACTTGTCGATGGTGATCAGCGACGTGACCGCCAGGGGCGCGACCTTCAGTGCCGGCAGGATCGAGAGCAGGGCCAGGTTCAGCCCCACGGTGGACAGCAGGAATGTCTGCGAGTGATTGCGCTTCCAGGCGATCGCCAGCATCACCACCACCGTGGTGATGGTGGTGATCAGCATCGGCGCCAATGCGATGAAGTGTTGAGTGGTGAATTCCATAGCGCTCTTACCGGGCCGAAGCGAGTTGAGTGAAAGCGGAACCGAGCCACTGCTGCACACCACTCATGGTGGCGGCAGAGGTGTCGAGGAACGGCTGTGGATACACGCCCAGCAGCACCAGCAGTACCGCCAGGCCCAGCACCATGACCAGCTCGCGGGTGTCCATGCCGGCCAGTACGGTGTCCGATTTGCTCGGGCCGAAGTAGGCGCGATGAATCATGATCAGCGAGTAGACCGAGCCGAACACCAGGCCAGTGGTGGCGATGACGGTGATCCACGGCACGTGTACGAAGCTGCCGAGCAGGATCAGGAACTCACCCACGAAGTTGCCGGTACCTGGCAGCCCCAGGGAGGCGGCAGCGAAGAACAGGCTGATGGCAGGCAGGTAGGCGATGCGGTGCCACAGCCCGCCCATCTGGCGCATGTCACGGGTGTGCAGACGCTCGTACAGCTGGCCGGACAGGATGAACAGCGCGGCAGCCGACAGGCCGTGAGCCAGCATCTGGATGACTGCACCTTGCAGTGCTTGCTGGCTACCGGAATAGATGCCGATCAGCACGAAGCCCATGTGCGAGACGCTGGAGAAGGCGATCAGGCGCTTGATGTCGGTCTGGGCAAAGGCCAGGAAGGCGCCGTAGAAGATGCCGATCAGGCCCAGGGTCATGGCGATGGGCGCGAACTCTGCCGATGCATTGGGGAACAGCGGCAGGGCAAAGCGCAGCAGGCCATAGGCCGCGGTCTTGAGCAGGATACCGGCCAGGTCCACGGAGCCTGCAGTAGGCGCCTGGGCGTGGGCATCGGGCAACCAGGAGTGGAACGGTACCACCGGCAGCTTCACCGCAAAGGCAATGAAGAAGCCCAGCATCAGCAGGTACTCGGTACCGGCCGGCAGGTCGGCCTTGAGCAGGTCGCTGTAGTTGAAGGTGATCACACCGGTATTGGTGTAGTTGACCAGGACCAGGCCCAAGATCGCCACCAGCATGATCAGGCCACTGGCCTGGGTGAAGATGAAGAACTTGGTCGCCGCGTAGATGCGCGTCTTCTTGCCGTCCGCTGAGCTATGACCCCAGAGCGCGATGAGGAAGTACATCGGCACCAGCATCATTTCCCAGAAGAAGAAGAACAGGAACAGATCCAGCGCCAGGAACACACCGACCACACCGCCCAGGATCCACATCAGGTTCAGGTGGAAGAAGCCGACATGGCGCTGGATCTCTTTCCAGGAGCACAGCACCGACAGCACGCCCAGCAGGCCTGTGAGCAGGATCATCAGCAGCGACAGGCCGTCGAGCGCCAGGTGGATGCTGATGCCGAAGCGCTGGATCCACTGGACTTTGTATTCCAGGGCCCATGCGGGCTCGGCGCCCGGGGCAGGGGCAAGGGTGTAGTCGCCGTTAGCCCACAGCCACAGGCCGATGCCGAGCAACAGGGACATGGTCAGCAGCGCGATCCAGCGCGGCAGGGTAGCGCCGAAGCGCTCGCCCAGCCAGCACAGGAAGCCGCCGATGAAGGGGATCAGGATCAGCCAAGGCAAAATCATGACGGGTTGGTTTCCTTTTGCAGGGTCGCAAGGTTCGCAAGGTTCATGGTCATACCGCGGCCACTACCACAGCGCCGAGTACCAGCACTGCGCCAATGGCGATGGAGGCGGTGTACCAGCGCAGCTGGCCCGTCTCGGTCTTGGTCATGGCCACGTGGCCACCGCGAGCCAGGCGAGGGATCAGGCCGATACCGCGGTCAACCGGGTCTTTGCGCAGCAGGTGGCTGATCAGCAGGTAGGGCTTGACGAACAGCTTGTCGTAGATCCAGTCAAAGCCCCAGGCCGCGAACCACCAGGCCGACAGCACGCGGCCGATACCACTGTTGGCCACCGCGCTGACGAAGCTGCGCTTGCCCAGGAACAACAAGGCGGCGAGCAGGATACCGGCAATGGCGATGGCGCCCGAGGTGATCTCCAGCGCATGCTTGGCTTCACCGCCGGCATGGCCTGCGCTCTGTGGCAACACATCAGCCAGCGGCGGGGTGATCCATGCGCCGACGAAGGTCGACAGCACGATCAGCACGCCCAGTGGCAGCCAATGGCTGATGCCGTGGCCGGCATGAGCTTCGGTCTTGGCTTCGCCATGGAAGGCGATGAAGATCAGGCGGAAGGTGTACAGCGAGGTCATGAAGGCGCCGACCAGGCCGGCGTAAAGCAGGCCGGAGTTGCCGCTGGCGAAGGCTTCCCACAGGATCTCGTCCTTGGAGTAGAAGCCCACGGTCACGATCGGCAAGGCCGCCAGGGCAGCGCCACCGACCACGAAGCTGGCGTAGGCCAGGGGCAGTTTCTTCCACAGGCCGCCCATCTTGAAGATGTTCTGCTCGTGGTGGCAGGCCACGATGACGGCACCCGAGGCCAAGAACAGCAGCGCCTTGAAGAAGGCGTGGGTCATCAGGTGGAAGATCGCCGCATCCCAGGCGCCGACGCCCAGGGCCAGGAACATGTAGCCGATCTGGCTCATGGTCGAGTAGGCCAGGATACGCTTGATGTCGGTTTGCACCAGTGCAGCGAAGCCCGCCAGCACCAGGGTCACGCCACCCACCACGCCCACCAGGTGCAGGATGTCCGGCGCCAGCAGGAACAGGCCATTGGTACGGGCGATCAGGTAGACACCAGCCGTGACCATCGTCGCCGCGTGGATCAGCGCCGACACTGGGGTCGGGCCGGCCATGGCGTCTGCCAACCAGGTCTGCAGCGGCAGCTGCGCGGATTTGCCCACGGCACCGCCCAGCAGCATCAGTGTTGCCAGCACCATCCAGGTATCACCGGCCTGGAATTTCTGCGGTGCCAGCACCAGCAGTTCCTGGACGTTCAGCGTGCCCAGCTGGGCGAACAGGATGAACAGGCCGATGGCCATGAACACGTCGCCAATCCGGGTGACGATGAAGGCCTTGAGCGCTGCGTTACCGTTGTTGCGGTTGCTGTAATAGAAACCGATCAACAGGTAGGAACACAGGCCCACCCCTTCCCAGCCGAAGTAGATGAACAGCAGGTTGTCGCCCAGGATCAGGAACAGCATGCTGGCGATGAACAGGTTGGTGTACGAGAAGAACCGCGAGTAGCCGGTCTCGCCACGCATGTACCAGGACGCGAACAAGTGGATCAGGAAACCCACGCCTGTCACTACGCCCAGCATGGTGACCGACAGGCCATCCAGGTACAGGGTGAAGTTCGGCGCAAAGCCATCCACCGACATCCACTGCCACAGCAGCTGGCTGTACGCACCGCCTTCAGGCGGGGCGACGTTGAACTGCCAGATCACGTAGGCGGCCGTGGCCGCCGACAGGCCCACCGAACCGACGCCGATCAGAGCGGACAGGTTCTCCGAGAACCTCCCGCGCGAGAACGACAGCAGCACAAAGCCGATGAGGGGAAAGACGAAAGTCAGGAAGAGAAGGTTCATCCGCGCATCTCACTGGCAGCATCGATGTCGAGAGTGTGGAAGCGGCGATACAGCTGCAGCAGGATGGCCAGGCCAATGCTGGCCTCGGCTGCTGCCAGGCTGATCACCAGAATGAACATCACCTGGCCATCGGGTTGGACCCAACGGGCACCGGCGACGACGAACGCCAGGGCAGAAGCGTTCATCATGACTTCCAGGCTCATGAGCACGAAGAGGATGTTGCGGCGGACCATCAGGCCAACCAGACCTAAGCAGAACAGGATGCCGGCGACGGCCAGACCATGTTCGAGAGGGATAGCACCCATGATTTACTCCTTCGCCTCATTGCGGCCCAGGTGGAAGGCGGTGACAGCTGCCGCGAGCAGCAGCATCGACGCCAGTTCGACCACCAGCAGGTAGGGGCCGAACAGGCTCACACCCACTGCTTTCGGGCCCACGGTGGTACCGCTGATGGCAGCGCCGCTGGGTGCGACGAACAGCACATACAGCAGTTCCACCAGCAACAGGGCGCCGAGGATCACCGGCCCTGCCCAGATACCGGGCTTGAGCCAGCCGCGCTCCTGGGCGACCGACGCCGGCCCCAGGTTAAGCATCATCACCACGAAGACGAACAGCACCATGATGGCGCCGGCATAGGCGATCACTTCCAGGGCGCCCGCGAACGGCGCGCCAAGGGAAAAGAAGATCATCGCCACGGAAATCAGCGAGATGATCAGGTAGAGCAGGGCGTGTACGGGGTTTGTGCCGGTCACCACCCGAAGGGTGGAGACCACGGCGATCCCGGATGCGAAGTAGAAAGCGAATTCCATCTTTCTGTCCTTATGGGAGCAAGCTCTTCACGTTGATCGGCTCGGCTTCGTTCTGCGCAGCGCCTTTCGGCTTGCCAGCGATTGCCATGCCCGCAACACGGTAGAAGTTGTAGTCAGGGTTCTTGCCGGGGCCGGAGATCAGCAGATCTTCTTTCTCGTACACCAGGTCCTGACGCTTGAACTCGGCCATTTCGAAATCCGGAGTCAGCTGGATTGCGGTGGTCGGGCACGCTTCTTCGCACAGGCCGCAGAAGATGCAGCGCGAGAAGTTGATGCGGAAGAACTCCGGGTACCAACGGCCGTCGTCGGTTTCTGCCTTCTGCAGCGAGATGCAGCCCACCGGGCAGGCTACCGCGCACAGGTTGCAGGCCACGCAGCGCTCTTCGCCGTCGGGGTCGCGCGTCAGGACGATGCGGCCACGGTAGCGTGGCGGCAGGTACACGGGTTCTTCGGGGTACTGCAGGGTGTCGCGCTTGCGGAACCCGTGGGAGAACACCATGGCCAGGCTGCGCAGCTGGGTGCCGGTGCCCTTAACGATGTCGCCGATATACTTGAACATGGGTCAAATCCTCACTGGGCCGCGACGGCTGGCGTGTTGTAAAGCACGATCGCAGCGGTCACCAGCAAATTGATCAGGGTCAGCGGCAGGCAGAACTTCCAGCTGAAGTCCATCACCTGGTCATAGCGTGGGCGCGGAATGGAGGCGCGCAGCAGGATGAACAGCATGATGAAGAACGCGGTCTTCAGGGCGAACCACAGGAACGACAGTTGCGGCAGGATGCCGAACGGGCCGTGCCAGCCGCCGAAGAACAGGGTGACCAGCAGCGCCGAGATGAGGATGATGCCGATGTACTCACCGACGAAGAACATGCCCCACTTCATGCCGGCATACTCGATGTGGTAGCCGTCGGCCAGTTCCTGTTCCGCTTCCGGCTGGTCGAAGGGGTGACGGTGAGTCACGGCCACGCCAGCGATGAAGAAGGTGCAGAAGCCGAAGAACTGCGGAATGATGAACCACAGGTTCTGCGCCTGGTACTCGACGATGTCGCGCATGTTGAACGAGCCGACCTGCACCACCACGCCCATCAGCGCCAGGCCCAGGAACACTTCGTATGACACGGTCTGGGCCGAGGCCCGCAAGCTGCCCAGCAAGGCGTACTTGTTGTTCGAGGACCAGCCGGCAAACAGCACGGCATACACCGACAGACCGGCCATGGCGAAGAAGAACAGCAGGCCGATATTCAAGTCGGCCACGCCCCAGGTCGGGGTGATCGGGATGACCACGAAGGCAATCAGCAGGGCGCTCATGGCCACGACCGGTGCCAGGGTGAAGATCACGCGGTCGACGAAGGGCGGGTTCCAGTCTTCCTTGAAGAACATCTTGAGCATGTCGGCAGCGATCTGGAACATGCCGAACGGGCCGACGCGGTTCGGACCGTAACGGTCCTGCCACCAGCCCAGCAGGCGCCGCTCGATGAAGCTGAGCAGCGCGCCGCAGACCACCACCGCCAACAGGACCACGATGGCCCGTAGCACGGTGAGGATCACGTCGATCACTTCGGGGGTGAACCAGCTCATTGTGCTGCCTCCTGCAGGCCTTCGACGGATGCCCCGAACACGGCTGGCGGGATGCCGGCCAGGCCCTTGGGCAGCGCGACCAGGCCAGCGCCCAGCGCTTCATTGATACGCAGCGGCAAGCGTAGCGCCACACCCGCGACGTTCAGGTCCAGCAGGGCGCCTTCGTTGACGCCCAGGCGATCGGCTTCGGACTTGGCCAGGGCCACGTAGGCAGCCGGAATGCGCTCTTGCACTGGCGCGGCACGCGAGGAGCTTTCTTCGCTGCCGAACAGGTGGAAGAACGGTACTGCCGTCCAGGTGCCGCGGGCCGGGTTGAAGGCGCCAGGCACCGTGGTGAACCAGGCCAGGCCATCACCTTGGGATTCGATCAGGCGCACGCCGGGGTCGCCGGCACGCAAGTGACCGCCCACCTCGTCCTGAAACTTGTTCCAGGCCTGGGGCGAGTTCCAGCCTGGCGACCAGGCGAACGGGACCTGCTGACGTGGCTCGGCCGAGCCCGAATACCCTTCCATGGAGAAGGCGAATGCCGTATCGCGGTCTTGCGGGGTACGCGGCTCGTGCACGCTGATGTTGGCGCGCATGGCGGTGCGACCGGAGTAGCGCAGCGGCTCGCGGGCAAGCTTCAGGCCCTTGATGCGGAAGGCGGCGCTTGGCGCGGCGTCGACGATGCCAGCCAGTTGCGGGGCCGCCTGGGCGCAGGCGTGGGTCACGTGGTCCAGTTGGGTCCAGTCCACGGGCTTGGCCAGCAAGGTTGCACGCAGGGCGTGCATCCAGCGCCAGCCTTCGTGGACCTGGATGCTGCTGTCCAGGTACTGCGGGTCGAACACCTGGAAGAAGCGCTGGGCACGGCCTTCCTGGCTGACCAGGGTGCCGTCGCCTTCGGCGAAGGAAGCGGCCGGCAGTACCAGGTGAGCGCGCTCGACCGTCGGAGTTCTGGAGTGATCGGCAACGATGACCACCTTGGCCGCTGCTAGGGCAGCGTCCACTTTGGCCGCAGGCACACGGGCGTAGAGGTCGTTTTCCAGCACCACGATGGCGTCGGCCTTGCCGTCGATGACCGCATCCAGCGCAGCGTCGACCGATTCGCCACCCAGCATGGCCAGGCCAAGGCTGTTGGCTTCAGGTACCACCAGGCTCAGCGAGCCTTGTTTGTCGCGCAGCTTCAGGGCTTTGGCGATGTTGGCGGCGGCCTCGATCAGCGAGGCATCGGCCAGCGAGGTGCCGGCAATGACCAGCGGGCGCTTGGCGGCGATCAGGGCATCGGCGATGCGCTGGACCAGGGCCTTGGCCTCGTCGTCCAGGCCGGCGACGGCGGGTGCACTTGGGTCGATGGCATGGGCCACGGCAAAACCAAGGCGGGCCAGGTCCGCCGGGGCTGCATGCACGCATTCCTCGGCCACGTCGTCGAGCTTGGTCTCGGCCAGGCTGGCGATGAACAGGGGGTACAGCGCATGCTGGCCGATGTTCTTGACGGCGGCGTCGAGCCACGGCTGAACCTTCATCGCCTCGGCCATGGCCTCGGCCTTGCCCTTGGTGGCCTGGCGCACGGCCAGGGCGACACGGGCAGCGGTCTGGGTCAGGTCTTCACCGAGCACGAATACCGCGTCGTGGTCTTCAATGTCGCGCAGGGTCGGAACGGGCAGGGGGCTGTTGTTCAACACCTCCAGCGCCAGGCGCACGCGCGCCAGTTCACCGGCTTCCATCCCACAGTGGAAGTACTCGGCACCAACCAGCTCGCGCAGGCCATAGTTGCTTTCCAGGCTGGCGCGTGGCGAACCGATACCGACGATGGTGCGGCCGCGCAGCAGGTCGGCGGCTTTGTCCAGGGCGGCGTCCAGGCCCAGCTTGGTGCCGTCGGCCAGTTGCGCCTGGCGTGGACGATCCTTGCGGTTGACGTAGCCATAGCCGAAGCGGCCCCGGTCGCACAGGAAGTACTGGTTCACCGAGCCGTTGAAACGGTTCTCGATGCGGCGCAGTTCACCGTAACGCTCGCCTGGGCTGATGTTGCAGCCACTGGAGCAACCGTGGCAGATGCTCGGGGCAAACTGCATGTCCCACTTGCGGTTGTAGCGTTCGGAGTGGGTCTTGTCGGTGAACACGCCGGTTGGGCAGACTTCGGTCAGGTTGCCCGAGAACTCGCTTTCCAGCACGCCGTCTTCGACGCGGCCGAAATAGACGTTGTCATGGGCGCCATAGACACCCAGGTCGGTGCCACCGGCATAGTCCTTGTAGTAACGCACGCAGCGGTAGCAGGCGATGCAGCGGTTCATCTCATGGGCGATGAACGGGCCAAGGTCCTGGTTCTGGTGGGTGCGCTTGGTGAAGCGATAGCGGCGCTCGTTGTGGCCGGTCATCACCGTCATGTCTTGCAGGTGGCAGTGACCGCCTTCCTCGCACACGGGGCAGTCGTGCGGGTGGTTGGTCATCAGCCATTCGACGACGCTGGCGCGAAACGCCTTGGACTCGTCATCGTCGATGGAGATCCAGGTGCCGTCGGATGCAGGCGTCATACAGGACATGACGATACGCCCGCGGGTGTCGTTCTCATCGGTGTACTGCTTGACCGCGCACTGGCGGCAAGCACCGACGCTGCCAAGCGCCGGGTGCCAGCAGAAATAAGGGATGTCGAGGCCAAGTGACAGACAGGCCTGTAACAGGTTGTCTGCACCGTTGACTTCGAGCGCTTTGCCGTCTACGTGGATAGTGGCCATTGTTCAAAGTTCTTCGTTGGCCCGCGTGAGCAGGCGTGGCTAATGGAAATCGGTAAGCCTGCGACACGCCGCGATCGGGTCGGGCCTGTCGGCAAGCTGGCGGGTGGCACGGACCACCCGCTGGAACATGTTGTTATGCGCCGACTACGGTCGGCCCTGCCTGAAGCGGTCTTGCCAGGTCAGGGCGCAACGCCTCGCCAGCGACGACCGGCGCGACACCGGCCTCGAACTCAGAGCGGAAGTACTTGATGGCACTGCCAAGCGGCTCCACCGCACCCGGTGCGTGGGCGCAGAAGGTACGGCCTGGGCCAAGGAAGTTGACCAGCCCCAGCAGGGTCTCGATGTCTTCGGCACGGCCCTGGCGGTTTTCCAGGGCGCGCAGCATCTTCACGCTCCATGGCAGGCCGTCACGGCAGGGTGTGCACCAGCCGCACGACTCACGGGCGAAGAACTCCTCCATGTTGCGCAGCAGCGAGACCATGCTGACGCTGTCGTCAACCGCCATGGCAAGGCCTGTGCCCATGCGGGTGCCGACCTTGGCGATACCGCCTGCGTACATCTGCGCGTCCAGGTGCTCGGGCAGCAGGAAACCGGTGCCGGCGCCGCCTGGCTGCCAGCACTTGAGGCGGAAGCCGTCGCGCATGCCGCCAGCGTAGTCCTCGAACAGTTCGCGTGCGGTGACGCCAAACGGCAATTCCCACAGGCCTGGGTTCTTGACCTTGCCGGAGAAGCCCATCAGCTTGGTGCCATGGTCTTCGCTGCCTTCGCGGGCCAGCGACTTGTACCAGTCGTTGCCGTTGGCGACGATGGCCGGCACGTTGCACAGGGTCTCGACGTTGTTCACGCAGGTCGGCTTGCCCCATACACCCACGGCGGCAGGGAAGGGCGGCTTGGAACGCGGGTTGGCGCGGCGACCTTCGAGCGAGTTGATCAGCGCGGTTTCTTCGCCGCAGATGTAGCGGCCTGCACCGGTGTGCACGAACAGCTCGAAATCGAAACCGCTGCCCAGGACGTTCTTGCCCAGCAGGCCAGCGGCCTTGGCTTCATCGATGGCGCGGTTGAGGTTTTTCGCCGCAGTGGTGTATTCGCCGCGCAGGAAGATGTAGCCGCGGTAGGCCTTCAGCGCGCGGGCGCTGATCAGCATGCCTTCGATCAGCAGATGGGGCTGTTGCTCCATCAGCATGCGGTCCTTCCAGGTGTTGGGCTCCATTTCATCGGCGTTACACAGCAGGTAACGGATGTTCATGGATTCATCCTTGGGCATCAGGCCCCACTTCACCCCGGTGGGGAAGCCAGCGCCACCACGGCCCTTGAGGCCGGAGTCCTTGACGCTTTGCACGATCTCGTCAGCCGACATCTGCGCCAGCGCCTTGCGGGCAGCGGCGTAGCCGTTCTTCGATTCGTACTCGGCCAGCCAGACCGGCTCGCCGTCTTCACGCAGGCGCCAGGTCAGCGGATGGGTCTCAGCCGAGCGCGCGATGCGGTTGGCCGGGCCGAAGGAAGTGATGGTCATGCGTAACCCTCCAGCAGCTTGGAGACGCCAGCAGGCTGCACGTCGCCAAAGGTGTCGTCGTCGATCATCAGCGCCGGGGCCTTGTCGCAGTTCCCAAGGCAGCAGACCGGCAGCAGGGTGAAGCGGCCATCGGCAGTGGTTTGACCCAAACCGATGCCCAGCTCGCTCTGGATCTGGCTAACCACCGACTCGTGGCCGCCGATGTAGCACACCATGCTGTCGCACACGCGGATGATGTGGCGGCCGACCGGCTGGCGGAAGATCTGGCTGTAGAAGGTGGCGACGCCTTCGACGTCGCTGGCCGGGATACCCAGCACCTCGCCGATGGCGTGAATGGCGCCGTCCGGCACCCAGCCACGGGCTTTCTGCACGATCTTGAGAGCTTCGATGGACGCCGCACGCGGGTCCTCGTAGTGATGCATTTCATGCTCGATGGCCGAGCGCTCGGTTTCGCTCAGGGCGAAACGGTCTGTCTGGATAAGCGTGCTGTTCATGCTTAGCGGTCCACGTCAGCCATAACGAAGTCGATACTGCCCAGGTACGCAATGAGGTCGGCAACCATGCTGCCTTTGATCACCGAAGGGATCTGCTGCAGGTGCGGGTAGCTCGGGGTGCGGATCCGGGTGCGGTAGCTCATGGTGCCGCCGTCGCTCGTCAGGTAGTAACTGTTGATGCCTTTGGTCGCCTCGATCATCTGGAACGACTCGTTGGCCGGCATGACCGGGCCCCACGACACTTGCAGGAAGTGGGTGATCAAGGTCTCGATGTGCTGCAGGGTGCGCTCTTTGGGCGGCGGCGTGGTCAGCGGGTGGTCCGCCTTGTACGGGCCTTCCGGCATGTTGCGCAGGCACTGGTCGATGATGCGGATACTCTGGCGCATCTCCTCGACACGGACCATGCAGCGATCGTAGGCATCGCCGTTGTGGGCCAGCGGCACTTCGAACTCGAAGTTCTCGTAGCCGGAGTAAGGGCGCGCCTTGCGCAGGTCGAAGTCGCAACCGGTGGAGCGCAGGCCGGCACCGGTAGTGCCCCAGGCCAGCGCCTCTTGCGTGTTGTAGGCGGCCACGCCAATGGTACGGCCCTTGAGAATGCTGTTCTGCAGGGCGGCCTTGGTGTATTCGTCCAGGCGCTTGGGCAGCCACTCGACGAAATCCTTGACCAGCTTGTCCCAGCCACGCGGCAGGTCGTGGGCGACGCCGCCGATGCGGTACCAGGCCGGGTGCAGCCGGAAACCGGTGATCGCTTCGATCACCGTGTACGCGCGCTGGCGGTCGGTGAAGGTGAAGAACACCGGGGTCATGGCGCCCACGTCCTGGATGTAGGTGCCCAGGAACAGCAGGTGGCTGGTGATGCGGAAGAATTCGGCGAGCATGATGCGAATCACGTCGACCTTCTGCGGCACCTGGATGCCGGCCAGCTTTTCTACCGCCAGGACGTACGGCAGGTTGTTCATCACACCGCCGAGGTAGTCGATACGGTCGGTGTAGGGAATGAAGCTGTGCCAGGACTGACGCTCGGCCATCTTCTCGGCACCGCGGTGGTGGTAGCCGATGTCCGGTACGCAGTCGACGATTTCTTCACCATCGAGCTGCAGGACGATACGGAAGGCACCGTGGGCAGACGGGTGGTTGGGGCCAAGGTTGAGGAACATGTAGTCCTCGTTGGCGCCCTGACGTTTCATGCCCCAGGCTTCGGGGTTGAAGCGCGCCGACTCTTCCTCAAGCTGCTGCTTGGCCAGGGTCAGGCTGTAGGGATCGAACTCGGTGGCGCGGGCCGGGTAGTCCTTGCGCAGTGGGTGACCTTCCCAGGTCGGCGGCATCATGATGCGGCTCAGGTGCGGGTGGCCGGCGAAATCGATGCCGAACATGTCCCATACTTCACGCTCGTACCAGTTGGCGTTGGGCCAGATGCTGGTCACCGAGGGCAGGTTCAGGTCGCCTTCGCTGAGCGAAACCTTGATCATCACATCGCTGTTACGCTCGATCGACAACAGGTGGTAGAACACGCTGAAGTCGGCGGCAGGCAGGCCACGGCGCTGGGTGCGCAGGCGTTCGTCGACCCCGTGCAGGTCGTACAGCATGCTGTAAGGCTTGGCCACGCCACGCAGGAAGCTCAGCACTTCCTTGAGTTGGGCGCGCTTGACCCACAGCACGGGCATACCGGTGCGGGTTTCCTGGGCGACGAATGCTTCGGCGCCAAAACGGTTGTGCAATTCGACGACCACATCTTGGTCGTTTGCCTTGTAGGGCGGAATGTAAATAGCGTTGTCCGCTGTCATGGTCTCGGTCGCTTTGGGTCAACGTTAAGAATGAAGCCAGGCCGCCGGCACCCTCGGGCACCGGCGGCAGGTCGCTGGATCAGACTTCGTCGGGGCTGCGCAGGTTGGTGACGGCAATGCGCTGTTCACGACGCAGCTCTTTCTGGGCAGGCATCTCGGCACGGTAAATGCCTTGATCACCCACGACCCAGGAAAGCGGACGTCGCTCCTGGCCGATCGACTCCTGCAGCAGCATCAAGCCTTGCAGGAAAGCCTCAGGGCGTGGCGGACAGCCGGGCACGTAGACGTCCACGGGGAGGAACTTGTCGACCCCCTGAACGACCGAGTAGATGTCGTACATGCCGCCGGAGTTGGCGCACGAACCCATGGAAATGACCCATTTGGGCTCGAGCATCTGCTCGTAGAGGCGCTGAATGATCGGCGCCATCTTGATGAAGCAGGTACCGGCAATGACCATGAAGTCGGCCTGGCGCGGCGAGGCCCGGATGACTTCGGCGCCGAAGCGGGCGATGTCGTGGGGCGCCGTGAAGGCCGTGGTCATTTCCACGTAGCAGCAGGACAGGCCGAAGTTGTACGGCCACAGGGAGTTCTTGCGGCCCCAGTTGACGGCGCCACGCAGCACATCTTCGAGCTTGCCCATGAAGATGTTCTTGTGGACCTGGTCTTCGAGCAGTTGATCGGTGACGGTTTCCCGTTCACCAACCGGATACTGCTCGTTGGGTGCGTCCGGATCGATTCTGGTGAGATTGTATTGCATGCCAAAGCCTCATTGTTTCAGCTTCGCTTGCCGCTTGCGGCGACCTTCGGGTGCCCAGTCAAGGGCCCCGACGCGCCATAGGTAGACAAGACCTGCCAACAGAATTGCTATGAAAACGAGTGCTTCGACGAACCCGGTCCAGCCGCTTTCGCGGACGGACACAGACCATGCAAAGAGAAAGAGGGCTTCGATATCGAAGATCACGAAGAGCATCGCGACCAGATAGAATTTTGCCGACAGGCGCAGGCGCGCGCTGCCGGTGGGCAGCATGCCGGATTCGAAGGGTTCGTTCTTGGCGCGGCCCCAGGCCTTGCTGCCGAGTAGGCTGGACAGGCCGAGCATGAAGGCGCACAGGCCGACGACACCCAGAAGGAAGATGGCAAAGCCCCAGTTGTGGGCGATGAGTCCTGCCGAATCGGACATGCTTTAAATCCTTATACAGAGACCCAGCTCTGCAGTCTGAAATAAGTGTAGAGCGGCGACGTGGTGTCGCACTTGCAGTGACCAAATGTCGCAGCTGAATCAATCCTGCTGATTTTATGGGTAAACCCGGGCCAAGTAAAATTTCCGTAGCAAATTTATTCGCAGGGTCAACAACATATTCGGCGTGTAACTGGCTGAAAGCCTTGAAATTCGGGCATTGCGCGCGCTTTTGTTAATTATGTTTCTTGCGAGTGGTAACGAATTACGAATTGAGTAATGATAATTAATATCATTTGGACTGACGCCGCTTATTTGGTCCGTTCTGGGTCTTGTAAAGTTCATCTGCAGATTTCCTCTGCTTGCAAATGCGAAAAGCTCGTGTTCTAGCACTTATCGACCCGCTGGGTACCGCCCTGGGTCAATACTAAAGCGCGTTTGCGGTGGTGGGGTCGCGCGTGGCGCTGTGCCTGCAAGCATAGACCAGGGTGCTCTGATTGCTCCTCGTCGTGGTTGCACGCATTGGATGGGCAGCGCTCGCGCTAGGCGACATCGCACACGCAGAGTGGGCTCAGCGCCAGGTGCAGTTAGGCGCGGGGTCACTGGAATGTCGGATTTAACCCCTTCCCTGTAGGGCATTTCCCAAACATACTCTTGCCGCCTGTTTTCCGTTGCGGCTGCCCGGGTAGCGCTCTAGTCTCGGCCTGACGTTGCTCATCAACGACACAGCTTTGACAGGCTGTGACGGTAAATAGTGCGCGGCTTTCCTATATGGTGGCTGTGCGTGCGGGCACGCTTGCGTGCGCCGGAACTTAGCTATTTCCGCCGGTCTGTCAACCCACGTACAGCTGCCGCCCTTCTGTTTGACAGCAGGTGGGTGGCCAGCCATAGAAGGTAAATAGCTATGTTGAAGATAGTCCCCGATCCACCTCGCATCTCTCATTCCCTCGAAGACACCCTGATCCAGGCCACCGACCACGCACTCTGCGCAGCGACCGTGGTGCATCAGGCCTTGCTTCAACAGCCCAAGTCCCCTGCATCGATCCTCATGATGACCTCGATGCATGAACTCGAAGCGCTTCGGGCTTTGCTTGAGTCGGCCTTGATTCAGGTGCAGATGCCAGCCGGTGCCAAGCCTTTGCACTGAGGCTGATCAATGTGTAGCGACAGCTGGCCTTTGGCGGGTAAGTCCACGCCTACACAATCACCGCAGCCTGCAATGTTCCACATTGACGGCGGGAGCGGGTCTGCCCGCATCAGGGGTCGGCTATGCAGTCGGAAATTCTCAGGGGATTCAAACATGACTACAGAAGACACCCAGTTCACCGTCGGTCAAACAACTTTTTGCCAAGGTGAAAACGTCACGCACGCGTTGTTTCGCATCGAGCCCGGCATACCGTGCCGGGATGCTCGCGAGCAGTCGTCAGAGTTGATGGGTTACGTTCGCGAACTGACCATCATCGGCTTGACGGAGGACAGGCCAATGATGATCTGGGCGGCCCACTACCTCAGCGCCATGGCCAAGGCATTGATGGATGACGCCGAGCTGGGCATGGCGCAGTGATTCTCGGCTAGATGTCCTAGCCCAGCGGCTTGCGTGGTTTGGCGCCACGCAAGCCGCTGCTACAAAGCAGGCGTACCGGTGGTACTCAAGTTGTATTCAAGTAAAGGTCCACGTGTCATGAACCACTGGCCTTGTCCTTAGCTGCCACACCCTTATCAGTGATAACCTCTGACTCGGCCAACTCGACCGGCTACCGTGTCAGGCGTACCAGATAGAGGCCGGTTCGAGGGTCTGTCGCAAGCTTCAGGTTGCAGGCGACAAGCGGCTGGCCATTAGCCTGACAGCTGACCTTCAGTGCCGTCCCGCTTTCCCCGACAAATGCCCAGCCAGCCGTACCAAAGTTATTGTCCAGGGTGCCATCGCTGTTGAAGCGCAACAGGACTAGTGGGTCGCGTGCTGCTTCGTCTTCATACATCACGGCTAGGTAAATTTTTTCGTGATCGCCCGGTTGTCCATCGAAGGCCAAGTCCAGCACGGAAGCCATGACCGAGGGGTCTTTTTGAATAATGACAGGTTGCCCCGCATTGAAATGGGTGTTTGGCGCACCGTCGCGTTTGAAGGACATGAGCGCGGTACCTTCATCATAGGTATTGATGTCGGTCCGGCACGCCAGCACGAAGTGATGGTTGGACGTGGACTGCTCAAGACGCGCTGCCAGCAGCGTGTGTCCAGGCGTGCTCAACTGCAAATGGCCGTGCGCGGCAAACGTCTCGTCGACATTGGCTCGGTGATCAAGGCGAGTCACGATCACATGGCTTTGGTAATCCTCGATAGGCATGGGCGTGTGCGCGGCATAAATACCTTGTTCAGTCACCGCTATCGCGCCCAGCAGCACGGGCTGCCCCTCGTGTGCAGCGCCCCAGAAGCCCGTGCCATTGAACTCGGTATCCAAGTCCCCGTTTAGCGTGATGGCCACAATATGATCGCGCGAATGGAAGTAGAGGACGCCGTCCCAGATGCTGCCGCTGGTGCTTCGCGGGGTAGTTGAACTGCTGTGCTTGGAGCCGGGGGTTGAATTGATTGGCCGGTGCTGGCGTGTAGAGCTGATCGACCGGTAAACACGGTAGGCCTGCCCATTTTCGCCAAATTGGGTGTCGGGCTTTCCATCAGGGAGCAAGTGAAAGACTACGGGGTAATAAGAATCGGGTGCATAGTTGAAGTCACCCACCACATAGATTCCCCCGGTTTCGTCCGTAATGATCGTGGACAGAAAGACCCGCAAGGCACCGGTGTATTCAACGATAGCGACTCCGTCGGTGCCAAACTCACGGTCAGGCACTCCGCCAGCGTCAAGCCGTAGCAGCTTGATGTGTTGCTCAGTCCTGTGCGCCGAGGACACAAGGATGTGTCCGGTTGATTCGAGCACGGCCATTGGGCCAACGTGATTGTATTGATGGTGCGAAAAGCGGCCCCTCGAAGCGAACGTAGGGTCCAGCTCACCGGCTTTGGAAATATTTGGCATGATGCGACTCCTGATTGGGCAAGTCGCAAGGTTTACAGAAGGGGTTGCTGTAAATAACTGGCAATACTGATAGGTGTTGAATGCTAAGGCACTCGCCGCGCTTTGCGAAGCCCCCCTGTTCTTTGCGAAGAAACCCTGGTCCACGTGCAGGTTCGGTTTGACCTGAGCTGGCCACCTTCAGCAAAACGAAGGCCCGGGGCCTGTACAAGCCCCGGGCCTTCGTTAAACCGCAACCCACTCTCAGTGGAACTGCTCTTCCTCAGTCGAACCGGTGAGCGCAGTCACCGACGAAGCCCCACCCTGGATCACGGTGGTCATGTCATCGAAGTAGCCCGTACCCACTTCCTGCTGATGCGCCACGAAGGTGTAACCCTTGCTGGCGTCGGCGAATTCCTGCTCTTGCAGCTTCACATAGGCGGTCATGTCGTTGCGGGCGTAGTCGTGCGCCAGGTTGAACATGCCATGCCACATGTTGTGGATGCCGGCCAGGGTGATGAACTGGTGCTTGTAGCCCATGGCCGACAGCTCGCGCTGGAATTTGGCGATGGTGGCATCGTCCAGGTTCTTCTTCCAGTTGAACGAAGGCGAGCAGTTGTACGACAGGATCTGGTCCGGATATTCCTTCTTGATCGCTTCGGCAAAGCGGCGGGCTTCGTCCAGGTCCGGCTTGGCGGTTTCGCACCAGATCAGGTCGGCGTAAGGGGCGTAGGCCAGGCCGCGGGCGATGGCCTGGTCTAGCCCTGCGCGCACTTTGTAGAAGCCTTCGCGGGTGCGCTCGCCGATCACGAACGGCTGATCGTAGGGGTCGCAGTCACTGGTCAGCAGGTCGGCAGCGTTAGCGTCGGTACGGGCAAGGATGATCGTTGGTACGCCCGAAACGTCGGCTGCCAGGCGCGCGGCGACCAGCTTTTGCACGGCTTCCTGGGTCGGCACCAGCACCTTGCCGCCCATGTGGCCGCATTTTTTCACCGAGGCCAGCTGGTCTTCGAAGTGCACGCCCGCAGCGCCTGCTTCGATCATGTTCTTCATCAGCTCGTAGGCGTTGAGCACGCCGCCAAAACCGGCTTCGGCATCCGCCACGATGGGCGCGAAGTAGTCGATATAGCCTTCATCGCCTGGGTTCTTGCCAGCCTTCCACTGGATCTGGTCGGCGCGGCGGAAGGAGTTGTTGATGCGCTTGACCACCGTCGGCACGGAGTCGACCGGGTACAGCGACTGGTCGGGGTACATGGACTCGGCGGAGTTGTTGTCGGCAGCTACCTGCCAGCCCGACAGGTAGATGGCCTGGATGCCTGCCTTGACCTGCTGCACGGCCTGGCCGCCGGTGAGGGCGCCCATGCAGTTGACGAAGTCTTTTTCCGGGCGGAACGATGGATGTGCACCTTGGGTAACCAGCTTCCACAGCTTTTCTGCACCCAGGCGGGCCAGGGTGTGCTCCGGCTGCAGGGAGCCACGCAGGCGAACGACATCGGCGGCGGTGTAGGTACGGGTCACGCCTTTCCAGCGCGGGTTTTCGGCCCAGTCTTTCTCAAGGGCTGCAATTTGCTGTTCGCGTGTCAGTGCCATGGAAGTAAACCTCGTCGCATCGATCTTGGGTTAATTGTGCGGATGCTCGGGGCAGATCAGGGCGCTGGCGGCAGTCCTGTTCAAGCGGGTACGGCGGCATCGGGCAAGGATGAGGGGCAAGGCGGGCAGTCAGGTCCATCGGTGCCCGGCAGGTCGGCATCGTGGATGCCTCGCTGCGGTGCTACGCGAATGCTGTGACGGCGGTGACGCACTTGAGTCCCTCGCAACCACTTGCTCGTTGCAGTCGCCACCTCGTCGAACCGCCTTGTGGGCTGTACGGACACAGGGCGCCTCCAAGGTGACAGAGGGCGCCCCGAAGGCCCTTGCCAGGGCCCCTGATTAGCGGGAGCGAGGCCATCATGCCCTCGTGAAAAAGTGCCTGTCAAACGTTTTGTAGTGCTTTTTTAGGTCTACTACATCTTTGGTCTAATACGACTCATCAGTCAGTTCAGAGGCCTTTGGTCGAGGCCGCAGACTGTCTGGGATCAGTCCAAAACATCGACTTTCACTCGCACTGTCATGTTTTTTCCCCGCTCGGTGCTGTAGATATGGCTTGCGCTGCTGAAACCGGCCTGACTCTGCTGGTTGTACCCGGCCATATCGATCCACTCGCCAACCTTGCCGGTCAAGGTTGTGTCGGTGCTTTGAACATCCACTACATCTGCACGTTCGCGGCTGATACGATCATTATTGGTGCTGATCTGTAGGCGAACGGTGTTCCCAGTAAGCATCGGCGTTACGTAAAAACCTTGGGTGACATTGCGGTATTGGGTGTCGCTCTGCACGCGCCCGTATCCATCGGTGCTGGAGCTGGTGACGGGGATGCTCTGGCCGACCTGAATCAGCGCTGGTTGGCCTTCGCTGGCCTGGATCTGCTGTACGCCGCCGTCGCGGTTGGAGGTGCCGTGGCGGATGATCCTGGCGTTGCCGCGGGTATCCTGAAATTGGCTGTCGCTGGTGTCGACGCTGATCAGCAAGCGCTTGGCGGCCGTGTCCAGTTGCTTGAGCACGTTACGCAGCTCGCCGATGCGTTGTGGGCTGGCATTGACGATGAGCTTGTTCTCGAAGGCACTGACGGTGCCGTCCTGGCCGATGAAGGCTTGCGCGGGCGCCAGCAATTCGGCGCTGCTGCGGTGCTGCAGCGGCACGACCTCAGTCTCGGCCTGTGCGCTCAGGCTGGCCAGCATTGCCAGCGAGATGAAAAGCGGGCGTGTAGACATGGGCAGGTCTCCGTAAAAGGTGAGTGTAATCGCTGCATCGGCAGCGCCTGGACTTCCTGAGCTATTTCGCAGCAATTAATTCCTGGATCGTCAGTGGTGCCATCTTGGACCTCGGCTTCCACAAGGAGGGTCCCGAAGGACAGGGCAGCGGCTGAACCTTGGCAGGGGTCGTGGGTCGCAATCACAGGCCATCCGGGGGCGACTGTCATGAAACGCTGGTTCATCGTATGGGGGTGCTTGTGGAGCGCCGGTTTGCAGGCAGCGCCTGATGTGCTGCGCATCCAGCACCTGCAACGCTGCGGTGATGTATTGAGTACTGAGCGCCAGCAGTGGTGCCTGCGCGTGACGGGGCTGGGTGAACAGCCGCCAACATTCAAGGTTGGGGGTGTGACAGTGCCTGCTAAAGCGTTGGAGCGCCAAGGTGACACGTTCACGCTGACCCTTGGAGATCAGCCTGGACCGAGTGCGCCGTTGTGGCTGGAGGTCAACGGGCAGGCCAGCAACCCTGTGTGGTTGACTCGTCAACGCAGTCATGTGGTCGCCGCAGGCCCCGATGAGGTGGCCAAGAACATGGACGGCCTGACCACCTACCTGAATCTGGTCAGTGTGCTGGTAGAAGAGAAATACGACGGTCTGCACGAGGCCAGGCGCATTGCCGACAAGTACGGCGCGCAGGTGGTAGGCGCCATAGCGCCGCTGAACGTCTACCAGTTGCGCCTGCCGGTGCACGACCTGGTGCAACGGGACGCCATGATCCTGCGCATAGGTACGGAGGTCAGTGTCGATGCAGTGATCGTCGAAGAGTCGGCTCCCGAGCGGGGCGAGGAGGGGGACGACCGCGCCGAACCGGCCATCACCCAGGCCGATGAATGGGCCGCGAACCGCTTCATGGACGCCTTGTACTACTATCAGCGCCGCATCCCTGCTTCCAGAATCCCTGTCCAGCCTGTGCGTGTGGGGGTGATTGAAAGGGGTGTGGACTTCGATGCGGCAGGCTTCACGCGTTATCGCGGCGCCTGTGAGCACGGGCAGACGTGCGTGTATGCCAGGGACGGCAGCGAGTCTGCTAGCCATGGCACTCATGTGGCGGGCATTTTCGCCGCCCAGGATGAAGGCTTTCTCGCTGGGCTGGGCAAGGCAAGCCCGGGGTTCGATGTGATCGTCGACCGTAATTCCGACGCCGGTATCACGGCCAATATCGCCGCATCCGTCAACCTGGTGCAGGACGGTGTGCGGGTGCTGAACTGGAGTTGGGGCATTCACCGGCTAGGTGCCCGTAACATCAAGGGAGATGAGGTCGACTCGCTGGTCCGTTCCGGGCTGGCCATGAGCGGTTATGAAGAGCTGCTGGAGGAGTTTTTCCTGTGGCTGCGGGCCAAGCATCCGGATGTGATTGTGGTGAATTCCGCGGGTAATGGGGCTTCGTGGTCGGGCACGGACGAATACCGATTGCCGTCGTCCTTCGTCACCGAACAGTTGCTGGTGGTGGGCGGCCATCAGCGCAGTGAGCACGCTGTACCCGTCAGTGACCCGCGGCATGTGCGCAAGCGCCACAGCTCCAACATCGACAGCCGTGTGGATGTCAGCGCCGCCGCATGCCTGCGCCCCTCCGGCGAAGCCAAACCCCATTGCGGCACGTCCTATGCCACGCCTTTGGTGGCGGCCACCGTGGCCGCGATGCTGTCGATCAACCCGGCGCTGACCCCGACGCAGGTGCGTATGCTGCTACGTCGCAGTGCGCTGACCCTTGGCGAGCAGCAGGATTTCGAGGCGATGGATGCCGAGGACTTGACTGCCCCCATTTTGCCGTCGGAGCGAGGCGGGCGCCTGGATGACCCGGACCTTGGGCGTTCTGCGCGCCTGGACATGCAGCGTGCCCTGGATTTGGCGGTGCAGAGCCGCGATCGGGTGCGCTGATCGGTGGCTCCTGCCTGACAAATTCCGTAACATTGCGCCTTCATTTTCGCACTCCGTCCGTTCTGGACCGTCACCCAGGAATTCCATGAAACCCGCTCGCCTACGTGCCGACCTGCTGGCCGGCTTGACCACCTCGTTTGCCCTCGTGCCCGAATGCATCGCGTTCGCCTTGGTGGCACACCTCAACCCCTTGATGGGCCTTTATGGCGCATTCGTCATTTGCACGCTGACCGCGCTGTTCGGCGGCCGGCCGGGGATGATTTCCGGTGCTGCGGGCTCGATGGCTGTCGTGATCGTCGCCCTGGTGGTGCAGCACGGCGCGCAATACCTGCTGGCCACAGTGTTGCTCGGGGGCGTAGTGATGATCCTGTTCGGCGTATTGCGCCTGGGCAAGCTGGTCAGGCTGGTGCCGTACCCGGTAATGCTCGGCTTCGTCAATGGTCTTGCGATCGTCATTGCCATGGCCCAGCTTGAGCATTTCAAGCAAGGCGAGCGCTGGCTGCACGGGGTGCCCTTGTACCTGATGGTCGGCCTGGTGGCCTTGACGATGGCGGTGGTCTACATTCTGCCCAGGCTCACCCGTGCCGTGCCTCCGGCGCTGGTTGCGATCCTGGGCGTAGGCCTGTTGGTGTACCTGTTCGACCTGCCGACCCGCACCCTGGGTGACATGGCCCACATTGCCGGTGGCCTTCCGCAGCTGGCCTGGCCGGCGGTGCCCTGGACCCTTGAAACTTTGCAGATCATTGCCCCTTATGCCGTGTTGATGGCCATGGTGGGCCTGCTCGAAACCCTGCTCACCCTCAACCTAACGGACGAGATCACCGAAAGCCGCGGCTTTCCGGACCGCGAGTGCGTGGCGCTTGGGGCGGCCAACATGGTGTCGGGATTGTGCGGCGGCATGGGTGGATGCGCCATGATCGGTCAGACGGTGATCAACCTCAGTTCCGGTGGGCGAGGGCGGCTATCAGGGGTGATGGCCGGGGTGATGATCCTGTTGTTCGTGCTGTTCCTTTCGCCATTGATCGAACGTATCCCCTTGGCGGCCCTGGTGGGTGTCATGTTCGTGGTCGCGCAACAGACGTTCGCCTGGGCGTCGCTGCGGGTGCTGCACAAGGTGCCGGTGAACGACATGCTGGCGATCATCGCCGTCACCGTGGTGACTGTGTTCACCGACCTGGCCATGGCCGTGCTGTTCGGCATCGTGATCGCGGCGGTGAACTTTGCCTGGCAGCATGCGCGCGAACTGTACGCCGACAGCCATGAGGACGAGCACGGGCACAAACGTTATCACGTGCACGGCACCTTGTTCTTCGCCTCGACCGCGCCGTTCCTGAACCAGTTCGACCCGGCCAATGACCCGGCCGAGGTGACCTTGGATTGCCAGCACCTGAGCTTTGTGGACTATTCGGCCATTGCCGCGCTAAAAACTTTGCGTGAGCGCTATGCCAAGGCCGGCAAGCACCTGCGGGTGGTGCATTTGTCCGAGCGTTGCAAGAAGCTGCTCAAGCGGGCCGGCGAACAGCACTGAGGCGGCGGCCCGCCGCATGGGCCGCAAGCCAGAGCTTCAGTCAGCCGGGGCCTGCAGGTGCCACTGTCCGTCCGCTTCATGGGCCAGCCCGCTGGCGGGCAGCAGGGCGAGCAGGCGCGGGTGCAGCGCTGCATCCGTGAAGGTCTGTACGGTGGCCAGGTCGAGGATGCCGGACAGCGTCAGATCCACCTTGGTGTACGACAGCCAGGCCTTTTTCAAGACTTGCGCCACGTCGCTGGCGGCGGTACTGGCGAAGCGGCGATGCCATGGCCGGCCGTCGAACGAGAATGTGTGCGCCAGGGCGTAGCTCGTCTGGTCGGCGCCTTCAAGGCAACGGTGGCAGCGGCAGGGCCCCTCGCCAAACGCATTGCGCAGGTAGCTGTTGAAATCGACCACCGGCTTGAGGGACAGGCGTTTGTCGACGTCGAACAGGTCGGCGATCATGGGTTCTTCAGCGCTCACTCGGGATCCTCTTATGCTAGGGCGTGTATCGGCCGGCACCCTAACAGATCGTTGCGAGCAGATCACCTGTGTTGGCCTGCACCGCGGCGGTTCGGCGGGCGAACGCTAGAGACAAGGCGCGGCCGCTGCCGTACTCTACGCGCCCCTATGCCCACCCACGTTTCGAGGTAGACCCGCTTGAGCAACCAGTACCCGTACATCGCCACCATCACCATCAGCGCCGAAGACCGAGGCGGCGACATCGAAGCCTCGGAAAACGCCAGCATGCGCGTGGGCCTGGAAGCGGTGACCGAGACCCTCAAGAAGGTGCATTTCGTCGGTACGCTGGCCGCTCCGGAAAAGAACGCCACGCACATCTGCGTGACCCTGGAGAATGGCCTGACCTACTACGGCCCGATCGTCAACGGCCACGCCGAACTCGAAGGCGGCTGGATTGCCTTCGAGTCCGATATGCTTACCCCGCAAGAGCTGGGTCTCTAAGCCCCTCTTCAGGAGCCAAGCTCGGCAAGGCACTGCTCGAGAATATCCAAGCCTTCCTCGAGCACGTAGGCCTCGATGGTCAGCGGTGCCAGCAGGCGGATGATGTGCCGTGCCTTGCCGCTGGGCATCAGCAGCAGACCTTTTGCGCGTGCCGCTTCCATCACCTTGGCCAGTTGCGCCGGCGCCGGGCTGCCGTCGGCTTGGACAAACTCGATTCCGCGCATGGCACCGACCCCGGTCAGGCGGCCGAGGAACGGGCTCAGGCCAGTAGCCTTCCAGTGCTCGAAGCGGCGCACGATTGCCTGCTCCTGGCGTTCGCCCCAGTTAGCGACGTTCTCGTCGGTCATCTGTGCCAGGCTGGCCAGGGCCGCTGCGCAGGCGATCGGGTTGCCTGAATAAGTGCCACCCAGGCCGCCCTTGGGCAGTGCTGCCATCAGTTCCTTGCGCCCGACCACCGCACCCAGCGGCATGCCGCCGGCAATGCTTTTGGCCAACAGCAGCAGATCGGGCTCAAGCCCTAAACGTGGGAAGGCGAAGCGCTGCCCGGTACGCCCGAAGCCCGACTGGATCTCGTCGATGATGATCAGGATGCCATGCTCGTCGCAGAAACGGCGCAGGGCCTGGGCGAACGTTGGGTCAAGGGCGAGGAACCCGCCTTCACCTTGCACCGGCTCGAAGATGAACGCCGCCACGTCCTCCACCGCCAGCTCGACGCTGAACAGGCGGTCCATGGCCTTGAGAGCCTGTTCGCAGGTAACCCCGGTGTCGGTGCTGGGGTAGGGCAGGTGGTACACCGGCCCCGGCAGCTCGCCGACCCGCTGCTTGTAAGGGGCCACCTTGCCATTGAGGTTCAGGGTGGCCAGGGTACGGCCATGGAAACCGCCATCGAAGGCGACGATGGCGCGCTTGCCGGTCGCCGCGCGGGCCACTTTCAGGGCGTTTTCGGCCGCCTCCGCGCCGCTGTTGGTCAGCATGCCGGCCAGCGGGTAAGCGACCGGTATGAATTGGCTCAGTTGCGCCATCAGCTCAAGGTAAGGGGCATGTGGGGCTGCGTTGAAAGCGTAGTGAGTCAGGCGGCTGGCTTGATCCTGTATGGCTTGTACGACCGCTGGATTGCAATGGCCCAGGTTCAGCACGCCGATGCCGCCTACGAAATCGATGTAGCGTTTTCCTTGGTCGTCCCACACCTCGGCGTTGCGGCCATGTGTAAGGGTAATGGGATGAACGATGGCGATGGATTGGCTGATGCAGTCGTGGTTCATGAGGCGGGGACCTGTGGGCGATGTACTGCCTATCCAAGCGCCTAGGGGTCAGGGGGTGCAAACGAATTATTGGATTGGTTTCATTCCTACGGTTCTTGATGTGCCCGAGGCTGTGATCAGTGGTGCACTGGTCATGCTCTTTGAACAACATGATTCACCCTTTTGCAAGGGAGGCTCATACGCCACGCTAAGGAACGTAGTCCACGTAGGAGGACGCTTAATCATTCCCTCAAGGAATTACGTACTGATAAAACGTCGTTTGTGACACCTCTGGCAAGTCTCAATACTGACCCGGATCAAAAAATGACCGTGCGATCCAGTCAGAGGGTTCAACATGGCTTCCCCGAACAACAAGAAACAGCGTTCCTTGCAACATGGCCTGACATCCCGTCAGGTATCGATGATTTCCATTGCCGGCATCATAGGCGCCGGGCTGTTCATTGGCTCCTCCAACGCCATCGCCACGGCAGGCCCGGCGATCCTCATTTCCTATGCCATGACCGGGCTGCTGGTGTTGCTGGTGATGCGCATGCTGGGCGAGATGGCCATCGCCAACCCCAACAGCGGTTCTTTTTCCACCTACGCCTCGCAGGCCATCGGCCCGTGGGCGGGCTTTACCATCGGCTGGCTGTACTGGTGGTTCTGGGTGCTGATCATTCCGGTCGAGGCCATCGCCGGCGCTGATATCCTGCATGCCTACTTTCCCGGGGTGCCGTCCTGGCTGTTCGCCTTCCTGATCATGCTCGTGCTATCGGGTACCAACCTGATCAGCGTCAAGAACTTCGGCGCCTTCGAGTACTGGTTCGCGTTGATCAAGGTCGTGGCCATCGTTGCCTTCATCGTCGTATGTACCCTGGCGGTGACTGGCTTTTGGCCCTTGGCCGACGTGTCCGGGGTCAGCAGACTCTGGGATACCGGAGGCTTCATGCCCAACGGCTTTGGCACCGTACTGGGCGGTGTACTGATCACCATCTTTTCGTTCTTCGGCGCGGAGATCGTCACCATCGCTGCCGACGAAACGGCCAACCCCAAGGACAAGATCCGTCGTGCCACCAACCTGGTGGTGTATCGCATCGCGATCTTCTACCTGGCTTCGATCTTCCTGGTGGTTTCGCTGGTGGCCTGGAATGACCCAGGGCTTAAGGCAGTCGGCTCGTTCCAACGGGTCCTTGAGGTGCTGAACGTGCCTGGCGCCAAGCTGCTGGTGGACATGGTGGTGCTGGTGGCCGTGACCAGTTGCATGAACTCGGGGCTGTATACCGCCTCGCGCATGCTGTATTCGCTGGGCGCCCGCGGGCAGGCTCTGCCCATCACCCGGCGCATTGCAGGCTCCGGCGTGCCTACGGTCGCGGTGATCCTCTCGACGTTGGCAGGGTTTGCCGGGTGTCTGGTCAACTATGTGTTCCCAGGCAAGGTGTTCGGCTTTCTGCTGTCCACCACCGGTGCCATCGCGTTGCTGGTGTATCTGGTCATCGCCGTGTCCCAACTGCGCATGCGCGCGCGCGCGGAGCGCGAAGGGCGCTTGCTGGAGCTGAAGATGTGGTTGTTCCCCTGGCTCACCTGGCTGGTGATCGCCACCATCGTCCTGGTGCTGGGGTACATGTTGTTCAGCGATGCCTATCGGTACGAGACATTGATGACAGCCGGGGTCACGACGTTCATCCTCGTGGTGGCGCTGGCCAGGCGCCCCGGCAAGGCGAGTCTGCAAACCGCGTGACCTATCTGCTTTAATGAGGGCGTAGCGCGCCCTCATTACAACAAGCACAGGAAGCGTATGAACGATCAAGCCTTGAGCCTGCAGGCAGTGGCTGCCCCGGATGGCATTTGCTATGGCTGTGGCAGCGCCCATCCGCACGGGCTCCGTGTACAAAGCCATTGGGCCGAAGACGGCATTCATCTGGTCTGTCGACACACCCCCGACGCTACCTTTACCGGCTGGCCGGGGCTGGTCTATGGCGGATTGCTGGCAATGCTGGTGGACTGCCACTCCAATTGGACGGCCATGGCCTATCACTATCGAAGCGAAGGCCGGGCGCCTGGCAGCTTGCCGCGTATCGATTGCGTCACTGGCCGCCTGGGGCTTGAGTACCTCAAACCGACACCCATGGGGGTTGAGCTGCTGCTCAAGGCTCGGGTCGAGGGGGAAGTAGCACGCAAAAGCCGGGTGATCTGCGAGGTGTGGGCTGATGGGGTGCTCACCGTCAGGGCCGATTCGGTGTTCGTTCGTGTCGATACCGATAAATTGCAGCGCCAAGCCCATGCAAGGGCGTGAGTTCGTTCCGGCCAAGCCTGCCTGAGCGGGAGAACGCGTGATGCTGCAACTCATTCCTGCCACTGACAGTGATCTGACGTTCGCCCGCGACCTGACGCGCCGCCTCATGCTGCCTTATTACCACCGATACGACCTTCTGTGGGTGGAGCAGGCTTTCGACCAGGCCTGGCAGTGGCGCGAGCAGTGGCTAGTGACCGACACCGATACCGACGCCGTGTTGGGTTTCTGCAGTCTCAGCCAGGATAGCCAGGCGCTTTTCATCCGTGAGTTGCATTTGCTTCCCGCTTACCAGGGGCAGGGGGTTGGCAGCTGGGTGCTCGAAACGCTCGCGCAATGGGCAGCCCAACGGCGTTTGGCGCTGCTCAGGCTGATGGTGTTTCGCACCAATCCGGCGCGCAGGCTTTACCAGCGGCGAGAGTTCATCGAAATGGGGGAGGATGATTGTTTTGTGCGCATGCAGCGCAGGATCGATTGGTCAGGGCAATGATGCCTTGTCCCAGTCGGCCGTCAGCGGCATAGTGCCCTTTGTAAACGAGGCAGCGGTGCGTGCGGACGTGGCGCTGCTCGGAGATACTCAGGGACAAGGAGACGCCCGGATGAATGGAATCGGCCCTCGGCTGCGGGAAGAACGTGAGCGGCTGGGTATGACCCAGCGTGTATTCGGTGATATCGGTGGGGTGGAACCCAACGCGCAGGGCAAATACGAAAGTGGGGAGCGCATGCCACGTGTCGATTACCTGGCTGCGGTAGCGGCCAGGGGGGTTGATGCGCTGTATGTTCTGAACGGGGTACGCACCCCTGTACCCTTGCATGGGATTAGTGCGCAGGAGTCGGACGTGCTCAACGCGCTTCGGGGCCTGGCTGAGGCCGACAAGGCGGCGATTGTTCACCTGTTGAAACGTCTGTCTGACCACAGGCATGAGCAGCCGGGGCGTATAGGTTCGGACCCAGGTCGTCAGTCGTTTCTGACGAAAGCAATGCGCTAGGCCGGTCTTGAAAAATTTTGTTAAGGTGGCGTCATACAATCGCCCTGCTGAAGAGGTGTGTGCTTGATTAGGGTCCTAGTGGTCGACGACCACGATCTGGTACGAACCGGTATTACGCGCATGCTGGCCGATATCGACGGCTTGCAGGTGGTAGGTGAAGGGGACTCCGGCGAATCGGCGCTCAAGCTTGCGCGCGAGCTCAAGCCAGACGTTGTGCTGATGGACGTCAAGATGCCTGGCATCGGTGGTCTTGAGGCCACGCGCAAGTTGCTGCGCAGCCACCCTGACATAAAGGTGGTGGCAGTGACCGTGTGTGAAGAAGACCCGTTCCCCACGCGCCTGCTGCAAGCCGGGGCGGCCGGCTACCTGACCAAGGGCGCCGGCCTCGACGAGATGGTCCAGGCCATTCGCCTGGCATTTGCCGGCCAACGCTACATCAGCCCGCAGATTGCTCAGCAGTTGGCGCTCAAGTCGTTCCAGCCACAGGGCTCGCCATTCGATGCATTGTCCGAGCGTGAAATCCAGATTGCCCTGATGATCGTCGGCTGCCAGAAAGTACAGATCATTTCCGACAAGTTGTGCCTCTCGCCCAAGACCGTCAATACCTACCGGTACCGGATCTTTGAAAAACTCTCGGTCACCAGCGACGTCGAACTGACATTGCTGGCCGTTCGCCACGGTATGGTTGACGCAAGCCTGTAAATCTCATGTCTGAAGTCTTTGATGCCAGCGCATTCCTGGCGACCTGCAGTGGTCGCCCGGGTGTGTACCGAATGTTCGACGCCGATGCGCGGCTGCTCTACGTGGGCAAGGCCAAGAACCTCAAGAAACGCTTGGCCAGTTATTTTCGCAAGTCCGGGCTGGCGCCCAAGACCGCTGCACTGGTCAGCCGCATCGCCCAGGTGGAAACCACCATCACCGCCAACGAAACCGAGGCGCTGCTGCTGGAGCAGAACCTGATCAAGGAGTGGCGCCCGCCGTACAACATCCTGCTGCGTGACGACAAGTCCTATCCTTATGTATTCCTTTCCGACGGTCAGTTCCCGCGGCTTGGCATTCATCGGGGCGCGAAGAAAGCCAAGGGGCGCTACTTCGGCCCCTACCCAAGTGCTGGGGCCATCCGCGAGAGCCTCAGCGTGCTGCAAAAGACCTTTCTGGTACGGCAATGCGAAGACAGCTACTACGCCAACCGCACCCGTCCATGCCTGCAATACCAGATCAAGCGCTGCAAGGGGCCCTGCACCGGCCTGGTCAGCGCCGAGGAATATGCCGAGGACGTACGCCATTCGGTGATGTTCCTGGAAGGGCGCAGCCAGCAGTTGGGCAATGAGCTCAATGCCGAGATGGAAAAGGCCGCCATGGACCTCAATTTCGAAAAAGCAGCCGAACTGCGCGACCAGATCGGCCTGCTGCGCCGCGTACAGGACCAGCAGTACATCGAAGGGGGCAGCGGCGAAGTCGACGTCATTGCCGCGTTCGTCAACCCCGGTGGCGCTTGCGTCCACATGATCAGCGTCCGTGGTGGGCGTGTGCTAGGGAGCAAGAACTTCTTCCCGCAGGTCGGCATCGAGGAAGACGTTTCCGAGGTGATGGCGGCATTCGTTTCCCAGTACTACGTCGGCAACCCGGAGCGTGAGTTGCCGGGGGAGCTGATTGTCAACGTGGTGCACGAGGACTTCGCGGCCATCACCGAGGCCCTCAACGCCCTGCGCGGCCGCGAGCTGACCATCAGCCATCGTGTGCGTGGCACCCGTGCGCGCTGGCAGCAATTGGCAGTGACCAACGCCGAGCAGGCGCTCAACGCACGCCTGGCTAACCGCCAGCACATGGCAGCACGCTTCGACGCACTGGCCGAAGTACTGGGCCTGGACGAAGTGCCGCAGCGCCTGGAGTGCTACGACATCAGCCACTCCAGTGGCGAGGCGACGGTCGCCAGCTGCGTGGTGTTCGGGCCGGAAGGGCCGATCAAGTCGGACTACCGGCGCTTCAATATCGAGGGCGTCACGGCCGGCGACGACTACGCCGCCATGCACCAGGCCCTGACCCGTCGTTACGGACGCATTCGCGATGGCGAGGGCAAGCTGCCGGACGTGCTGCTGGTGGACGGGGGCAAGGGCCAGTTGAACATGGCGCGCGATGTGATGCAGGAACTGGGGTTCAGCGAGTTGACCCTGCTTGGCGTGGCCAAAGGCGTGACGCGCAAGGCTGGTTTCGAAACCCTCTACCTGAACGATGTGCACAACGAATTCACCCTCAAGGGTGATTCGTCAGCGCTGCACTTGATCCAGCAGATCCGCGACGAGGCCCACCGCTTCGCGATCACCGGCCACCGTGCCCGTCGCGGCAAGGCCCGGCGGGTGTCGAGCCTGGAGGATGTGGCAGGCGTCGGGCCCAAGCGCAGGCGGGACTTGCTGAAACATTTCGGCGGCCTGCAAGAGCTCAACCGCGCCAGTGTCGACGAGATTGCCAAGGCACCGGGTATCAGTAAAAAGCTTGCCGAGTCGATTTATGCCAGCCTGCATAGCGAGTAGAATGCCGGGTTCAACCCGCGGCCAGTCGTACCGATGAATATTCCAAACCTGCTCACCGTTCTACGCGTTCTGCTCATCCCGATTTTCATCCTGCTGTTCTACATGCCGTTCCATTGGAGCTACATGGCCGCCAGCAGCGTATTTGCCGTCGCCGCCGCCACCGACTGGCTGGATGGCTACCTGGCGCGTCGGTTGCAGCAGAGCACCCCGTTCGGTGCGTTCCTGGACCCGGTGGCCGACAAGCTCATGGTCGCCGTTGCGCTGGTGCTGCTGGTGCAGACCCACGCCAACTTCTGGCTCACCTTGCCGGCTGCAGTCATCATCGGTCGCGAGATCGTGGTGTCGGCGCTGCGCGAGTGGATGGCCGAACTGGGCGCGCGGGCGCACGTGGCCGTGTCCAATCTGGGCAAGTGGAAGACGGCTGCACAAATGCTGGCGTTGGTGATCCTGCTGGGCAACCCGCCAGCGGTAACCTTCTGGGTGATCCTGGGTTACGGGTTGTTGTTAGTCGCGGCGGGCTTGACCCTGTGGTCGATGGTGCATTACCTGGTGGCTGCCTGGCCGCACCTGCGCGAAGGCTCGGAGCAGAAATAAAAGTTTTTTTGAATCAAGGGGTTGACGCCATTTTGGATATCGCTACAATGGCACCCATCACGACGCGGGAATAGCTCAGTTGGTAGAGCACGACCTTGCCAAGGTCGGGGTCGCGAGTTCGAGTCTCGTTTCCCGCTCCAAATATCGATCTACAGAGGCCTGTTGGTTTCTTAGGTCATCGAAAAAAGACGCTTAGGCGTCTTTTTTCGTTTTTGTTATTTCATGCGCCTACTGACCCCAAGCCTGCTTCTTTTTTCGTTCGCCTGGATCAACACCGCCATGGCATTGGACCCGAACGAGCAAGCCGATGCCGTATATTCACTGACCTGGCAACCGACATTCTGCAAGATGCGGGTTTGATGAATAGTTCAAGTCCCGCACAGCTGGTAATTTTGCCAGTTGTGCACGGTTCTTCTCCCCCTGACACTGCACCCGTGTGTGAAGGAACTGAACCGAATCACAACTAAGGGCGCGCCTGCCTCTGGTCCAGTTCTTTCACACCCTACTTTTTTCCTGTGCAGATCAATCCATACCCGAACACCTGGCCTGGATACGAGCCGCCTGTCTCATGGCTTGACGGACGTCGTCGAGCATAGCGACATCGTAGGCGGGTCGTCAGGCGTGAATGCCATTGCAGCATCGAGGGGGTTAGTGGTCATCATACGCATGGCGCCTTGCTGCTCAGACTCGACGTGCGGCGTATGTTCCACGGGTTGCACCACCAGGGACGTCACGCTGGCCTGCTCGCGATGGTGCTGCAGCAATTTGTCGACCATATCCTGTGTGGTCGGCGTCTGAGCCCGGTCAATCACTGACAGCACGCCGCCAGAACGAAGAATGCGATCAGCGATCTCGTAGACCCTGTTCTGCACGAAGATCCGATGTTCATAGGGTGTGGGCATCAGCGCCAGATCGACCGCGGCGTTGTGCCCACGTGCATCATGGGTACCGAGCAACCAGCACGCGACGGCGTCGAACTTGGGCTGACGTTCGAGCCATGCTTCCAGGGCGGGGTCGTTCAGGGCATCGCCCTCGATGAGCAAACAGTCCGCTTCGGGCGCTTCTGGGATTTCGCTGTAGATCAGCCGATAAGCGTTTTCATCGAGGCTAACCGGCGTTTCCCTGGCAATGACTTCGACGCAGAAGCCCTCGTCGGCGAGCCGCTTGCGCGTCGCCGCAATGCACTGGGGGTTCTCTTCCACGCACACGACGGTATGCCCCTGTTGCAGCAGCGCCAGCGTGGAATGGCCGACGCCACAGCCAATCTCCAGGGTACGTGGGAAGCCCTTCACGCGTTCGGCCATCCAGGAGTAGTGGCCCTGGGCCAAGTGACCTTCGGAGTTGATGCCCCAGCTCTTGATGTACGCTTTGCGAAAGCTCTTCAGCTGGTAGAGGGCTCGCGGCTGCAGACCGCTACCGCCGCCGCTAGCAGGCTTTCTCTTGGCCTTTTTCAGGTCACGTCGTCTTTTGCTGTTGATGCTCATGGCTGCTCTCCCTGAGGGCCTGTATGTGCATCTGGATCTGACTTAGGACGATCGTACTTGACTGTAAACAAGGGGTTTGCACGTCTGATAAGGGTTCCGACGTGTAGGAAATGGCCCTCACGGTACCGCCGAAAAAACCGACCCCGTAATGCGCTCGCTCAGCAATTCCAATGCGCGAATACCTGCCAGCGAATTGCCAGAAGCGTTAAGCGCTGGGGACCAGACGCAAATGCTGTACCGCCCGGGGACCACTGCCACGATGCCGCCGCCAACGCCACTCTTGCCCGGCAGGCCCACACGATAGGCGAAATTGCCGGCTTCGTCGTACAAGCCGCTGGTAGCCATGATGGCGTTCACCTGCTGGGCCTGACGTGCGCTGAGCACGTGTTCACCGCTGTGCGGGCAATAGCCGCTGTTGGCCAGAAACGCAAAGCCCCGCGCTACGTCGACGCAGTTCATCGACAGCGCGCAGTGATGGAAGTAGCTGCTCAGCACCGCGTCCACGTCGTTATGAAAGTTGCCAAACGCGGTCATCAGCCAGGCCATGGCGGCATTGCGTGCGCGGTGCTGGTATTCGGACTCGGCCACCACCGTGTCGCTGACGATGCGCGGGTTGCCAGCCAGGCGGCGAACGAAGTCGCGCATCGACAGGGCAGGGGTGGCGAAGCGTGACTGGTTGATGTCGCAGATCACCAGTGCGCCAGCATTGATGAACGGGTTGCGCGGGCGACCCTTTTCCACCTCCAGCTGCACCAGCGAGTTGAAGGCCTGCCCCGAAGGCTCGTAACCCAGGCGTGACCAGATGTCCTCGCCGCTATGGTTGATCGCCTGGACCAGGCTGAATACCTTGGAAATGCTCTGGATGGAAAAGGGCGTATAGGCATCGCCAGCGCAGTGCAGCTGGCCGTCAAGGCTGTGCACTGCGATACCCAGCTGGTTGGGGTCGACCTGGGCCAGGGCGGGGATGTATTGCGCGACCTGACCCTGGCTGAGCAGTGGGCGCACCTGGTCGAGGATCTCTTGCAGCATGTCTTGCATCGCGACGGCCTTGGGAACGAGGAAGGATGGGTCTCAGACGCTGCGGTACGCCGGCAGGGCACGCCTTCGATCAACGTGCCTGGGCGAGGGTTGAAGTTTAGTGGGCCGAGTGCGGCAGCGGGGTCAGGCCGCTTTTCTCGATGGCGGCGTCCGCCTGGGCAGAGGCCATGTAGTCAAGCAGCGCCTGGGCCGCCGCCCGGTGCTGGCTGTTGGCAACCACCGCACCCGAATACATCGTCATCTTTTGCCCCTCGGCCGGGATCAGCCCCACGATGTCGATGCCGGCCACCGGCTTGAGCTCGCTCAGTTGCTGGAACCCGATGGCTGCCTGGCCGCGTGCGACCACCTTGCCGACGGGCTCGGCAGGGATCATGTGGGCTTTGTGGGTGAACCCTTCGCCCAGGTTCATGCTCGGGAACAAGGTTTTGGACAGGTACACCCCGCTGGCGCTGTCGGAGTAGGCAACCGAGGGGCTATCGAGCAGCACCTGACGCAACTCACCCATTGTGCCGATAGCCGGCTTGGGCTCACCTTTGCGTACGGCCATGGCAATGAACGACTTGCCCAGGTCGATGCGGCTGGCCTTGTCGGCCTTGCCGTCGGTGACCAACTTGTCCAACGCCGAGCCCACCATCAGCACCACATCGGCCGGCTCGCCCCGTTGCAGCCGATTCGGGATGGCTTGCGGGGTCTGGCCCATCGATGGCGCGGCGAGCACGTTGAGCTTGACCCCGTAGGTGTGTTCATAAGCCGGTGCAACGTTGCGGATGGCGCCCATGATGCCGCCGGAGCTGAGCACGGTCAGCGTGGGGGCCTGGTCAGGGGTGGGCTCTGCGGCAGAGCAGGCAAAGGTGGCGACCAGCAGTGCCGTGCAGGACAACGTCTTGAGCATGGGAAAACTCCGAATAAAACGCATAGCTTATTGGCAGGCGGGCCCAGCGCTGAATTAACCGGCGTTAATAATGTTTCATGCTCAGCGGTTCGGCCATTTCTCCAGCAGGATCGACACGAACTTCTCCGCTGCCGGCGACAGCGAGGCGCCGCGGCGGTAGACCAGGCCCAAGGTGCGGGTGACTTGCGGCTCAATCAACGGCACGCTTACCAGGGTAGGGTGGTCTGCACTGGGCATGGCCAGGCTAGGCATGGCCGATACGCCAAGCCCGGCCTCGACCATGCCCAGGGACGTGGACAGGTGCTGCACTTCGTAGAACCATTTGGGCCGCAGATTCAGCCCGGCCAGAGCGTGGTCGAGCAACATGCGGTTGCCGCTCAATCGGCCGACACCGATCAAGCGATAGTCGGCAAGCTCGGTCCAGGTCACTGCATGGCGGTTGGCCAATGGGTGATCGCGCCGGCAGGCCAGCACGAAGTGCTCTTGCACCAAGGACACGAACTCGATGTCCGGATGCTGGCCGCTCATCATGTTGATGCCAAAATCGGCTTCCCCGCGCAGCACGGCCTCCAGGCCGTCATTGGCGCTCAGGTCCAACAGGCGAATGCGGATCTTGGGGTACTGGTCGTTGTAGTCGCGGATCACCGACGGCAAGAAATAGAACGCTGCAGTCGGGATACAGGCCAGCGTTACCTGCCCGGTCTGGCGTTCGGCCAGCTCTCGGATGCTGAGAATCGAATCCTCGAAGTCGTCCAGCAGGCGCCTGGCCTTGGGCAGAAAATCGCGGCCCACACTGGTCAGGCTGACGCGGCGGGTGGTGCGCTCCAACAGCGAGGTGCCTAACCCTTCCTCCAGCTTCTTGATCCGCCGGCTCAATGCCGGCTGCGAGAGATGCAGCACTTCGGCGGCCTCGTGGAAGCTGCCGAGTTCGGCGATTTTCACGAAAGATCGTATGTCTTGAAGCTCATATTCCACGATTCACCTCAGGTCGAAGTCGATTTTTATTATGTTGTAAAACGGAATAATCGCTACGATATTTGCATTGGAATGATTTATCCATCCCTGTCACTCTTTTGCTCACGGCATCAATGATGTCCATTGATCAATAAGAGTGCGAAATCATGCAACGAATTCCTTGCGTACTCATGCGCGGCGGCACCTCAAAAGGGCCGTTCTTTCATGCCTGGGACTTGCCTGCCAATGTGGTCGAACGCGATGAATTGCTCATCGACCTGATGGGGTCCGGCCATGAGCTGGAGATCGACGGTATCGGTGGCGGCAGCCCGCAGACCAGCAAGGTCGCGATCATCAGCCCGTCGCTGCATGCCGACGCCGACGTCGATTACCTGTTCGTGCAGGTGATGGTCGCCCAGCGCCGCGTGGACACTGCGCCCAACTGCGGCAACATGCTGTGCGCGGTCGGTCCTTTCGCCATCGAGCAAGGGCTGGTCAAGGGCCAGGAAGGCAAGACCCTGGTGCGCATTCGTAACCTGAACACGGGCACCTTCGTCAACTCGCTGGTGGAAACCCCGGGTGGCATCGTGCGCTATGAAGGGCGTACCGCCATCGATGGCGTGCCCGGCACTGCCGCGCCGGTGCACCTGACCTTCCTCGATGCGGTTGGCAGCAAGACCGGCAAGCTGTTCCCCACTGGGCAAGCCAAGGATGTGATCGATGGCGTGCCCATGACCTGTATCGACATGGCCATGCCCATGATGGTCATCCAGGCCAGTGACCTGGGCATGACCGGCGCCGAAACGCCGGACGAGCTCGACGCCAACGGCCCTCTGCTCAAGCGTCTGGAAGCCCTGCGCCTCAAAGCCGGCAAGGCCATGGGCCTTGGCGATGTCAGCGGCATGGTGATCCCCAAGCCGGTGCTGGTGTCCAAGCCGCGCTACGACGGCACGCTTCAGGTGCGCTACTTCATGCCGCACAATTGCCACCGTGCCCTGGCGATCACCGGTGCTGTGGGGCTGGCCACTGCCTGTGTCAGCCCCGGCAGCGTCATTGTGGATCTGCTGGGCGAACAAGCCCTGGACCTGAGCCAGGTTCGTCTTGAGCATCCAAGTGGTGGCATCGACGTCGCGTTGTCACGCAGCGGCGCTGATGGCAAGACCCTGCAAGCCTCTGTAGTACGTACTGCCCGGCGGCTCTTTTCAGGGTTCGTCTACGCGCCTACCTTGCGCAGGTTGGCTGGCTAGCCACCTCAAGGGTCGACCGCTGTACCTTGCAACAAGCGCATCCGCACAATATGAACAATGGGTGATGCCTCATGAAACTTGCCAAATCGCTGTACTTCCAGATCCTCTGCGCCGTCGTGCTGGGCGTAGTGGTCGGTCACTTCTGGGCGCAACAGGCCGTTGCGCTCAAGCCCTTGGGCGATGCCTTCATCAAGCTGGTCAAGATGATGATCGCGCCCGTGGTGTTCTGCACCATCGTCACCGGTATAGCCGGCATGACCGACAAGCGCTCGCTCGGGCGCCTGATGAGCAAGACACTATTGCTTTTCCTGGGGCTGACCATTGTCAGCCTGATCATCGGCTTGGCTGCGGTGTACCTGTTCAAGCCAGGGGTCGGCATGAACATCGACCCGGCCACCCTGAGCACCGAAGGCTTGACCCAGTTCACCGCCTCGGCCGCCAAACTGGGCGTGGTGGACTTTTTCATGCACATCATCCCGGACACCTTCATGGGGGCGTTCAACAAGGGTGAAGTGCTCCCCGTGCTGTTCATTGCCGTGCTCAGCGGTTTCGCGCTGTCGTCCATGGGCGAGAAGGGCAAACCGGTGCTGGACGTACTGGAAGCGGCCTCGGCCATGGTGTTCCGCATCTTCGGCTACCTCATGCGTTTCGCACCGGTCGGTGCGTTCGGTGCCCTGGCGTTCACGGTCGGGCAGTACGGCGTCACCTCGCTGGGGTCGCTCGCCAAGCTGATCGGTACGCTCTACATTGCCTGTGCGTTCTTCGTCCTGGTCGTGCTGGGCGGCATCTGCCGCGCCCATGGTTTCAGCCTGTGGAAGCTGCTGCGCTATTTCCGCGAAGAGTTCCTGGTGGTGCTGGGCACTTCTTCCACGGAACCTGTGTTGCCGCGCATGCTGGAGAAGCTGGAAAAGCTTGGCTGCAAGAAAGGGGTCGTCGGCCTGGTACTGCCTACCGGCTACTCGTTCAACCTCGACGGTACGGCGATCTACCTGTCCTTGGCCGCCGTGTTCATTGCCCAGGCCTGCAACATCGACCTGAGCCTGGGCCAGGTGGTGACCATGCTGGCGATCATGCTGCTGTCGTCAAAAGGCGCAGCGGGCGTGACCGGTAGCGGCTTCGTGGCCTTGGCCTCGACCCTGACAGTCATCCACGACATCCCGTTGGCAGGCTTGGCCCTGCTGATCGGCATCGACCGCTTCATGTCAGAGGCTCGCGCCCTCACGAGCCTTGCCAGCAACGCCGTGGCCACCGTAGTGGTGTCGATTTCCGAAAACGCGTGTGACAAGCAGATACTGCTCAGCCGCCTCAACGGCGAGCCTGTGGTCGAGCCGGCACCCGCCGCGGTGGGCCCTGACGCCACCTGGGTCGCCAAACCAAGCCATCACGGATAAGACGTCCGCAACACCCTGACCTCAAAACGCTGCAACCCGCGCGCAGGAACGCGCGCGGGTAGGGGGCTCGTCTGCGTCATCGACGGCCCAAACCGGATAAAAACAAGAGAGAAAAAGCCATGCTCGCACTCCTGGGCCTGATCATGGTGGTGACGTTCACCTACCTGATCATGAGCAAACGCTTGTCCCCGATCGTCGCCTTGACGGTCGTGCCCATCGTCTTCGCACTGGTGGGAGGCTTTGCACCTGACCTTGGCAAGATGATGCTCGATGGGCTGAAAATGGTAGCCCCGTCGGCCGCCTTGCTGCTGTTCGCCATCCTGTTTTTCGGCTTGATGATCGATGCCGGCGTGTTCGACCCTCTGATCCGCAAGATTCTCAAGCGCGTCAACGGCGACCCCATCAAGATCGCCATTGGCACTGCATTGCTGTCGCTGCTGGTGGCGCTGGACGGCGACGGAACCACCACCTACATGATCACCTGCGCGGCCATGCTGCCCTTGTACAAGCGCATCGGCATGAACCCGATGATCCTGGCAACGGTGTCAATGCTGTCGCTGAGCATCATGAGTGGCATGAGCCCCTGGGGCGGGCCTGCCACCCGCGCCATCGCAGCACTTGGGCTCGATGCCACCGACTATTTCATTCCCATGCTGCCCACGGTGATCGGCGGGGCCGCCTGGGTGGTGTTCACCGCCTACCTGCTGGGCCGTGCCGAACGACGCCGCATTGGCAACGTGGCCCTGGAGTCCGGCGGCGGCAACTGCTACATCAAGGAAATCCTGGGTGATACGCCCCACAAGCGCCCGCGTCTGGCCTATGTGAACCTGGTGCTGGTCATCGTGGTCATGACCGCGCTGGTGCTGGGCCTGATGCACGCGGCGATCCTGTTCATGATCGGTTTCGTTGCTGCGCTGATGATCAACTACCCGCAGCTGGAACTGCAGAAGGAACGTATTCTGGCCCATTCGGGCAACGCCATGACCGTGGTGCTGCTGGTGTTCGCCGCCGGTATCTTCGCCGGTATCTTCTCGGGCACCAAGATGGTCGATGCCCTGGCGCAAACCCTCGTGGACTGGATCCCGGAAGCCTGGAGCCACTGGTTCCCGCTGGTGGTGGCGCTGACCAGCATGCCGCTTACCTTCGTGCTGTCCAACGATGCCTATTATTTCGGCGTGGTGCCGATCCTGGCCAATGCAGCCGCCGCCTATGGCATCGACCCGGTGGAGATCGCCCGCGCCTCGGTGCTGGGCCAGCCGGTGCACTTGATGAGCCCGTTGGTCGCCTCGACCCTGCTGCTGGTGGGCATGGTCGACAAGGACATCGGCGACTTCCAGAAAGCCACGGTGAAGTGGGCAGTGCTCACTTCGCTGGTCATCACTGCATTGGCGGTGTTGACCGGCGCGCTGTCGTTCTTCGTCTGAACGGTGCGGGCGCCCCCAGGCGCCCGCCATCGCTTACACCCTAAAAACAACAATAGAGTACCGATCATGTCCTTGACCCTCGCGCGAGGGGCCGCCTGTGGCCTGCTCTGCGGCTGCCTGCCTGTGGCCGGCGCTACCGATTTCATTGAAGACAGCAAGCTCAAGCTGCAACTGCGCAACGTCTATTTCAACGAGAACTTTCGCGACGAACAGGGTATGAGCCCCCGCGCCGCAGCCACTGCCAAGAGCGAGCGTACCGAGTGGGCGCAGGGCTTCTTGCTCGATTACCAGTCGGGTTACACCCCCGGTACCCTGGGTCTGGGGCTCGATGCACTGGGCCTGTTGGGCGTGCGCCTGGATTCGGGGCGTGGCCGCAGTGGCACGGGCCTTTTGCCTGTGCATGACGATGGCCGGGCCGCCGACACGTTCGCCAGTGCCGGCGTTACGGTCAAGGCGCGTGTTGGGCAGAGCCTCGTCAGGCATGGCACCCTGTTGCCGAAGTTACCAGTGCTGGTGCATAACGATGCTCGCTTGATGCCGCAAACCTACCAAGGCACGCAGCTCACCAGTACCGCACTCGATAACCTGACCCTCACGGCCGGGCATTTGACCCGTTTCAAGCAGCGCGATTCATCCAACAGCACCGGCCTGTACCTGGACGGCTACAGTGGCGGCGAAGCCGGAGACTTCAGCTTTGCCGGCGCCGACTACACCTTCAGCAAACAGCTGCGCCTGAGCTACTACCACGGCCAGCTCGAGCACTTCTACCGTCAGGACTTCGCCGGCTTGGTTCACGACCATGCGCTGGCTGGCGGTGTACTGACCACGGACCTGCGTTACTTCAAAAGCAAAAGCACCGGCGCGGCCTACGGTGGCCCGATCGACAATGACATGCTCAGCGGTCAAATCGCCTACACGCATTCCGGTCACACGTTCGGCGCAGGCTATCAGCAGCTCAATGGCAAAGCGGGACTGCCATACATCAGCGGCGCGACGGTGTATTCATTCAGCAACGTGGGCATCGGCAAGTTCATCGAAGAAGATGAAAAGACCTGGATGGCGAGCTATGTCTACAATTTCGCCGCTGCCGGGGTGCCGGGGTTGACCTTCATGACCCGCTACCTGAGCGGCGATAACGGCCGTTCTGGCGCGGCGGGCCTGAGCGAATGGGAGCGCGACGCAGAGCTTGCGTACGTGGTGCAATCAGGCCCCGCCAAAGGGCTTGGTGTCAAGCTGCGCAACTATGTGTACCGCTCGGACTTTGCCCGGGGCCGCGACAGCAATCGGTTGTACCTGACGTACGACATTGCGCTGTGGTAAGGCGCTCAAAGCGCAGGCTTGAGCGGGCGTTGGTTTCGTTTCACGTCCACAGCCCCAGCAAGATCAATACGGCCATGCCCAGCGCGGCGGCAATCGAACATCCACACAACGACAGGGCAGCGCGACCCTTGCGATACCAGCCATCGCGGCCCAGGGCCAGTGCAGGCGCGTACAGGCTGCGCCAGCGCAGTTCGGTAGCGTGGAACGCCTGCAAGTGGTTGGGCGAGGCGTCCAGCCAGCGACGAAAGTCGATACGCTCGCAGGCGGTGACGTCCGGGCTCTGCAAACGCACATACCACCGAGCTGCCTGGCTCGTCGGGCCATCGGGGCGGGGCTGACCGGCGAGCAACGCCTGGACCATGAGACGCTCGACACTGCGTAGGGGCAAGCCTAGACGTGTGGCGACCCTGGCCTGGGCCAGCTGATCGAGACGGCTTAGCAGAAACACTTGTTGCGCAGCGCGTGGCAGGCGCTTGAGTGCGAGCAACAGGGCAGCATCGCTATCGGCAGCGTGCTCGGGCAGAGGCGTATGGAGGCGCAAGAGCATGCGGGTCATGAGCAGTTCCTTGCTAGAGAGCAGATGGGGACATCCGTAGAAGCCGAGCTTAGGCTTAACGAGATTGATTCTCAAGTGCTGAATCGGCAAACTTTTGTAATGGCCGTTCACCCCCGGAAACACTTTTGCTAACATCGCCGCCATCACGATCTTCATTAGCCTGAAGAGCCAAAAAAAAGACCCAGCAAAAAGCTGGGTCAAAAACCGTGATTAGCCTGATGAGGAGATAATCCGAGAGCGACCTAAGCTCCGGTTTATCCAGCTGATCTCGCGATCAGCTGAGTGCAATAATAATCGTTATCATTTGCCAGTCAAATGATTTTTTATTCACGACGGTAGAAAATCTACCGCTGCGCTTCCTTGTCCCCCAAAGCGGGGCCTTGGCTTTACACGCCAAGCGCCTACTGCGTTCCCTCTCATTCACGGCAACCTGCCTCAAGCGGCGGGGTCTGCCGTGCGCTGGTGTTCCAGCAGCGCGCGAGCCATGTCCATCATGTGCATCAAGGCAAACAGCAGCTCTCGCTGGCCACCGTGCTGGTGGGTGGCGGTTTCCTGGGCGGTTGCTGCCGCACAGCGCAGCAGGGCAATGGCATGCTCCTGTGCTTGATCACGTGTGACGCCTTCGTGAAGCGTCCAAATCCTGTTCTCGGGCGTAGGGCGGGGCGGGTTGGGGTTTAGGTAATAATCCAGCGCGCGGCGGGCGGCTTCGCTGTCGAGATCTGTTTCGTCGTTTTTCGGATGTTTCTTTGCGATACCTTCCAGGTTCTCGTCAAACACAATGAACTCAGAGCATAGGTCAATTTGTATTTTCTAGCGCCAAATAAATAATTCAGATTGTGTATTGCTGCTTCCAATACAGTCCGTATTGTTGCCGCTCATGGAAAATTGGAATGCATTTCTCAAGCGCTACAAGCGCGAACACAACCTCAGCCAGTTGAAACTGGCCGAGCGCCTGGGCATGACGCAAGGTGGGGTAGGGCACTGGCTTCGCGGCACCCGTCGTCCCACGTTGGAGACCATCAACGAAAAACTGGAAAAGCTCGGCCTGGTCTTTCTGGAGGCGCAGGTCATGGTGGTCGAGCGCGACCTGATGCGCGAAACACCTGGCCGCTACGGTGCTCAGCCGCCTGTTTCCGCACAGGCCCTGCTCTATGCGAGCTTTCGCTTTCCGGTGCTCAAGTGGGCGGACTTGCAGGGCCCGTTGCCTGAAACCAGTGAAGTGCACGAGCAGACCGACTACATGCCTGCCGGCAATGCGTTCTGGCTTGCCGTGGAAAACGACTCGATGAACGCTGCCAGCGGCAAGAGCGTGCCCGAAGGCATGCGCGTGCTGGTCGATACCGGGTTGCCCGTGGAGCCCGGCAGGTTGGTGATCGCACGCCAGCCTGGCAAAGCCCCCGTGCTCCGCCAATTGGTCGAAGAAGGCGGCGACAAGATGCTCAAGCCGTTGAACACCCGTTACCCCACGGTGCTCTGCGAAACCGGCTGTGAGTTCCTGGGCGTGGTAGTGCGGGTACACGGTGCGTTCTGAGGCCACGTGGCCCGTGCGGTGAGGCAAGGGCCGCAGGCCGTCAGGCACCGCGACCCCGCGGCCTTCACGGTTCCAGTTCGACCAGCGCTGCCCCCTCGCTGACCATGTCGCCTTCCTGGCACAGCAAGGCTTTGACCGTGGTGGCCTTGGGGGCCCGAATGCTGTGCTCCATCTTCATGGCCTCCAGCACCACCAGCGGGGCACCTGCCTCTACCGCCTGACCCACCTCGACCAGTACCCGCACGATGCTGCCGTTCATGGGGGCGGTCAGGCCGCCTTGATGGGCAAGGTCGATGGCTGCCTGAGCGAGCGGGTCGAATGCTTCGAGGCTGTGGAGTTCTCCATCCCAGTGCAGATACAGGCTGGCACCTTTGCGAATGGCCAGGTGGCGGGTGCGCAGGCCTGCCTGCTCTCGCATCAGCCAATCCCCTTGCAGGCTCCAGATGCCTTGGGTCTTCTGGTTGAGCGTAACGGCCTGGTCATGCCCATTGTGGGTCAGATGCACATTCAGCGAAGTTCCAGCCCCCAAGCGCAGCCCGTCTTGTCGGGCCCATGGGGAGTGTGGGTCGTCCACGCGTGCGCGGGCAGGTTCGCTCAGCAACCACGCCTGGGCTGCAGCCTCCCAGCCCTCGGCCGACAATGCCTGCGCGGCGGGCAAAAGCGTTTCCTGATGACGCGGGATGAAGCCGGTATCCAGCTCGGCTGCTGCAAACCCAGGGTGGGCCAGGATACGTCGCAGGAAGGCGATGTTGGTCTTGACGCCGCCTACCGCGAACTCATCCAGCATGGCCAGCAAGCGCAGGCGGGCCTGCTCCCGGTCTTCGCCCCAGGCGATCAGTTTGCCCAGCATCGGGTCGTAGAAGGGCGACACCGCATCGCCTTCGCTCACACCGCTGTCCACGCGCCGGCCTGGGCCGCAAGCCGGTTCTCGGTAAAGCGTCAGGGTGCCGGTGGCCGGCAAGAAGTCATTGGCCGGATCTTCGGCGTACAGCCGCACTTCGATGGCATGGCCGTTGAGCGGTACCTGGTCCTGGGTGATGGGCAGGGGTTCACCGCAGGCCACGCGAATCTGCCAGGCCACCAGGTCCAGGCCGGTGATGGCCTCGGTGACGGGGTGCTCCACCTGCAGGCGCGTGTTCATTTCCATGAAGAAGAACTGGCCACGGGCGTCCAGCAGAAATTCCACGGTGCCAGCGCCGACATAGCCGATGGCCTGCGCCGCGCGTACTGCCGCCTCGCCCATGGCGCGGCGCAGGTCTGCCGAAAGGCCCGGGGCAGGGGCTTCCTCGACCACCTTCTGGTGACGCCGCTGGATCGAGCAATCCCGTTCGTTGAGGTACAGGCAGTGGCCATGGCGATCGGCAAAAATCTGGATCTCCACATGGCGCGGCTTCAATACGTACTTTTCCACCAGCATCCGCGCATCGCCAAAGGATGACAGGGCTTCACGTTGCGCCGACGCCAGGGCATCGGCCAACTGGCTTTCGTCCTCGACCACCTTCATGCCCTTGCCGCCACCACCGGCGCTGGCCTTGAGCAGGACCGGGTAGCCGACGTGCCGGGCGGCTTGCTTGAAGGTGTCCAGGTCCTGGGCCTGGCCGTGATAGCCCGGCACCAGCGGCACGCCTGCGGACTCCATCAAGGCCTTGGCGGCCGACTTGCTGCCCATGGCGTCGATGGCCGACGCAGGTGGGCCCAGGAACATCAAGCCAGCGGCTTCGACTGCGCGGGCAAAATCTGCGTTTTCCGAAAGAAAGCCATAGCCCGGGTGAATGGCCTGGGCACCGCTTGCCTTGGCCGCCGCCACCAGCTTGTCGATCTGCAGGTAACTGTCTGCCGCCTTGTTACCGCCCAGGTCAACGCACACATCGGCTTGCCGGCTGTGGCGGGCATTACGGTCGATGGCGCTGTGCACCGCCACCGTGGTCAGGCCCATGGCCTTGGCGGTGCGCATCACCCGGCAGGCGATTTCACCACGGTTGGCCACCAGCAACGTTGTCAATGGCGGGCGGTTCATGGGCGTGGCTCCTTGTTTGCATCGGCCTGCCAGGCAGGTTGGCGTTTTTCCAGAAACGCACGAAGGCCTTCCTGGCCCTCGGCGCTTACGCGGATTCGCGCGATGGCGTTCTCACAATAACGACGCAGGCCAGGGCTGAGGGTGCCGCCGTCGACCTCGCGCAACAGCTCCTTGGTCGCGCGCATTGCCTGGGGGCTATTGGCCAGAAGGGTTTCAACCCACTGGTTCACGCTGGCCTCCAACTGGCTAGCCGGGTACACCTCGGCCAACAACCCAAGGGCCTGGGCCTGCAACCCGCTGAAGCGCTCTGCCGTGAGTGCATAACGGCGGGCGGCGCGCTCGCCGATGGCCTTGACCACGAAGGGACTGATCACCGCCGGTGCCAGGCCGATGCGCACTTCCGACAGGCACAGCTGGGCGTCTTCGGCACCGATGGCCATGTCACAGCAACTGATCAGGCCCAGGGCGCCGCCGAATGCGGCGCCCTGGACCACTGCCAGGGTCGGCACCTTGATGCGGTGCAGTGCATACATCAACTCGCCCAGCTCGCGTGCGTCATCCAGGTTGGTGTTGAAGTCCAGCTGCGCCGACTGCTGCATCCACGCAAGGTCGGCGCCGGCACTGAAATGCCGTCCCCGCCCGCGCAGCAACACGAAGCGTACGCCCGCGTCGTCGGCAAGCTGCCCCAGGGCAATGTTCAGCTCGCGGATCATCAAGGCATTGAAGGCGTTGTGCTTGTCCTCGTGGCTGAGCCACAAGGTGGCGAAGCCACGTGGATCGTGGCTCACCTCTACCGTAGTGAAATCGCTCATGGGGTCACATCCTGAATATGCCGAAGCGGCTCGGTTCGATCGGTGCGTTCAGCGCCGCAGACAAGGCCAGGGCCAGCACATCGCGGGTCTGCGCTGGGTCGATGACGCCGTCGTCCCATAGGCGGGCGCTGGAGTAGTAGGGGTGGCCCTGATGCTCGTACTGATCGAGGATCGGCTGCCTGAGCCTGGCCTCATCCTCGGCGCCAAACGGCTCGCCGCTGCGCTCGCTCTGCTCGCGCTTGACCTGCACCAGCACGCCGGCAGCCTGTTCGGCGCCCATCACCCCGATGCGCGCATTGGGCCACATCCAGAGAAAGCGCGGGTCGTAGGCGCGTCCGCACATGCCGTAGTTGCCGGCACCGAAACTGCCGCCAATGATGACCGTGAACTTGGGTACCTGCGCGCAGGCCACGGCCGTGACCAACTTGGCGCCATGCTTGGCGATGCCGCCTTCTTCGTACTTCTTGCCCACCATGAACCCCGTGATGTTCTGCAGGAACAGCAGCGGGATACCGCGCTGGCAAGCCAGCTCGATGAAGTGCGCGCCTTTTTGCGCAGCCTCGGCAAACAGGATGCCGTTGTTGGCCAGGATGGCGATCGGGTAGCCGTGCAGGTGGGCGAAGCCGCACACCAGCGTGGTCCCGAACAAGGCTTTGAATTCATCGAACACCGAGCCATCGACCAGCCGTGCGATGACTTCACGCACATCGAAAGGCTGCTTGGCGTCAGCCGGAATCACGCCATATAGCTCCTGCGCCGCATACAAGGGCGCAACCGGCGGCTTGCATTGCAGGGCACCGAGCTTGCGCCAGTTGAGATTGGCCACGCAGCGCCTGGCCAGCGCCAGGGCATGCTCGTCGTTCTCGGCGTAATGGTCGGCTACACCGCTGGTGCGGCAATGCACATCGGCGCCGCCTAGCGCCTCGGCGCTCACCACCTCGCCTGTGGCCGCCTTCACCAGCGGTGGGCCGGCCAGGAAGATGGTGGCCTGTTGACGCACCATGATCGCCTCGTCCGCCATTGCCGGCACGTAGGCGCCGCCTGCGGTGCATGACCCCATCACCACGGCGATCTGGGCGATGCCCAGTGCGCTCATGTTGGCCTGGTTGAAGAAAATCCGCCCGAAGTGCTCACGGTCGGGAAACACCTCGTCCTGGCGCGGCAAGTTGGCGCCGCCAGAATCGACCAGGTAGATGCACGGCAGACGGTTCTGCAAGGCAATGGTCTGCGCCCGCAGGTGCTTTTTCACCGTCAGCGGGTAGTAAGAGCCACCTTTGACCGTCGCGTCGTTGGCCACGATCATGCATTCCACGCCTTCCACGCGCCCGATCCCGGCGATCAGGCCGGCTGCCGGAACGTCTTCGCCGTAGACCTGGTGTGCAGCCAACTGGCCGATTTCAAGAAAGGCGGAACCGGCATCGAGCAGACGTTCGATTCGCTCGCGCGGCAGCAGTTTGCCTCGCGAGGTGTGCCGCTCCTGAGCCTTGGCGCCGCCACCCTGGGCTACCTGGGCAAGCAGCACACGCAGGTTGTCGACCTGTGCCAGCATGGCCGCCTGGGACTGGGCGAATTCGGGTGACCGGGGGTTCACTTGGGTTTTCAGAATCATCATGACTCCTGGTGCAGCGGCGCGCCCTTGGCTTGGCCGTGCAAGGTTGTCCGGTGTGGCCACGGCGGGCGTATGAGCCGGCCGCAGCGCCAGCGTGTTCAGCGGGTCTCGTTGAACAACTCGCGGCCGATCAGCATCCGGCGGATTTCGCTGGTGCCGGCGCCGATTTCGTACAGCTTGGCATCGCGCAGCAAGCGACCTGCGGGAAATTCGTTGATATACCCGTTGCCGCCAAGAATCTGGATCGCCTCCAGGGCCATCTGCGTGGCGCGTTCGGCGGTGTAGAGGATCACCCCGGCTGCGTCCTTGCGGGTGGTTTCGCCGCGATCGCACGCCTGGGCCACGGCATACAGGTAAGCGCGGCTGGCGTTGAGCTGGGTGTACATATCGGCGACCTTGCCCTGGATCAACTGGAACTCGCCGATGCTCTGCCCGAATTGCTTGCGGTCATGGATGTACGGCACCACCAGGTCCATGCAGCTCTGCATGATGCCGGTAGGGCCGCCGGCGAGCACCACGCGCTCGTAGTCCAGGCCGCTCATCAACACCCGTACGCCGCCATTGAGTTGGCCGAGGATGTTGTCCTCTGGCACGTGCACGTCATCGAAGAACAGCTCGCAGGTGTTCGAGCCACGCATGCCCAGCTTGTCGAACTTGTTGCTGCGGCTAAAGCCTGCCCAATCGCGCTCGACGATGAACGCAGTGATGCCATGGGGGCCCTTTTCCAGATCGGTCTTGGCGTAGATGACGTAGGTGTTGGCGTCGGGCCCGTTGGTGATCCACGTCTTGCTGCCGTTGAGCACGTAGTGGTCGCCGCGTTTGTCGGCGCGCAGTTTCATCGACACCACGTCCGACCCTGCATTGGGTTCGCTCATCGCCAAGGCGCCGACGTGCTCGCCGCTGAGAAGCTTGGGCAGGTACCTGGCCTTTTGCGCGGGCGTGCCGTTACGGTTGATCTGGTTGACGCACAAATTGGAGTGGGCGCCGTAGGACAGCGCGACCGAGGCCGAGGCGCGGCTGATTTCTTCCATCGCCACCACGTGCGCCAGATAACCCAAGCCTGCGCCACCGTATTCTTCCGGCACGGTGATGCCGAGCAGGCCCATGTCGCCGAACTTGCGCCACATGTCGGCAGGGAACAGGTTGTCGTGGTCGATCTGCGCGGCGCGAGGGGCGAGCTCGGCGGCGGCGAAGGTGCGCACCTGGTCGCGAAGCATGTCGATGGTCTCGCCCAGGGCGAAGTTCAGGCTGGGGTAATGCATGCGAGGGCACCTTGTTGTTCTTGAAATGGGATCACGCTGCGAGCGGCAAGCTTGCCTGGGCAGGCAGCTGACGCCGAAAGCGTGCTCAACTGCCTATCACCTTTACGTAAACGTAAACCTGCACCTGCTTTTTTGTCAATTTATCCGTCACCTTTACGTAAACGTAAATCTGAGCCAAAGTGATTGGCGCGCGTTTGGCCCCCTACCCAGAACAATCAAAAGAAGGGACGCACATGACCCAACCCAGCTATACCCGCGGTCGCCAGGACCGCCCCTTGCTTACTCAAACCATTGGCCAGGCCTTCGACGCGACCGTGGCGCGCCTGGGCGAGCAGGAAGCCTTGGTGGCTCGGCACCAGCGCCTGCGCTACAGCTGGCGGCAACTGGCGGAGCAGGTCGAGTCGTGTGCCCGGGCGCTGATGGCCCTTGGGATCGAAACCGGTGACCGCGTGGGCATCTGGGCACCCAACTGCGCGCAGTGGTGCATCCTGCAGGTGGCAACTGCCAAGGTGGGCGCCATCCTGGTCAACGTCAATCCGGCTTACCGGGTGGGTGAGCTTGAGTACGTGCTGCGCCAGTCAGGGTGCAGCTGGCTGGTCTGTGCCGACGCGTTCAAGCATTCCGATTACCACGCCATGGTCCAGGCCTTGGTGCCGGAGTTGGCGACCGCAGCACCCGGTCAGATCAGCAGTGCCGCGCTGCCCGCCTTGCGCGGGGTCGTAAGCCTGGCCAACGACCCGCCTGCTGGCTTCCTGCCGTGGGAGGCATTGGCCACTTGGGGCATGTCCGTAAGCCACGAAGCGTGCACGGCTCGGCAAAACAGCCTGCATTTCGACCAGCCGGTGAACATCCAGTACACCTCTGGCACCACCGGCGCGCCCAAGGGCGCTACCCTCAGCCACTACAACATTCTGAACAACGGCTTCATGGTTGGCGCAAGCCTGGGCTTGACTGCGCATGACCGCATGGTGATCCCGGTGCCCTTGTATCACTGTTTCGGCATGGTCATGGGCAACCTAGGCTGCATCACCCATGGCACCACCATGATCTACCCAGGCGACGGCTTCGACGCCGAGTTGGCCTTGCGCGCCGTGGCCGAGGAACGCGGCACCATCCTGTACGGCGTGCCCACCATGTTCATCGCCATGCTCGATCATCCGGCCCGCCAGCGTATGGACCTGTCGTCCTTGCGCAGCGGCATCATGGCCGGCGCCACCTGCCCGATCGAGGTCATGCGCAGGGTCATCGACCAGATGCACATGGCCCAGGTGCAGATCGCTTACGGCATGACTGAAACAAGCCCGGTGTCGTTGCAAACCGGCCCGGATGATGACCTGGAGCTGCGCGTCACCACTGTGGGCCGTACCCAGCCGCAACTGGAAAGCAAGATCATCGACCCGCAAGGCGCAACGGTTGCGCGCGGTGAAACCGGGGAGCTTTGCACGCGCGGCTACAGCGTGATGCTGGGTTACTGGGATAACCCCGAGGCCACGGCCAGTGCCATCGACGCGGCCGGATGGATGCACAGCGGTGACCTGGCGGTGATGGACGAGGCGGGCTATGTGCGCATCGTCGGGCGCAACAAGGACATGATCATCCGCGGTGGCGAAAACATCTACCCGCGTGAAATAGAAGAGTTCTTCTATACCCACCCGGCGGTCGCCGATGCCCAGGTCATTGGTATCCCATGCAGCCGCTACGGCGAGGACATCGTCGCCTGGGTCAAGCTGCATCCAGGTCACCAGGCCACTGCCGAGGAGCTGCAGGCCTGGTGCAAATCCCGTATCGCCCACTACAAGGTGCCCCGCCATATCCGCTTCGTCGATGAATTTCCCATGACGGTGACGGGCAAGGTGCAGAAGTTCAGGATGCGGGAGATCAGCGTGGCTGAACTGGGCAGGGTCGAGTAGAAAGGTCAGCGACACAGGGTGACTTTTGATCGAAACAACGCAGCCGACGCGCCACGGGCAAAATTGACAGTCGTCGACTTCAATCGCCCGCCGTTAGCGTAGTGCCGTTCACCTGGAGCCGCTCAGCGGCCCCAGCGATCTTGAATGAACAGTCTTACGCCTTTATCGGGGGTTCTTGACTGGGTGGGTCACCCACGGTTGGCGGCACGGTCGGCTGAATCGGCAGGTCATCCGGGTCACGCTCAGGCTCTGGGGGCGGGAGGTTGGGATCGTCAATGTTCGGATCGGGCGTTTCCGGGGGCGTTGGGAGCGTCATGGCCATGCCTCTTGCGGTTGAGTGAACCTGTCCTGCAGCGTTCGACCGCTGGTGCTTCGAATCAATTCATTTTTGAACCCAGGCTTGGTCGCCGCGCTCTCAATCCTTACCGCCACCAGTCCCAGGGAGCAAGGCCTGATGTCTTTGAACGAGCCCTTCGAAAGCGTGCCCACGGCAAATGATCATCCGGACCAGGTCATCAGCCTGTCCCAGGCCTTGATGGCACCGCGTATCGCCATCGAGGACACCCAGCCGGTGCTCGACGGCGGCGCCTTTGCCGCCAAGGCCATCAGCAACCAGCCGGTTTCGGTCAGCACCAAGGTATTCACCGACGGCCACGACCGGATGGCTGTGGTGTTGAACTGGTGCCAGGCCGGTAGCCGTCGCATTCATTGCGTGCCCATGACTTCGCCCGGCAATGACCTGTGGCTGGCAGAATTCACCCCCACTGAAATCGGGCCGCATGTGTTCAGCATCGAAGCCTGGATCGACCCCTACGCCACCTACTGCTACGACCTGGAGAAAAAGTTCAATGCCGGCGTCGGCGTAAAGCTGGAACTCGAGGAAGGGCGGTTGCTGCTGGGCAAGGGCATTGAATTGAGCAGCGGCGCCTTGCGCGAGCAATTACAGTCGCTGCAAGCCACCTTGCAGACGCTGCCCGAGGATGAACAAGTGGCCCTGCTGCTGGGCGCCGAGGCATCGCAGATGATGGCCGCCGCCGAACACCGCAGCTACCTGACCCGCAGTTGCAACTACCCGCTGGATGTGGACCGCCCGGCCGCGCAATTCGCCAGCTGGTATGAGCTGTTCCCCCGTTCGATCACCGATGATCCCCAGCGCCATGGCACCTTCAACGATGTGCATCAGCGCCTGCCGATGATTCGCGACATGGGCTTTGACGTGTTGTATTTCCCGCCCATTCACCCCATTGGCATGCAGCACAGAAAGGGCCGGAACAATTCGTTGCAGGCCCAGCCGGGGGACCCTGGCAGCCCCTACGCCATTGGCAGTGCCGACGGTGGGCACGATGCGATCCACCCCGAACTCGGCACGCGTGAAGATTTCCGTCGCCTGGTATCGGCGGCAGCCCAGCACGGTCTGGAAATCGCCCTGGACTTCGCCATCCAGTGCTCCCAGGACCATCCGTGGCTCCAGGAACATCCAGGCTGGTTCAGCTGGCGCCCGGACGGCACCATCCGCTATGCCGAGAACCCGCCGAAGAAGTACCAGGACATCGTCAACGTCGACTTCTACGCGCCCGATGCCGTGCCTGGGCTGTGGATCGCCCTGCGTGATGTGATCATCGGTTGGGTGGAGGAGGGCGTGAAAACGTTCCGGGTGGACAACCCGCATACCAAACCCCTGCCGTTCTGGCAGTGGCTGATCGCCAATGTGCGCAGTCGATACCCGGACGTGCTGTTCCTGGCTGAGGCGTTCACCAAGCCCGCCATGATGGCCCGCCTGGGCAAGGTCGGCTATGCGCAGAGCTACACCTATTTCACCTGGCGCAACACCAAGCAGGAGCTGAGCGAGTATTTCGAAACGCTCAACCAGCCGCCGTGGAGCCAATGCTACCGGCCGAACTTCTTCGTCAACACGCCAGACATCAACCCGTTCTTCCTCCAGCAAAATGGCCGGGCCGGCTTCCTCATCCGGGCCGCACTGGCGACCATGGGGTCGGGCTTGTGGGGCATGTACTCGGGCTTCGAGCTGTGCGAAGCGGCAGGGCTGCCGGGCAAGGAAGAATACCTGGACTCGGAGAAGTACGAGATCCGCCCGCGAGACTTTACCCAACCGGGCAACATCATCGCCGAGATCGCCCAGCTCAACCGTATCCGCCGGCAGAACCCGGCCCTGCAGAGCCACCTGGGCCTGACGCTGCTCAACTGCTGGAATGACAACATCCTGTATTTCGCAAAGCGCACCCCCGCCCGTGACAATTACATTCTCATCGCCGTGAGCCTGGACCCGCACAACGCCCAGGAAGCCCATTTCGAACTGCCGTTGTGGGAGCTTGGCCTTGATGACGGTGCCGAAACCCACGGGGAGGACCTGATGAATGGTCATCGCTGGTCGTGGTACGGCAAGACCCAGTTCATGCGCATCGAGCCTTGGCATCAGCCATTCGGTATCTGGCGAATCAGCAAAGTCAGCTGAGCGTGTCAGGGAGCGGGCGCGCCCGCTCTCTGACGGGTTTTTACCGATCAAGCATTCAGAGGAATGGTCCATGGCCAAGCGTACCCGCCCGGCAGCCTTCATCGACGACCCGCTGTGGTACAAGGATGCGGTGATCTACCAGTTGCACATCAAGTCGTTCTTCGATGCCAACAACGACGGTATCGGTGACTTTGCCGGGTTGATCAGCAAGCTCGACTACATCGCTGAGCTGGGCGTAAACACCTTATGGCTGCTTCCGTTCTACCCCTCGCCCCGGCGCGACGACGGCTACGACATCGCCGAATACAAGGCGGTGCATCCGGACTATGGCACCTTGGCCGACGCCCGCCGCTTCATTACCGAGGCGCACAAGCGCGGGCTGCGGGTGATCACCGAGCTGGTCATCAACCACACCAGCGACCAGCACCCGTGGTTTCAACGTGCCCGCCACGCCAAACGTGGCAGCAAGGCCCGTGACTTCTATGTGTGGTCCGATGACGACCACAAATACGACGGCACCCGCATCATCTTCCTCGATACCGAGAAATCCAACTGGACCTGGGACCCGGTGGCAGGCCAGTACTTCTGGCACCGGTTCTATTCCCATCAGCCGGACCTGAACTTCGACAATCCGCAGGTGCTCAAGGCTGTGATCGGCGTGATGCGTTTCTGGCTGGACCTGGGCGTCGATGGCTTGCGGCTCGACGCCATCCCGTACTTGATCGAGCGCGACGGCACCAACAACGAAAACCTGCCCGAAACCCATGGTGTGCTCAAGGCGATCCGGGCCGAGATCGATGCCAATTACCCTGACCGCATGCTGCTCGCCGAGGCCAACCAATGGCCGGAGGACACCCGCCCTTACTTCGGCGAAGGCGATGGGGACGAATGCCACATGGCGTTCCATTTTCCTCTGATGCCGCGCATGTACATGGCGCTTGCGATGGAAGATCGCTTCCCCATCACCGACATCCTGCGCCAGACCCCGGAGATTCCGGCCAACTGCCAGTGGGCCATCTTCCTGCGTAACCACGATGAGCTGACCCTGGAGATGGTCACCGACCGTGAGCGCGACTACCTCTGGAACTACTACGCCGAAGACCGCCGCGCCCGGATCAATCTCGGCATCCGGCGCCGCCTGGCGCCGCTGCTGCAGCGCGACCGGCGCAGGATCGAGCTGCTCACCAGTCTGCTGCTGTCCATGCCAGGTACACCGACGCTGTACTACGGCGATGAGCTGGGCATGGGCGACAACATCTACCTGGGTGATCGCGACGGTGTGCGTACGCCCATGCAGTGGTCGCCTGACCGCAACGGCGGCTTCTCCCGCGCCGACCCACAGCGGCTGGTGCTGCCACCGATCATGGACCCGCTCTACGGCTATCAGACGGTCAACGTCGAAGCGCAGAGCCACGATCCCCATTCACTGCTCAACTGGACCCGTCGCCTGCTCGCCGTGCGCAAGCAGCAGAAAGCCTTCGGCCGCGGCACGCTGCGCACCCTGACACCCAGCAACCGACGCATCCTTGCCTACATCCGGGAGTTCACCGGTGCCGATGGCCACACCGAGGTCATTCTCTGTGTGGCCAACGTGTCCCGCGCAGCCCAGGCTGCGGAACTGGACTTGTCCCAATACGCCGACAAGGTCCCCGTGGAAATGATCGGAGGCAGCGCCTTCCCGCCCATCGGGCAGTTGCCGTTCCTGCTGACCTTGCCGCCTTATGGCTTTTACTGGTTCGTGCTGGCTGCCCACGATCGCATGCCCAGCTGGCATAACCAGCCTACTGAGGGGTTACCGGAATTGACTACATTAGTGCTACGCAAACGTCTGGAAGAGCTGCTCGAGTCGCCTTCACGCGACGCCCTGCAGTCCACCATCCTGCCCCAGTACCTGCCCAAGCGGCGTTGGTTCGCGGGCAAGGAAGGGCCTATTGATCAGGTCGACCTGAGCTATGGCGTGCGCATGACCACGGCCGGCACGCCCGTGCTGCTCAGTGAAATCGAGGTGATCAGCGACGGGGTGACAAGCCGCTACCAGCTGCCGTTCGGCCTGCTGCCCGAGGAGCAGATCAGTACGGCGTTGCCGCAGCAGTTGGCCTTGTCGCGCGTGCGACGGGCCAATGAAGTGGGCATGATCACCGATGCCTTTGTGCTCGAGCCGTTCATTCGCGCGGTGCTCCAGGCCTGTCAGGAGGGCCTGCGCTTGTCCTGTGGGAATGATCAGGGCGAGCTGCATTTCAACCACACCGAACAGTTGGCTGGCCTGGCACTGGGTGATGACAGCCCGGTGCGCTACTTGAGCGCCGAGCAGTCAAACAGTTCGGTAGTGGTGGGCGATTCGGTGGTGCTCAAGTTGATCCGGCGGGTCAACGCAGGCATTCATCCAGAGCTTGAAATGAGTGCTTATCTCACCGCAGCCGGCTTTGCCAACATCTCGCCGTTGCTGGCCTGGGTCAGTCGCGAGGATGCCCAAGGCGCACCGCACCTGTTGATGATCGCCCAAGGCTATCTGAGTAATCAGGGCGATGCCTGGGCCTGGTCCCAGAACACCCTGGAGCGCGCCATTCGCGACCAGATGCAGCCCTCCAGCAGCGAAGGTGAACCGCACACCGACGCGGTCAACGAGCTGCGCGACTTCGCTTCCCTGCTTGGCCAGCGCCTGGGCGAGATGCACCTGATGCTCGCGGCACCTACCGATGACGAGGCTTTCGCGCCTTATCCGAGCACTGCCGAAGACAGCGAGCGGTGGAGTGCACAGATCAGCACAGAGCTGACCCATGCGCTGGATCTGTTGACGCAGCACCGTGACAAGCTCGACGCGGAAAGCCAGGCATTGGTCGATGACCTGCAGCAGCAGCGCGACGGGCTCGCCCAGCGCGTGGCCGAACTGGCACAGCAGGCGCAGGGCGGCCTGTTGATGCGTGTGCATGGCGACCTTCACCTGGGCCAGGTGCTGGTGGTGCAAGGCGATGCCTACCTGATCGACTTCGAGGGGGAACCATCCCGGCCACTGGAAGAGCGCCGGGCCAAGCATAGCCCGTACAAAGATGTCAGCGGTGTGTTGCGCTCTTTCGACTATGCTGCTGCGATGATCCTGCGCAGCGCCTCTACCGTGGACCTTTCCGAGCCGGCGCGACAAGCTCGGCAGCGGGTGGCCCGACAGTACCTTCACCAGTCCCGGCATGCATTCATCGAGGCTTATGGCCTGGCCACCGCGGCCATGCCCCACGCCTGGGAACACGCCGAAGGCGAGCGTGCGGCACTTGAGCTGTTCTGCCTGGAAAAAGCGGCATACGAAATAACTTATGAAGCCGAAAACCGTCCAAGCTGGCTGGCCGTGCCTTTGCATGGCCTGCATGGACTGATCAGTACCTGGGGAGAGTCAGAATGAACGTTTCAACGCGTGAAAACGGCGGTCTTGGCCAACGGGACCTGGATGCCCTGGCGCGCGCCGAGCACGCCGATCCTTTTGCGGTGCTGGGGCCTCACACCGATCCTGCAGGGGGCGTGACCATCCGTGCCTACTTGCCCAATGCACTGGGCGCCCGCGTGCTGGCGCGCGACGACCAGCGCGTACTGGCTGACATGCAGCCCGGCGCGATACCTGGCCTGTTCACCGCGCGCCTGAACGAGGCGCTTCCCTATCAGTTGCACATCAACTGGGCTGGCGGCGAGCAAGTCACGGAAGACCCCTACAGCTTCGGCCCGCAGCTTGGCGACATCGACCTGCACCTGTTCGCCGAGGGCAATCACCGGGACCTGGCAGGGCGTTTTGGTGCCCAGCCGGCACAAGTCGACGGGGTGGACGGGGTGTGCTTCTCGGTATGGGCACCCAATGCGCGCCGGGTATCGGTCGTGGGCGAGTTCAACAACTGGGACGGTCGTCGGCACCCGATGCGCCTGCGCCACGGTGCCGGGGTCTGGGAGCTGTTCATTCCACGCCTGGGCGTGGGTGAGACCTACAAGTTCGAGGTGCTGGGCAAGGATGGGATCCTGCCGCTCAAAGCCGACCCCTTGGCCCGTGCCACCGAATTGCCGCCCAGCACCGCTTCCAAGGTGGCCGGTGCGCTAGCCCATGAATGGCGCGACCAGCAGTGGATGGACGAGCGCGCCCAGCGCCACGCCTACGGCGCCCCCTTGTCGATCTACGAACTGCACCCCGGGTCCTGGCGCTGCGAGCTGGACGAAGCTGGGGAGGTGGGGCGTTTCTACAATTGGCGTGAGTTGGCCGAGCGCCTGGTGCCCTACGTGCAGGAGCTGGGTTTCACCCATATCGAGCTGCTGCCGATCATGGAGCACCCCTTTGGCGGCTCGTGGGGCTACCAGCCCCTGTCGATGTTCGCCCCGACGTCGCGCTATGGCACGGCAGAGGACTTCGCCGCCTTCATCGACGCCTGCCACCAGGCACGCATCGGCGTGATCCTGGACTGGGTGCCGGCGCATTTTCCCACGGACGAACATGGTCTGGCGCGCTTCGACGGCACGGCCCTCTACGAATACGACAACCCGTTCGAAGGCTATCACCAGGACTGGAACACGCTGATCTACAACCTCGGCCGTAACGAGGTGCGGGGCTTCATGATGGCTTCGGCGCTTCACTGGCTCAAACACTTCCACATCGACGGGCTGCGGGTAGATGCCGTGGCGTCGATGCTGTACCGCGACTACTCGCGCAAGGCCGGTGAATGGGTGCCCAATCGCCATGGTGGGCGTGAGAACCTCGAGGCCATCGACTTCATCCGCCACCTCAACGGCGTGGCGGCGCATGAAGCGCCGGGTGCCTTGATCATTGCCGAGGAATCGACGGCCTGGCCTGGCGTGAGCAAGCCAACCGAAGAGGGCGGCCTGGGTTTCCACTACAAGTGGAACATGGGCTGGATGCATGACTCGCTCAGCTACATCCAGAACGACCCTGTGCACCGTGCTCATCACCATAACGAGATGAGCTTCAGCCTGGTATACGCCTACTCCGAGCACTTCATCCTGCCGATCTCCCACGACGAGGTGGTACACGGCAAGCGCTCGCTGATCGACAAGATGCCGGGCGATCGCTGGCAGAAGTTCGCCAACCTGCGTGCCTACCTGGCCTTCATGTGGATGCACCCGGGCAAGAAATTGCTGTTCATGGGCTGCGAGTTCGGCCAGTGGCGCGAATGGAACCACGACCACCAGCTGGACTGGTACCTGCTGCAGTATCCGGAGCACCAGGGTGTACAGCGCCTGGTGGGCGACCTGAACCGCCTGTACCGCGATGTGCCTGCCCTGCATGAGCAGGACTGCAAGCCCGAGGGCTTCCAGTGGTTGATCGGGGATGATGCGCAGAACAGTGTATTCGCCTGGCTGCGGTGGAGCAGCGCGGGCGAGCCAGTGCTGGTGGTTGCCAACTTCACGCCCGTGGTGCGCGAGGGCTACCGCATCGGTGTGCCGTTCGGGGCGCAATGGCAGGAGCTGCTCAACAGCGATGCCGAAGCCTATGCGGGCTCCAATGTTGGTAACATGGGCACGGTCGCCTCGCAGCAGACCCCCTGCCATGGTCAGCCGTTGTCGCTGGCGCTGAACCTGCCTCCGCTGGCGATACTGGTGCTCAAGCCGGTCTGATCGTCAGCTACCCGCGGGCGTTCTGCCCGCGGTGGCTTTACCGCACTGGCCGGCCGTCATAGTCCGGTTGAAGGTGTAGAGCGTGCCTGCCGCAGGCTCAAGCGGTAACAGTCGAACCACCAGAAAAAACCCGCCGGGCAATCCCTGTCTGAGATGGCCCGGCGGGTCTGTGACGACTACGTCACGCATTGCGCGTGACGTATGCGCTTGCCATCAATCTTCGCTGTGCTGGAGCACCATCAGCGCCACCGAGCGCCCTGTCAGGTCAAACGAGCTGTCGAATGGCAGGTCTTCGGGTTTGCGCAGTTGTGGCCGGTCTGTATCCATCACGCAGCTCCAGTGTTCGCCCTCTGGAACGCTGGGCAGTTTGAACGGCACGGTATCGTGGTGGGCGTTGACGATCAGCAACACGGTGGACTCCGAACCTGGACGGGCAATGCCACTGACCTGCGCACGACCATCGATCAGCATGCCCAGGCAGCGACCGTTAGGGTCTTCCCACTGTTCAACGCTCATCTCGTTGCCATCGGGCGCCAGCCATGTCACGTCCTTGACGCCGATTGCCTCGTTGTAATCGCCCACCAGGAAGCTTGAACGCCGCAGCACCGGATACTTCTGGCGCAGACGGGTCAGGCGCTTGACGAACGCCAGCAGTGCCTGGCCTTCTTCATCCAGATCCCAGTTCACCCAACCGATTTCGCTGTCCTGGCAATAGGCATTGTTGTTGCCGTGCTGGGTGCGGCTGAATTCATCGCCGGCAACGATCATCGGCGTGCCCTGGGCAAACAGCAGGGTCGCGAAGAAGTTACGCATCTGGCGCATGCGCAAGGCGTTGATTTCCGCATCTTCGGTTGGGCCTTCGGCGCCGCAGTTCCAGGACAGGTTATTGCTGGTGCCATCCTGGTTGTTCTCGTCGTTGTCCTCGTTGTGCTTCTCGTTGTACGACACCAGGTCGCGCAAGGTGAAGCCGTCGTGGGCAGTGATGAAGTTGACCGACGAATACGGCCTGCGGCCGCGGTTGTTGAACATGTCGCCAGAGCCGGTCATGCGGGCGGCAAAATCGGCCAGTTGGCCCTCGTCGCCCTTCCAGAAAGCGCGCACGGTGTCACGGAAACGGTCGTTCCACTCAGCCCAGCCCGGTGCGAAATTGCCTACCTGGTAGCCACCTGGGCCACAGTCCCATGGCTCGGCAATCAGTTTGACCTGCCGCAGCAGCGGGTCCTGGCGGCAGGCTACGAGGAAGCTGTGACGCTCACTGTAGCCGTCGTGGTAGCGACCCAGAATGGTCGCCAGGTCGAAGCGGAAGCCGTCGACATGCATCTCGCCTGCCCAGTAACGCAGCGAATCGGTCACCAGTTGCAGGACGCACGGATGGCTCAGGTCCAAGGTGTTGCCGGTGCCCGAGTCGTTGATGTAGTAACGCTTCTGGTCGGGCATCAGGCGGTAGTACGACGCGTTGTCGATGCCGCGCATGGAGAGCGTGGGGCCCATCTCGTTGCCTTCGGCGGTGTGGTTGTAGACCACATCGAGGATCAGCTCCAGGCCCGCGTCGTGCAGGTGCGCCACCATCTCCTTGAATTCGGCGATCTTGCCGCTGGCCAGGTAGCTTGGGTGCGGTGCAAAGAACGCGATGGTGTTGTAGCCCCAATAGTTGTTCAGGCCCTTGTCGAGCAGGTGCTGGTCATTGACGAATGCATGGATGGGCAGCAGCTCGATGCTGGAGACGCCCAGGTCCTTGATGTGCTTGAGCAGCTCGTCGTTGGCCAGGCCCGCGAAGGTGCCTTGCAGGTTCTCAGGCACGGCCGGGTGGCGCTTGCTGATGCCCTTGGTGTGGGCCTCGTACACGACGGTCTTATCCCAAGGGGTTTGGACACGGTTGTCCCGGCCCCAGGTGAACGCCGGGTCGATGACCTTGCACTTGGGCACGAAGGGGGCGCTGTCGCGCTCGTCGAACGACAGGTCACCGTCTGGGTGGCCAATGGTGTAGCCAAACAGCGCCTCGGACCATTTCAGCTCACCGACCAACTGCTTGGCGTAGGGATCGATCAGCAGTTTGTTGGGGTTGAAGCGGTGGCCGTTTTCAGGCTCGTAAGGGCCATGCACGCGATAGCCGTAGATCAGGCCCGGGTGCGCGTCAGGCAGATAACCGTGATAGATCTCGTCGGTGTATTCAGGCAGCTCGATACGCTCGAGCTCTTTCTCGCCGGTGGCGTCGAATACGCACAGCTCGACCTTGGTGGCGTTCGCCGAGAAGATGGCGAAGTTCACGCCCAGGCCGTCCCAGGTGGCGCCGAGGGGGTAGGGTAAGCCTTCGCGAATGCGCGACGGTGCAACGGAGCGGGTTTTCTTTGCGGTGCGCGGGCTCATGGCAATCCTCGAATGGCCTTGTCTGGAAAATAAGGTTGGGTACTGCAACGGCCTTGTCGTCATCAGGCCTGGCAACCGAGGTGCTCGGTGCCAGTGCGGTGCTGAAGACGGCAGGGCCGTGGATGGTTCAGCTAGCGGTCGGCTTTTTCGGTGCGCGTGGCTTCTTCGAAGCCGCAGGCTTCACCCCTGGCAATGCAGCGACTTTAGGGTCAGCTGGAGGCTTGGGTGCAGCAGCGGCCTTGGGCTTGGCAGGCGCCTTTGGCTTGGCCGGGGCCTTGGCTTTGGCCCCAGGGGCTTTGGCTTCGGCTTCCGCCAATTTGCGGGCCATGTCCCAGTGACGTTCTTCCTCGCCGTGTGGCTTACCTTCCGACTCCCAGATCTGGTAGGCAAACTCGCGTATGCGTTTATCATCGACACTCATATGACGCTCCTGAATGCTAGTTATCTTCGATCAACAGATTGACTGGAAAGTCCGACAGCACAGCACACACCATCAACTCTCTTACAGGGCTGACAACGGCCCCACCGAAAAGTCCAGTCGAATTGGCAGGTGAGAAGTCGAACGGCAATACGACCCGGGTATCTTCCCAGTTCTGTGGGGGGACGTGAGGGCTCTGTGCCGCGCCCAGCAGACCGCTGGCCAAGCGCGGCGCGACAATCACGGCGCGTTGTGAGTCGCCCAGGCGGGCGAAGGCGACGACCTTGTCGGCATGGCGCCCCTTGACGGTCAACGGCAGGTAACTGCCCCGGCGGAACAGCTCCGGGTTGGCCATGCGGCAGTCGAGCACGCGGGCCACCAGCGCCTGCTTTACCCGGCCGTCATGCCAGTGGCTTAACAACGCGTCGAGCGGCGCGGCCTCTGCCAAGGTGCTGCGTCGAGCGGGATAGTCGACGGGCCGGCGGTTGTCTGGGTCCACCAGGCTGAAGTCCCAGTATTCGTTACCCTGATACAGATCAGGCACCCCTGGCACGGTCATGCGCATGAACGCCTGCACCAGGCTGTTGAGCGCACCCGGGCAACTGATCAGCTGCGCCGCCTCGGCGATGGAGGTGCGCAGGGGCAGGGCATCGGCCTCCAGCAGTAGGCCTTCGAGATAGCGAGCACAGCCCTTTTCGTAGGCTTCGTTGGGGGCGTTCCAACTGCTGCGCAGCTTGGCCTCGCGCAGCGCTTTCTGTTGCCACTGACCGACACGCTCGGCGTATTGCTTAAGGCCTTGGGCGTCATCGACGGCCAGGTCCAACGGCCAGGTGCCCAACAGGGTCTGGAGCAGCAGCATTTCATCACCAGGACTCGGCGCCAGCCCATCCTCGAGCGGTGTGTGCAATGGCGCTGCCAGCTCGCGCCAGTGCGCCATGCGGCTGGCCAGCCAAGGCCCGCGCTCGCTCAGCACAGCCAGGCGGGCGCGCGTGTCTTCACCGCGCTTGTGGTCATGGGTGGCGGTGGCCAGCAGGTTGTCCGGGAAGTCCCGCAGGCGTCGCTGAGCCTCGTTGTGGAAGTGCTCCAGCGGAGCGCTGAAGCGTTCGGCCTCAAAGCCCACATCGTTGCGCGAGAGCAACCTTGCGCTGCGGTAGAACGCGGTGTCTTCGACGGCCTTGGCCGCGCTGGGGGCCGTCAATTGCTGGAAGCGTACGCAGGCGTGGCGCAGTTGCTTGCGGGTACGGCCAGGTGGCAGCTGGCGCCAACCTTCGCCGCCCAACCATTTTTCCAGTTGCTCCAGCAAGGGCCAGTCGGCCTCGCTCAGGTCCTGGCGCGCATCGGCCAGGGCCTGCTGGAAGAATGCCTCATCCTCGGCCGGGCGGCCACACGCATTGAAGTAGGTGCGGTAAACCGGGTAGTGCGCGACCAGTGCCTGCAGGGCGCGACGAATGGCACCCAAGGATAAATCGCGGGTCATCAGGTCGTTGCGCGCAACCTGCAGGAGAGCTTGCGCCACCGATTCGCAGTCACCTGCCAAGCTTGCGTTGAGCACCAGATGGCGCGCCAGGCGCACTTCTTCGGTAAACGCCGGGCGCTCGCTGACCGTCGACCACAGTTCGGTCAGCGGGGCCTCACCGGCCGGGTCGTGCTGCAACAGCGAGACCTGGTTCATGAACTCGTAGCCGGTGGTGCCATCGGTGAGCCAGTCGCGGTGCAGATGCTCATCGACGCCCAGGATTTTCTCGACGTAGATGGGGAAGTGCTCAACGCAAGCGTCCAGTGGGCGGCTGGCCATCAGGCTGTCCACGCGTCGGCGCAGCTTGCGGCAATAACCGCGTGGGTCTGCCAGGCCGTCGATGTGGTCGATGCGCAGGCCATCGACCAGGCCGCGTTCAATCAACTCGAACAGCTTGGCATGGGTGGCTTCGAACACCACCGGGCGCTCGACCCGCAAACCGCCCAGCTCATTGATGTCGAAAAAGCGCCGCCAGTTGATGTCGTCGGCAGCGGTGCGCCAGCTGGCCAGGCGATAGGTCTGACGCTCGAGCAGCAGGTGAAGGCGCTTGAAGCCGGCCTCGCTGCGGCTGTCGAATGCCACCAGGGCCGAGGCCAGGTCGGCGCCTTCGCGCACCCGACGGGCCAGTTCGGCTTGCAACGGCGCGGCATCGTCAAGCGGGGTGGCGGACTCGCCAAGGGCGGTGAACTGTTCGGCCAGGCTGGTCAGGGTCGGGTCAGCGCTGAGCGCCAGCACCCAGCCGTAATCGACCGGGCAGATCGGGAAGCGGTGCTCATAGTGAGCGATTTGCAGTACCCCCTGGTCGGCGTCGAATTCCAGGGGGATCTGGCCTTCCTTCAGCGCTACACCGTAATCGCTGCCCAGGAACGGCAACAACAATTGGCCAGCCAGCAGCGGGTCGGTGGAGTGCCACTGGATATCGAAGAACTCCGCATACGGGCTGCGGCGCCCCCAGGCCAGCAGGCTCTGCCACCAGGGGTTGTCAGCGCCGCCAACGGCCATGTGGTTGGACACGGTGTCCACGATCAGGCCCATGCCATGCTGGCGCAGCGCTTTGACCAGGCGCTCGAGCGCCGCTTCGCCGCCCAGTTCCGGGTTGACCTGGGTAGGATCGACGACGTCGTAGCCGTGGCGCGAACCTGCGCGGGCCTTGAGGATCGGCGAGGCGTACAGGTGGCTGATGCCCAGTTGGGCAAAGTACGGCACCAACGGCAGGGCATGGTCCAGGGTAAAGTCGCTGTGGAACTGCAGGCGCAGGGTCGCGGTAAGCGGTTTCATCGGTCGCGCTCCCATGCCTGCTCGCGCGCTTGCGCCAGCACTTCCAGGCGCCGTGCGGCATCCTTGTCGTCAAGCATGTGGCTTGCCGCCTCGGTAAAGCGGCGGCGCCAGTTGGGATGCCCTTCGGTGGTGCCGGGCATGTTCGGCTGTTCTTCCAGACCCAGCAGGTCTTCAAGCGGGACCAGCACCAGCGGAGCTTTGGTGTGGCCTACATAACCAATCGCGGCATCGATCACGGCAGTGTCGTCCTTCAGCGGGCCATAGTGGGTTTCAAGCGTGCGGCGCAAGCCGTCGTGTTCTTTGCGGCGGTCATCGCGCCATTGCTGCTCGGTGGATTCATCAATCAAACCCAGGCGCCGGCTCCATTCGACGTCGCGGTTTGTCAGCCAACCTGCCACGGTCGCCAGGTCATGGGTGCCGGTGGTCGCCAAGGCGTCGTCGGGCCACTGTAGCTGGGGGGTGAATTGGCCTGGGGAGGTCTGCTCGAAGGGCAGCACGCGCATGCCCAGGATGTTTTTCTGCGCCAAGGCCTCGCGTAGACCGTCCGGTACCGTGCCCAGGTCTTCACCCAGGATGATTGCACCGTGGCGGCTGGCTTCGAGCGCCAGCAAGCGCAGCATGTCTTCGAGCGGGTAGTACAGGTAGGCGCCTTCATTGGGTTTGCAGCCGCGCGGGATCAGCCAGAGCCGTTGCAAACCCATCACATGGTCGATGCGCAGGCCACCGGCGTGGGCAAGGTTCGCACGCAGCATCTCGATGAACGCGCGGTAGCCGTTGCGCTTGAGCCCTTCGGGCGAGAACCCGCAGATGCCCCAGTCCTGGCCCGAGCGATTGAGGATGTCAGGTGGCGCGCCAACGGTAAGGTTGGCCAGCAGTTCGTCCTGGCGGCTCCAGGCCTGGCTGCCAGCGCCATCGGCGCCAACGGCAAGGTCGGCAATCAGGCCCACTACCATGCCGCTGCCTTTGGCAGCCTCCTGGGCGCGCTGCAGGCTGCGCTCGGTCAGCCATTGGCAGAACGCGTGAAACTCCACCCTGGCCGGATAACTTTCGGCCAAGGCGCGGACTTCGGTCCCAAATGGGTCGCGCCACGCCTCTGGCCAGTTGCGCCAATCAGCGCCATGGCCTTTGTCGACCGCCTCGGCTTGCAGTACTTCAAAACGGCAATGGTGCTCCAGCGCCTCGCCTGCGGCCTGGCGATAGCTTTCGAAATCGGCGCGTTGCGGGTGATCGCCTTGGCTGAAGTGCTGGTAAAGCGCGTCCAGCAGCTTGTACCGGGCATCGGCTGCGCGCGGCCAGTCCACCAAAGGCTCTTGCTCGAGCGAGGTCAGTGTCTGCTCCAGGTGGCAGGCCTCGATAGCCAGGCGCACGGTGCGCTCACCCAGGATGGCCGCCGGGCTTGCGTAAAGCGTATTGAGCAGCAGCCTGCTCGATGGCGAGTAGGGGCTATAGTGCTGCTGATCGAAGGCCGACAAGGCATGGATAGGGCTGATCGCCACTGCATCGGCGCCCCGTTCAGCGGCACTGCGTACCAGTTGCTCGAGGGCCATGCAGTCGCCGTAGCCCCCATCGCCTGGGCGGCGCAGACTGTAGAGCTGCGCCGACAAGCCCCAGCAGCGCGCGGGGGCCGCCTGAACCAAGTCATGCAGCGATGGGCAAGCGGACGGGGCGACAGCGAGCGTAAAGCGGTGCTGGGCCACCTCCAGTTGGTGATAGCCGACCGGCAAATCACCTGGCAGGTGGGCCTGGGCATCAAGCTGCAAGTCGATGCTGCTGCTATCTTCCAACTGTCCGCGCACGCCGGCCTGCGCTGGGAAATACCGCGAGAGGTCGAGCGGCTTGCCCTGGTCGGCAGTGAGCAGCGGCGGAACGTGTTGTGCGTCGTCGCTACGTTCGAGCCTGGACAGGCTGTCCTGCAATTGCGCCTCGTCGCTAGCCCTATGGCCAAGGGCTTCAAGCAGTTTGCGCAGTACCTCATCGGTCACTTGCTGCGGTTTGTTGTTGGCATCCACCCAGTCGCGGGCAAGGCCCGCGCGCTGAGCGAGCCGGTGAAGCAGGGAATCGCTCATTGCATCTTCTGGTCTGGGGGGTAGCAGGGTGACCACGCAGCTGTAGGGCGAAAGCGTCGAGCCGGCGTGCGCCTTGTCGCCGCTGTCGAAAAGGCAACTGCCGGCAGGCGCAGCCTCCAGGTGCAGAGGCTGGTCGCCCAGGTTCAGGTCGATGCGCAATGTGCTGCCATCGCCCAGCTGCCAGCGTGCAGTCAGTGCCTTGTCAGCCAACACCTCGGCGCCCAGGGGGCGGGTACCGGGCAGGCGTGGGACAAGCTGCTGACGGCGCGTCGTGAGCAGCTGCTGGTACAGCCCATGCCAGCCGGCAATCACATCCTGCGGGTCAGGCCTGGAGGCGTGGAAGGTCTGCTCGGCGTTGGGGTCGGGTATACGCGCGCGCTTTTCGGGGTCGGCAAAGGCGGCAAAATGTTCGAACTCACCGCGCCGGCCTTCGCGCACCGCATCGGCGAGCTCATCATGAAAATCGGTGAAGAACAGGAAGGGTGCACGGCTACCGTCGTCATCGCCCATGAACAGCAAGGGAATCATGGGGCTGAGCAGCAACAGCCCGGTCGCTGCGCGCAGGGCCGCAGGCGAAGTCAGCCGGGTCAGGCGCTCGCCCATGGCGCGGTTGCCGATCTGATCGTGGTTCTGCAAAAACAGCACGAAGGCGCTGGGCGGCAGGTGGCCGCTGGGTTCGCCGCGTGGTTCGCCGTGGCGGTTGGGCTGGCCCTGGAACACGAAGCCCTCGCCAAGGCAGCGCGCCAGCTTGCCGATCGGGTCGTCCTTGTAGTCTTCGTAGTAACCCTCGGTTTCATTGGTCAGCAACACGTGCAGCGCGTTGTGGCCATCATCGTTCCACTGCGCGTCGAAGCCTTGTTCAAGCAAGAAAGCCTGGTTGTGTTCGTTTTCCAGCACTAACCAGACGTGTCGACCCGGCTCGACGGCCTCGCGCACACGCTGGGCCAGCTCCTCGAGGAAGTCCGGCTGGTCGATGGCATGTACCGCATCGAGTCGCAGGCCATCGATGCGGTAGTCGCATATCCACATCAGCGCGTTCTGGATGAAAAATTCGCGCACTTCCGGCCGCCGGAAGTCGATGGCGGCCCCCCAGGGAGTGTGGCGGTCCTCTCGGAAGAACGAGCTGGCGTACTCATGCAGGAAGTTGCCATCCGGGCCGAAGTGGTTGTAGACCACATCGAGCATCACCATCAGCCCGTGGCCGTGTGCCTGGTCCACCAGGCTGCACAGTTGCTCAGGAGTGCCGTAGTTGTGCTGCGCTGCATAAGGCAGCACGCCGTCGTAGCCCCAGTTGCGGGTACCTGGGAATTGGCTGATTGGCATCAGTTCGATGGCGGTAATGCCGGTCGAGGCGATACGTTGCAGATGGCTTGCCACGCCTTCATAGCCACCAAGTACGCCCACATGCAGCTCCTGGATCACCGCTTCGTACCAGGGGCGGCCTTGCCAGCAATGCTGCCAGGCGTAACCGCCCAGGTTCACGACCTGGCTGGGGCCATGAACGCCTTCGGGTTGGAAGCGCGATGCAGGGTCAGCAACGCGAAGCTCGCCATTGATGCAGTAGCGGTACAAGTCCCCTGGCTTGGCAGGGGCGGTGCCGGTGAACCAGCCATCGGCCTCGGGGGCGAGGGCGACGGCTTCCTGGTGTTGCAATTCCACACTCACGCTGCGCGCGTCGGGTGCCCAGAGGGCGAAGCGCGCCGACGTGGCGTCCTCTAAGTGTGCGCCATGCCTTTGCATCTTCGACCTCTCTTCAGTAATGAGCCAGCTGGGCTTGCTTGACTAGGTCTTCGTACAGGCGTGCGTAGGGTTCCACTGCCTGGCACCAGTTGAATGGCTGGGTCATGGACAGGCAGCGCATGGCATTGAGCAGGTCTTTTTTCTGGTAGATGTAGAACGCCCGGCTGAGCGCCTCGCGGTAGCTTTCCACCGTCGATTCATCGAACAGGAAACCTGTAACGCCGTTCTCGATGGTGTCGGCCAGCCCGCCGGTCTTGCGCGCAACGGGCAGCGAGCCGAAACGCTGGGCGTACATCTGGCTCAGGCCACAGGGCTCGTAGCGCGAGGGCATCAACAGGAAGTCGCTGCCGGCGAACATGCGGCGTGCATCGGTTTCGTTGAAGCCGATGCGCACACCAACGCGGCCGGGATGACGCAGGGCCAGTTCGCGCATGGCCTGCTCTTCCTCGGGTTCGCCGCGGCCGATGATTGCAATTTGGCCGCCTTGCTCGACGATGTACTCGGCAACGCCCAGGGTCAGGTCCAGGCCTTTCTGGTAGACCAGGCGCGAGACCACGGCAAACAGCGGCCCCTCGGAAGGGTCCAGCTGGAACAGCTCGCGCACCGCCTGGGCATTACGCGCCTTGCCCTCCCAGTCGTTGATGCTGAAATTATGCTGCAGGTGCTTGTCGGTCGCCGCATCCCAGCTTTCGTCGATACCGTTGGGAATGCCGCCCAACAGCCCTTGTTGCGCCTTGCTGGCCAGGAAACCGTCCAGGCCGCAGCCGAATTCGGGCGTGGTGATTTCCTGGGCGTAGGTGGCACTGACCGTGGTGATGTGGCTGGAGTAGGCCAGGCCAGCTTTCAGGAAGGAGAGCTTGCCGTAGAACTCCATGCCCTCCTGCTGCATGGCATGGTCGGGAATGGCCAGCTCCGGGCTGCAGCCACGGCTGTAGACACCTTGATACGCCAGGTTGTGAATGGTGAACAGGGTCGGCGTACTCAAGCCGCGCCAGTGCATGTACGCAGGGGCCAGCCCCGCTGGCCAGTCATGGGCATGCACCATCTCCGGTTTCCAGTGGATCATGCCTTCACCGGCTGCGATTTCTGCAGCCGCCAGGCCCAGGCGGGCGAAACGGATATGGTTGTCCGGCCAGTCGCGACCGTTTTCTGCTGCGTAGGGCGTGCCAGGGCGCTGGTAGAGCTCCGGGCAGATCAACACGTAGATCACCAGGCCGTCGGGCAAGTCCATCCGGCCAATCTTGCAAGGTGGCAAGGCCGCGTGGCCGCCCAGCTCGCCGACGATGTGGATGGGGTTGTCGCTTTCGACGACCTGCGGGTAGCCCGGGATCAGCACGCGCACGTCGTGCAGGTGCGCCAGTGCCCGTGGCAGCGCAGCGGAGACGTCGCCCAAGCCACCGGTCTTCACCAGGTCAGCGATTTCCGAGGTGACGAAAAGGATCTTGCGTTTGTTCGGGTTGTTCTGGCGCTGGGCGCCAGGTGCCTTGCCTGTCTTGGCGAGCTCCGGGATGAGCGGTTCGCGATGTTCCGAGGTAAAGGTAGCTACTTGAGTCGCGACAGCGGCACTGATCATTGTTTCTCTCCGTCCCTAAGCTTGGCCGGGCACTGATAAACCGCGGCGGTCTTTCGTGTTGATTCTCTCTTTGCGAATTCTGCGTAATGCAATCCTTGCCCCCGAGTCGTGCGCACAGGCACAGCGCATTCGGCATTCTGGCCAAAAGGCGAGTGGACTGGTTGGGGTGGGCGGGCCATGCGTGGGAATAACCCATTTCATCTGGCCTGCTTAGTTCCTGACCTGCCGTCTTTCCTTAAAGTTCGACTTTTTTTCCGTTGCTCTTCCATTGAGCAAATGGCGGGCCGGAACCTGAGTGTAGGAGAGAAATATTACAAATGTGACCGAACGGTCATTCCAGGCGGCCCGCGTGCTAGACGCAGACGTTGGCATTCGCCCGCCGCATATGCCGAGCGCGTTGAACACACACGATCGCTAGGCGACGAGTGGCGCTTTGCCCAGTGCCTTGCACCTTAATGGTGCGGTCGGTGCTGCATGACAGCGCTCTGATTGATTCAGCGCTGCTGAATGCCTCTGGCGCCCCGAACGGGCGAAGAGAAAGGTACTTCGGCCCCAGCGAACGAACATGAACACACCGCCCGTCGCTGAACCCTCATGCAGTCCACTGGACTAACCTGAAAGGCGAAACGTCGTCACTCATTCCAGAAGGGGAGCACCTGCTCATGCAATTGGGAATTGTCGGGCTGGGCCGCATGGGCGGCAACATTGCAAGGCGGCTTATGCTCGCCGGCCATCACACGGTGGTGCACGATCGCAACGCACAAGCGATCACCGCCCTTGAGGGCGAAGGTAGCGTGGGGGCGGCTGACCTGGCCGCACTAGTCGAGAAACTCCAGGCGCCTCGTGCCGTCTGGGTCATGCTTCCCGCTGGGGCGCCTACCGAGCAGACCATTGCCCAGCTGGCTGACTTGCTGGAACCTGGCGACTCGATCATCGACGGTGGCAATACCTTCTATAAAGACGATATGCGCCGCGCTGCAGAACTGGCGCAGCGTGGGCTGCATTACCTGGATGTGGGTACTTCCGGCGGGGTATGGGGGCTGGAGCGTGGTTACTGCATGATGATCGGCGGGGAAAAGGACGTGTTCGAACGTCTGGAGCCACTGTTTGCAGCGCTCGCACCCGGTGTCGGTGATATCCCACGCACCCACGGGCGCACCGGTGAACACCAGCGCGCCGAGCATGGCTATATCCACGCCGGCCCGCCGGGCGCAGGGCATTACGTGAAGATGGTGCACAACGGTATCGAATACGGCTTGATGCAGGCTTACGCCGAAGGCTTCGACCTGCTGCGCAGCAAAGGCGGTGCCGAGCTGCCTGAGGACCAGCGCTTTGACCTGAACGTGGCCGAGATCGCTGAAGTGTGGCGCCGTGGCAGCGTGGTCACGTCCTGGCTGCTGGACCTGACCGCCGACGCGCTGGTGGCCGACCCGCAGTTGGCCCAGTTCAGCGGCTCGGTGTCCGATAGCGGGGAAGGGCGCTGGACCATCGATGCGGCCGTCGAGCAGGCGGTGCCGGTTCCGGTGCTGTCCAGTGCACTGTTCGCGCGTTTTCGTTCGCGACAGCAACAAGGCACTTATGGCGACAAAATTCTCTCGGCCATGCGCCTTGGGTTCGGTGGACACGTCGAGAAGAAACCTGAATGAGCAAAAAACCGGCAACGCCTGCTGCTCCACCCTGCACGTTGTTCCTGTTCGGTGCCAATGGCGACCTGGTCAAGCGCCTGCTGATGCCCGCACTCTACAACCTCAGCCGCGACGGCCTGCTCGATAAAGACCTGCGCATCGTGGGTGTCGACCACAACGCGGTCAGTGCCGAGGCATTTGCTGAACGCTTGCACGCGTTCATGGCCGAGCGCGACAAAGGCGCAGAGGGTGCCCCGGCGAACCTGGACGAAAAGCTCTGGGCCAGCCTTGCCAAGCGCCTGGACTACCAGACCGGGGACTTTCTCGACGCTGCGACTTATGAGGCTATTGCCAAGCGCATCGACAAGACCAGCCATGGCAACGCGATTTTCTACCTGGCGACGTCTCCACGGTTTTTCCCAGAAGTGGCCAAGCGCCTCGGGGAGGCCGGGTTGCTGAACGAGTCGGGCGGCGGGTTTCGCCGGGTGGTCATCGAGAAGCCGTTCGGCCACGACCTTGCCAGCGCCGAGGCGCTCAACGCCTGTCTGCTGAACGTGATGGGCGAGCGTCAGATCTACCGGATCGACCATTTCCTGGGCAAGGAGACCGTCCAGAACATCCTGGTCAGCCGTTTCTCCAATGGGCTGTTCGAGTCGTTCTGGAACAATCACTACATCGACCATGTGCAGATCACCGCCGCTGAAACCGTAGGGGTCGAAACCCGCGGTGCGTTCTATGACAGCACCGGAGCAATGCGCGACATGGTGCCCAATCATCTGTTCCAGTTGCTGGCGATGGTGGCCATGGAGCCGCCTGCGGCGTTTGCCGCTGACGCGGTTCGCGGGGAGAAGGCCAAGGTGATCGGCGCGATCCGCCCGTGGTCGACCAAGATGGCGTTGAAGAACTCGGTTCGGGGCCAGTACGTAGCCGGCACCCTGGATGGGAAGAACGTGCCGGGATACCGTCAGGAAACCAAGGTGGAGCCTGACAGCCAGACCGAAACGTTCGTGGCCATGAAGATCATGATCGATAACTGGCGCTGGGCCGGTGTGCCCTTTTACCTGCGCACCGGCAAGCGCATGAGCGTGCGCGATACGGAAATCGCCATCTGCTTCAAGCCGGCGCCGTATGCCCAGTTCCGTGAGTCCGCGCTGCAACGGCCCAAGCCCAATTACCTGAAGATTCAGATCCAGCCCAATGAAGGCATGTGGTTCGACCTGCAGGCCAAACGGCCAGGGCCGGAGCTTGTGATGGAGAATGTAGAGCTTGGGTTTGCCTACAAGGATTTTTTCAAGATGACCCCGGCCACCGGCTACGAGACCTTGATCTATGACTGCCTGACGGGCGACCAGACCTTGTTCCAGCGTGCCGACAACATCGAGAACGGCTGGCGCGCCGTCCAGCCGTTTCTCGATGCCTGGGCCCAGGGCGGGGAAGTGCATGACTACGAGGCCGGCCAGGATGGCCCGCAGGCGGGCGGCGAACTGCTGGCCCGGGACAAGCGCGAGTGGCACCGGCTGGGTTGATAGCGCAACGTTTTGATCCGATCGCGTGGTGCCGGGCCTGTCGGTGAAGGCAGGCTCGGCACAATGTACGCACTGAATTTCTGGAGTCTCGATGCCTGCCCATATTGAAGATTATGCCCTGCTGGGCAATTGCCGCAGCGCAGCCCTGGTCAGCAGCGACGGCTCGCTCGACTGGCTGTGCCTGCCGCGTTTCGATGCGCCAGCGGTGTTCGCGGCCTTGCTGGGTAACGAGGAAAATGGCCGTTGGCGCCTGGCGCCTTCGGACCCTGTGATAGAACGCACCCGGCGCTACCTGGACGACACGCTGGTGCTTGAGACCGTCTGGGTCACGGCCTCGGGAAAGGCGCGGGTGCTGGACTTCATGCCCTTGGGTGACGAGAACGCAGTGGTGCGCATCGTCGAAGGCCTTTCGGGGCAGACCACGTTCGAAATGGACCTGGTGATGCGCTTTGACTACGGGCGCAGCGTCCCTTGGGTGGAGCGGCTCGACCCGCTGACCCTCAGCGCGGTGGCAGGCCCGGACCGCTTGATCCTGTCCTCGACCGTGGCGCCCCATGCCCGCGATCACCACACGGTGGCGCGTGTGCGGGTAGGCGAGGGCGAGCGCCACGTGTTCAGCTTGCGTCATCACCCGTCCCACCTGCCGGTGCCCGCCGAACAGGACATCGATGCCTGCCTCAAGGCCACCGTGGATCAGTGGCAGGTCTTCGCGGCCAAGTGCCCCGACGTGGGACCGTACACGGCCCTGGTGCGGCGCTCGTTGCTGGTGCTCAAGGCCATGACCTATGCCCCAACGGGCGGGATTGTGGCGGCAGTGACGACTTCGTTGCCCGAGCGCGTGGGCGGTGAGCGTAATTGGGACTACCGCTTCTGCTGGCTGCGCGATGCCACCATGACCTTGCTGGCCTTCATGAACCTGGGCTACTTCGAAGAAGCCCAGGCCTGGCGCGAATGGCTGTTGCGTTCGGTGGCGGGCAACCCGGAGCAGATGCAGATCATGTACGGCCTGGCCGGTGAGCGTGATCTTCAGGAATACACCTTGCCCTGGCTGGCCGGTTACGAGCACTCCCAGCCGGTGCGGGTGGGCAACGCAGCCGCCGCGCAGACCCAGCTGGACATTTACGGTGAGCTGGCCGACGCCATGAGCCAGGCCATCCGCGGCGGTCTGCCCAGGCACCCGCGCAGCGCGGCCATTAGCCGGGTGATCATGCCTTACCTGGAAAGCATCTGGCGTGAACCTGATGAAGGCATCTGGGAAGTGCGCGGTGGTCGGCAGCATTTCGTGCACTCCAAGGTCATGGCCTGGGTGGCGTTCGACCGCGCCGCAGAGCTTGCCGACACCACCGAGGAGGACCGTGAACGGGGCCTTCACTACCGGCAGGTCGCTGATCAGATCCGCCGCGAAGTGTGCGAGCAGGGCCTCGATGCCCAGGGCCAGCACTTTGTGCAGGCCTACGGTTCTTCAGAGATGGATGCCAGCCTGCTGCACATCGCGCTGACCGGCTTTCTGCCGGCCCATGACCCGCGCTTTCTGCGCACCCTGGCCCAGATCGAAAAACGCCTGCTGCACAACGGCCTGTTGCTGCGCTACGACACCGACAGCTGTACCGATGGCCTGACGGCGGGCGAGGGTACGTTTCTGGTGTGCTCCTTCTGGCTGGCCGACGTGTACGTGCTGCTGGGACGCCAGGACGAAGCGCATGCGCTGTATCAGCGGCTGACAGACCTGTGCAACGATGTGGGCCTGTTGGCTGAGCAGTACGACCCGGTAGGCAAGCGCATGCTGGGCAACTTCCCGCAGGCGTTCAGTCACATCGGCATCATCAATACCGCGCTCAACCTGCACCGGGCGCAGTGCCCTGCGCGTGTGCGCGCCAGTGCCTGAAGCTTGGCAGCCGGCGCTTGCGCCGGCTGATGGTTTCGCTGCGCAAGCGGAGTAGACTACGGGACATTTGCGAGAGTACGGAGCAACCATGGGCATTGGCGGTATGGATTGGCAGATCGACATCATCCCGTTCACGGTCAGCGCTTGATGGCCAACCACAAGATTGAAATCCGTCGTCGCAACATCGAGAAGATTTTGCAGGCCGCCGAGCGTGTGTTCGCCGAAAAGGGCTTCGCTGCCACGTCCATGGGCGACATCGCCGAGCAGGCGCAGCTGCCGCGCTCGAACCTTCATTACTATTTCAAGACCAAGGACGACCTGTTTCGTGCGGTATTGCAGGACTTGCTTGAAGTCTGGAAACAAGATGCCCTGAGTTTCGAGCACTTCGATGACCCGCGCGTCGTGTTGACCAGCTACATACGCGCGAAGATGGCACACTCCCGTTCACGGCCGCTGGGCTCGAAAATCTGGGCCGAGGAGATGCTGCACGGTGCGCCGGTGCTCAGGGCCAACCTGGATGAAAGCCTGGTGCCCTGGGCCAGACTCAAGGAAGCCAAGATCCGCCGCTGGGTGGAGCAGGGGCGCATTCTGCCAGTGCAGCCGTCGGCGCTGCTGTACATGATCTGGGCATCGACCCAGCATTATGCCGACTTCGGATACCAGGTGGCCTTGCTCAACGACGGCGAGCCGCTGTCCGACCGGGATTTCGAAAGCGCCGTGCAGACGGTGACCAGCGTAATCCTGAGGGGCATTGGGTTGGAGCCTTGAGCGAACTACCATGCAGGGCTGAAATGGTGGGGCCGCTGCGCGGCCCATCGCGGCACTAGGCCGCTCCTACACTGGATTCGATAGCCCCCAGATCTGATAGAAAGCGGATGCCTTCTCGAATTTTGGAAATCGAACGTTGCGCTGCAGCTACCCCTTGTAGGAGCGGCCTAGTGCCGCGATGGGCCGCGCAGCGGCCCCACGATTTCAGCCCTGAATCCCAATCATCAAGGCCCATGTGCGCCGCACCGCGACGGATCCGGCGCCTGGCAAAACGGCGGGCGCCTGCATTCACACGCCCACCCTCAGCCAGCCTCCCGATAGGGGTTGCGCGGGTCCTGCGTCCAGTTCAGGTACGGCTTGCCAGTGTCCTGCGCAACCATCTCGATGCAGTCTTCCACGGGGCAGGTGATCTGGCACAGGTTGCAGCCCACGCATTCTTCCTCGATCACGCTATAGGCATGGGTTCCGTCGGCCTTCACCGTACTGGCGATGGCCTGGTGCGAGGTGTCCTCGCAGGCGATGTGGCACCGGCCGCAACCAATGCAAGCATGCTGATCGATGTGCGCGATGGACTTGTAGTTGATGTCCAGGTACTTCCAGTCGGTGGTGTGGCCGACTGCCTGGCCTCGGAAGTCCTCAAGACGGGCATGCCCATGCTGATCCATCCAACGTGCCAGGCCGTCCTTCATATCCTCGACGATGCGAAAGCCATGCAGCATGGCGGCCGTACAGACTTGCACCGCGCCGCTGCCCAGAGCCACGAACTCGGCAGCGTCACGCCAATTGCCAATACCGCCGATCCCGCAGATCGGCAAGCCCTGGGTGGCGGGGTCGCGGGCGATTTCCGCGACCATGTTCAGCGCAATGGGTTTGACGGCCGAGCCGCAGTAACCCCCGTGCGTGCTCTGGTCGCCGACGATCGGGTGGGCCACCATGCGGTCCAGGTCCACGCTGGTGATGGAGTTGATGGTGTTGATCAGCGACACCGCATCGGCGCCACCCCGGTGCGCGGCTCGGGCCGACTGACGAATGTCGGTGATGTTGGGGGTAAGCTTGACGATCACCGGCAGCGAGCAGTAGGTCTTGCACCAGCGCGTGACCATCTCCACATACTCAGGCACCTGGCCCACCGCCGCCCCCATGCCACGCTCGGGCATCCCATGGGGGCAGCCGAAGTTCAGCTCGATGCCATCGGCCCCGGTGGCCTCGACCAGCGGCAGGATGAATTTCCACGATGCCTCCTCGCACGGCACCATCAGCGACACGATCAGTGCCCGGTCCGGCCAATCCTTCTTGACCTGGGTGATCTCCCGCAAGTTGATCTCCAATGACCGATCGGTGATCAACTCGATGTTGTTGATGCCCTGAACCAGGCGGTTGGCGCCAAAGTGCGCCGAATAACGCGACGAGACGTTCACCGCTGCAGGGTCTTGCCCCAGGGTTTTCCAGACCACGCCACCCCAGCCCGCTTCGAAGGCGCGTACCACGTTGTAGGCCTTGTCGGTGGGCGGGGCGGAGGCCAGCCAGAAGGGATTCGGGGCGCGAATGCCGGCGAAGACGATAGACAAGTCAGCCATTTACGCGGCCTCCACATTGAGCATGAGTTGGGCATGGATGGCCTGGGCCGCCACCTTGCCATGTTGTACGGCCTGCACGGTGAGGTCCTGGCCCAGGGCAGTGCAGTCACCGCCGGCATACACGCCCGGTAAGCTGGTCTGCATGCACTCATCGACGCGGATGCGCTCCCCATCGCGGGCCAGTTGCGCGGCGACCGGGTCAGCCAGGCTTTGGTCTTCCAAGCACTGCCCGATGGCCTTGAAGATCGCGTCGGCAGCCAGTTCGAAAGTTTCCCCGGTATCACCCAGGCGACCGTCCACCATCGCCGTGCGCGCGAAGCGCATGCCGCGCACGTTGCCATCGTCGCTCAGCAGTACGGTGTCGGGGCGCGCCCAGGTGTGCAGGCGCACCTGGTTGGCCTTGGCGATGGCTTGCTCGTGGCCCGTGGCGCCCATGTCGGGCGCCCCACGGCGATACACCAGGTTGACGTCGCGTGCCCCCAGGCGGCTCATCTGCACGGCCATGTCGATCGCCGTGTTGCCGGCGCCGATCACCAGGCAGCGGTCGGCCAAAGGCAAGCGGCTGAGGTCATCCGCCTGGCGCAGCTCGCGGATGTAGTCGGTGGCAGCCAGCAGGCCCGGCGCCTGCTCATCGGGCAGACCCAGTTGCCGCACGGCACTGAGCCCAAGGCCAAGAAATACGGCATCGTACTGATCCCGCAAGTCACCGAGCCCCAGGTTGCTGCCCAGGCGCTGGCCGTAGCGGATCTCGATGCCACCGATGCCCAGCAAAAACGCCACTTCACGCTGGGCGAAGTCATCCACCAGCTTGTAGCGGGCAATGCCGTACTCGTTCAGACCACCCGGTTTTTCACTGGCTTCGAAGATGACTACATCGTGCCCGTGCATGGCCAGGCGATGTGCGCAGGACAAGCCCGCCGGGCCGGCGCCGACCACGGCGATGCGTTTGCCGGTGGTCGGGGAGCGCTGGAAGGGATGCCCGCTGAACTGGGCGTTGTCCAGGGCATAGCGCTGCAACTGACCAATCAGCACCGGCGCGCATTCCTGCGCGTTGTTGCGCACGCAGGCCTGTTCGCAAAGGATTTCGGTCGGGCAGACACGGGCGCAACTGCCGCCGAGGATGTTGGCCGACAGAATTCGTTCGGCAGCACCTTCCAGGTTTTCATCACTGATGCGGTGGATGAAGGACGGAATGTCGATGTCGCTTGGGCAGGCGTTGATGCACGGGGCATCGTAGCAGTACAGACAGCGCGCGCTCTCCACGGCGGCCTGGCGCGCGGTCAGTGGTGGGACCAGGTCGCTGAAATGCTCGGCCAGCTGGTCGCTGCCGGCCCTGGGGCGCGGCAAATGGTTCAGTGCGTCGATCACGGTGGTAGCCTCTCTTTCTTGTCGTGGGCTTGAAAGGGTGGAGCGCAGGCGGCCCCGCTCACCGGCACGCCGTGCCCCAGGCACGGGTTGGCCTGACGAGTCGGTCTTGCAATGAAGGCCGGTCGATCAGTGTCAGCGGCTAGCGGGGCACGGGGATGGGCCGATGGTGGTCGGCCCGACGCTCGAGCAGTTCGTACACCGACGGGTAGGCCGGGCGTTCGACATACCGTCCAGCACCGACTTCGGCGCGCAAGTCACCGTCGGCCCACACCACCTTGCCCTGGCTGATGGTGTGGCTGGGCACGCCGCGCACGGTGCGCCCTTCGAAGATGTTGAAGTCCACCTGCTGGTGATGGGTCTTGGCCGACAACGTGCGCGTGCCCTGTGGGTCCCACAGCACCAGGTCGGCGTCGGCGCCGACACGAATGGCGCCTTTGCGTGGGAACAGGTTGAAGATCTTCGCCGTGTTGGTGGACGTGACGGCGACGAATTCGTGCATCGACAGGCGACCTGTGTTCACACCGGCATCCCACAACACCGCCATGCGGTCCTCGATACCGGCCGTGCCATTGGGAATGCGGCTGAAGTTGTCGCGTCCCATGGCCTTCTGCTCGGCGCAGAAACAGCAATGGTCGGTGGCGGTGGTGTGCAGGTTGCCTGACTGCAGGCCGCGCCACAGCGCCTCTTGGTGTTCACGCGGTCGGAAGGGCGGGCTCATCACATAGCCTGCTGCCGTGGCCCAGTCCGGGTCGCGGTAGACGCTGTCGTCCAGCAGCAGGTGGCCAGGCAAGACCTCGCCGTAGACCGGCTGCCCCTTGCCGCGAGCGTAGGCAATCTCATCCAGCGCCTCGCGGCTGGAGACATGCACCAGGTACAACGGCGTACCGAGGGTTTCTGCGATACGGATGGCGCGGCTGGCCGCTTCGCCCTCGACCTGGGGCGGACGTGACAACGGATGCGCCTCAGGCCCTGTCATGCCCTGGGCCAGCAACTTGCGTTGAAGGTGATCCACCAGCTCGCCGTTCTCGGCGTGCACCGTGGGCACGGCGCCCAGTTGCAGGCAGCGCTCGAAGCTGGCGACCAGCGTGTCGTCAGCGGCCATGATGGCGTTCTTGTAGGCCATGAAGTGCTTGAAACTGTTCACCCCATGGTGGGCAACCAGCTCAGCCATTTCCTCGGCTACCTGGTCGCTCCACCAGGTGATGGCCACGTGAAAGCCGTAATCGCTGGCGCTCTTTTCTGCCCATCCGCGCCAGGTGTGAAACGCCTCCATCAACGACTGCTGGGGATTGGGGATCACGAAATCGATGATGGAGGTGGTACCGCCTGCGAGCCCGGCGGCGGTGCCGCTGAAAAAGTCCTCGCTGGTCACGGTGCCCATGAATGGCAACTGCATGTGGGTATGCGGGTCGATCCCGCCGGGCATCAGGTACTGGCCGCTGCCATCGAGCACCTTGCAACCGGCCGGTGGGTCGAGGTCTTGGCCGATGGCCTGGATCAGGCCGTTTGCACACAGGACATCGGCGCTGAAGCTTTCTTCGTGGGTGACCACGGTGGCGCCACGGATCAACAGGGACATGCCGTTTTCCTCGCAGGCTGACCGGTCTGTGCCGGTTCTTGGAATTGGTAGGCCAGGGTGGCAGAGCGATCCTGTCATCGCTGACAAGATTCGAGGCTAGATGCAGATTCTGGATTCAGCAAGAAATAAATCACACGGAATTTGTGGTTTTTAAACTGCTGATTAATAAGGAAATAAAAATGAGGGTGGCTCTAGCATAGGCGTTTCGGATCAGGCTGACGTACTTGACAAGATCCAAATTTGGTCGAAATTTCTACCCACATTCTGCGTGTGTACTCCGGCCATCGACTCGCCCCGATGAGCGAACAACTACAACAACATTCTGGAGAAGGCCCCATGCAACAGAGCAGATCGCACGTGGTTGATCGCAACGGCCTGGTAGAGCTGTGCGAAGGCGCCGACGTGCTCGACAGCCCGCGCTACAACCCCGACATCGCTCCCACCAAGGTGCATCAGCGCACCTGGAACAGGTGGCACATCACCGCCCTGTGGGTAGGCATGTCCATCTGCGTGCCCACCTACACCCTGGGCGGCGTTCTCACGGCGTATTTCGGCCTGAGCGTGGGTGAAGCGTTGCTAGCCATTTTGCTGGCCAACCTCATCGTGCTGATTCCACTGACGCTCAACGCCTTCCCCGGTACCAAGTACGGCATACCCTTCCCGGTACTGCTGCGTGCATCCTTCGGCATCCTGGGTTCCAATGTGCCTTGCCTGGTGCGAGCGGTGGTCGCCTGCGGCTGGTTCGGGATCCAGACGCTGTTCGGTGGGCTGGCAATTCATCTGTTCCTGGGCTCGGTATTCGAGGGCTGGAAGGCCTTGGGCGGCACCGGCGAGGTGATCGGTTTCGTGATTTTCTGGTGCCTGAACCTATGGGTGGTGCTGCGCGGCGCCGAATCGATCAAGTGGCTGGAAACCTTGTCCGCACCTTTGCTGGTATCGGTGGGTATCGGGCTGCTGGTGTGGGCGCTGCCGCACATGTCCATGACCGAGTTGCTGGCCCAGCCACCGAAGCGTCCGCAAGGGGCCAGCGTGGTGGGCTACTTCTGCGCAGGGCTCACTGCCATGGTGGGCTTCTGGGCCACCCTGTCGCTGAACATCCCGGACTTCAGTCGTTATGCCCGTAGCCAGAAGGACCAGATTCTGGGGCAAATATTCGGCCTGCCCCTGACCATGTTCCTGTTCGCCTCGCTGGGTGTGGTGTTGACGGCGGCCTCGGCCTCGCTGGTGGGCGAGACTGTTTCCGATCCGGTGACGCTGATCGGCAAGATTCAGAGCCCCTTCTGGGTAGCGCTGGCCATGGCCTTGATCGTGATCGCTACCTTGTCCACCAATACGGCGGCCAACATCGTCTCGCCCACGAACGATTTCCAGAACATTGCGCCGCGCTTGATCGGCCGCAGCCGGGCGGTGTGGCTGACCGGTTTCATCGGGCTGGCGCTGATGGGCCACGAGCTGCTCAAGAAGCTGGGCTGGATCGTTTCCGACATCAGCCTTGAAAGCGTCTATTCCAACTGGTTGCTGGGGTATTCCAGCCTGCTGGGTCCCATTGCCGGGATCATGGTGGTGGATTATTTCCTGGTCCGGCGTCAGTACCTGGACCTGGCCGGGCTGTACCGCGATGACGTCTATCCCGCCTGGCACTGGCCCGGCTTTGCGGCCTTTGCGTTGCCCGTGGCGCTCACAGTAATGGCCATTGGCAACAGTCACTTCAGTTGGTTCTACGACTATGGCTGGTTCACCGGCTCGCTGCTTGGCGCTGGCTTGTATTACGTCTTCGCCGCCATGGCCGCCCGCAGCCCGGCGCGCATGGCCAAGCCTTTGCCTTGAGTAACCTGCTCGTCGCAGTGCGGGCAGGCCCCGCGCCGTGGCTTACACATCCGACAAGAAAAGCCTGAGGAGAAACCTATGACCCGCGCTCAAGACGTTCTTCAATCGACTGCCCGGCATGTCGATAGCGCACGCCTGTGGCAATCGCTCATGGACCTGGCGCGCCTGGGGGCCACCCCCAAGGGTGGCGTGTGTCGCCTGGCCTTGACCGATCTGGATCGACAGGCCCGCGACCTGTTCGTGCAGTGGTGCGAGGCGGCAGGGTGCACGGTGACGGTCGACGGGGTGGGTAATCTGTTCGCCCGCCGGCCAGGGCGCAACGCAGCGCTGCCGCCGGTTATGACGGGCAGCCACATCGACACCCAGCCCACCGGTGGCAAGTTCGATGGCTGCTATGGGGTCATGGCCGGGCTGGAGGTCATCCGCACCCTCAACGACCTGGGCGTCGAAACCGAAGCACCGCTGGAAGTGGTGGTATGGACCAACGAGGAAGGCTCGCGCTTTGCGCCGTGCATGATGGGCTCGGGGGTCTTTGCCGGCAAGTTCAGTCTCGAGCAGACGCTGGCAAAACGCGATGCCCAAGGGATCAGCGTGGGCGAAGCGTTGAATGAAATCGGCTACGCCGGGAGCCGGGCGGTGACCGGCCACCCGGTGGGGGCGTATTTCGAAGCCCACATCGAACAAGGCCCGATCCTGGAAGACCAGGCCAAGACCATCGGCGTGGTGCTCGGCGCCCTGGGCCAGAAATGGTTCGACCTGACGTTGCGTGGGGTGGAGGCCCATGCCGGGCCAACGCCCATGCACCTGCGCAAGGATGCCCTGGCCGGCGCCGCTGCCGTGGTCGAAGCGGTCAACCGCGCCGCCCTGGGCCACCAGCCGCACGCCTGCGGTACGGTGGGCTGCCTGCAAGCCTATCCTGGCTCGCGCAATGTGATTCCTGGCGAAGTGCGCATGACCCTGGATTTGCGTCACCTCGAGGGGGGCCGGCTAGAGGGAATGATTGCCGAGGTCCGCAGCGTGATCGAACAGACCTGCGAACGGCATGGGCTGACGTATGAGCTGGTGCCCACCGCAGATTTTCCGGCCTTGTATTTCGACAACGGCTGCGTGGGTGCGGTACGTGAGTCGGCCCAGGCACTGGGTTTGCCGCACATGGATATCGTCAGCGGGGCAGGGCACGACGCGATCTTCCTGGCTGAACTCGGGCCCGCTGGCATGATCTTCGTGCCGTGCGAAAACGGCATCAGCCATAACGAAATCGAGAACGCTACGCCAGAGGATCTGGCGGCGGGGTGTGCCGTGCTGCTGCGCGCCATGTTGGCGGCGTCCGAAGCGGTGGCCAAGGGGCGAATGGCGGCTTAGCTGCGGGGCTGTTCACGCTGTTGTGGACGCTGTGGACGCTATAGCAGTCTGGTTGACAGGCGCTGCGAGGATGAAGCTGTGGGCGGTGGGGCGGTCTCTGGGTTTCAGCTTCGCGGTTTACATTGCCGGGTCCGCTGCGCGACCCATCGCGGCACGAGGCCGCTCCCACAACGGGTAGCGGTGCTTGCAGAAATGTGAGGACTACGCAGATCCATTGTTGGAGGGCCTAGTGCCGCGATGGGCCGCGCAGCGGACCCCACGATCTATAATTCACCCAGGAAGTCCAAGGCGACTCATACCCATTCCAATACCACCCGGGCACATGCAGGTCGCTCAATCGACTGGCAACAAAACACCCTCACGCCCCAAATGATACCGCTGAAGGTCCGCGGCCAATGTGAGGTTGCCGGCATAGTGCAGGGCAGCCTCCTGCCTGATGTCATCGATCGAGGGGCTGCGCCGATTGTCAGCCTGGTAGCGCGCACTGAAGTGCGTCAGCACCAGGTTACGCACTCCGGCCGCTTCGGCAAACCGAGCCACTGCCGCCGCAGTACTGTGGCCATATGTCACGCCGGATCGCTCCACCGCAGGTTGCGTAAAGGTCGCTTCATGCACCAGCACGTCGGCATCTGCCGCTGCCTCGGCCAGCAGTTCGGGCGTGTCGTTGTCGCCGCAGATCATGATGCGGCGGGCAGCTCGACCAGGCTGAAGGTAGTGCGCCGCTTGCAGCTCACGACCTTGGTGATTCACTGCCAGGCCTTTCGCCAGCGCTCCCCACAGCGGCCCACGAGGCACGCCTTCGGCGTCAAGGCGCCTGCTGTCCAGCCGTGGCTCGGGGCAGCGCTCCTCGAAGAGGTAGCCCACGCTGGGCACGCGGTGCGACAAAGTGACGGTGCTCACCGTTACGGCCGCGTTGTGCCAGCCACTGAACTCTTCGACGGGCAACAGCCGCAGATCGAAGGACAGATGACTGTCGGTAACCGCCAAACTGACGCGCACCCAATCGTGCAAGGCCCGGGGCAGCACCACATCCAACGGTTGGCGCCGCCCGTTCATGCTTGCACTGGCCAGCAGGCCGGGCAAACCCAGGCAGTGGTCGCCATGTACATGGGTGATGAAAATGCCGCCCAGGTCATGGGTCGACAGCGATGTGTGCAGCAGACGATGCTGAGTGCCCTCACCGCAATCGATCAAGTACCAGCGTTTACCCGTCGCTTCCAGCAGCGCCGTTGCGCTCACGTTGCGGGCCTTGGTCGGGGCACCGGCGCTGGTGCCCAGAAACAGCAGGTCCATGTCTACTCCTTGTCATGCGCCATCAAAGTCTTATTCGACGCCTGTGCTGTCAGCCTGGCGCCAGACCAGTTTGCTGGTGTCATAGCCTTGCTCGCGGGCAATGTCCAGCAGTTGGTCACGGGTCTTGTCCGGAATGGCCGGGGTGCGGGACAGCAGCCACAGGTACTCGCGGTTAGGATGGCCGACCAGCGCTACGCGGTAGTCCTTGTCGTGATAGAGCACCCAGTACTCACCCTTGGTCAGGTCAGGCGCCAGACGGCTGAACCAGTTGTCGAAGCGTACCCAGAGCTTGTCGGTGCTGCCCGGCTGCTGAGCTTCGGCGATACCCTTGGCCTCGTTCCACTGGCCGTCTTTCTCCCTGCAGCGGTTGGTCACATCGATTCGGCCATCGGTGCGCAGGGCGTAGTGGGCTTCTGATTGCACACAGTTGCGCTGGAAGAACATCGGCAACCTTGCCAGCTCGTACCAGGTGCCCTGGTAGCGTTGCAGGTCCACCTGCTGCGTGCGCGGTGGGGCAGGGTGATCATTGCCGGCGCAGCCAACCAGGGCAAGGGCCATGCAGGAAAGCATCAATGCCTTGCGTATCGCCATTGTGTTTCTCCTGAGAGTGAGTGCTTACACAGATTCGATGCCTGCCTTGAGCAAAAGTTGTACGCGCGTTCGTTGCCAGGCCTCGACCGTCCGCCCGTTCCGGCAGTCCCGCTTTTGGCAGACGCACGGCAACCGGGCTGCGCTACCATCGCTGTCATTGCCAGAGCCCACAGGAGTGTCGCCCGTGACCCAGTACAGCGCGTTCAAGGTCGAGCTGAACGAGAGCATTGCCCACGTTCAGATCAACCGCCCGGAAAAACTCAACGCCATGAATGCCGCGTTCTGGGAGGAAATCATCGAGATCTTCCAGTGGGTGGATGACACCGACGCGGTACGGGCCGTGGTCATCAGCGGCGCTGGAAAACATTTCTCGGCCGGTATCGACCTGGCCATGCTGGCCTCGGTCGCGGGGCAGATGGGCAAGGACCCTTCGCGCAACGCCCGGACGTTGCGCAAGACCATCCTGAGCCTGCAAGCCTCGTTCAACGCCGTCGACCGCTGCCGTAAGCCCGTGCTGGCGGCGGTGCAGGGCTACTGCATCGGCGGGGCCATCGACCTGCTGTCAGCCTGCGACATGCGCTATTGCAGCCGTGACGCGCAGTTCTCCATCAAGGAGATCGACATGGGCATGGCCGCGGACGTCGGCACACTGCAGCGTTTGCCACGCATCATCAACGACGGCATCATGCGGGAACTGGCCTACACGGGACGCACCGTCGAAGCCGAAGAGGCGCTGCGCATCGGCCTGGTAAACCGGGTCTACGATGACCAGGCCGCCTTGCTCGAAGGTGTGTTCGCCATTGCCCGGGACATCGCAGCCAAATCACCGATCGCCGTGGCGGGTACCAAGCACATGCTCAGCTACATGCGTGATCACCGCATCGACGACGGCCTTGAGTACATCGCCACCTGGAATGCGGCGATGTTGCAGTCCGAAGACATGCGCCTGGCCATGGCCGCACACATGAACAAACACAAACCGTCGTTCGCCGACTGACAGAGTCGACGGGCGCACCTCACAGGAATGCCCTTATGTCAGCACGCTGGACGACCGCAGTACTCGACCCGCAAACGCCCGCCGGACTGGCCGTGGCCCACAGCCCGGAGGGTTTTCTGGTTGGGGAAGAGGGCGCGTTGTTCCAGCGCGACTGGCTCAAGCGCCAGGGGCTGGATGTGCTGTGCGAGCACGGCATCGGCCACTTCGACGGCCAGCCGGTGTTTCTACTTGAGCTCGCCAAGGCCGCCCAAATAGCCGGTTGCAGCTGGCGCGGCCTGCGTACGTTCATGCTTGAAGGGGATGCCGAGACCTACACGGTCCTGGGTTATGCCGCGCAGATCGGCACTTGGGCGCGCGAACATCGATTCTGCGGCAGTTGCGGCCAGCCCATGTCGCAAATTCGCTGGGAGCGCGCCATGCACTGCAGCGCGTGCGACCTGCGCAGCTACCCACGCATCTCGCCCAGCATGATCGTGTTGATTACACGGGGCGACGAGGTCCTGTTGGCACGCTCGCCGCGTTTCGTGGCAGGTGTGTACAGTACCCTGGCAGGCTTCGCCGAACCCGGCGAGTCGGCCGAAGACTGCCTGGTGCGCGAGGTGCGCGAAGAGGTGGCGCTGGAGGTCAAGAACATCCAGTACGTGGGTAGCCAGTGCTGGCCCTTCCCGCACTCGATGATGCTGGGCTTTCATGCCCAATACGCCGGTGGCGACATCGTCATGCAGCCGGATGAAATCGAGGACGCCCGCTGGTTCAATGTGCACGACCTGCCGCCGCTGCCGGCGGGGCGGTCGATTGCCCGTTACCTGATCGACCTGTACGTAGCCCGCCGACTGGGCCATGCCGAACCTGCTTTCCCCGGACAGTGACCGATCAGGCCCGCTCCAGAGGGCGCGGCTCCTAAGCCGTTATGCGTGCAGTCCCTGGCTGGCGTATCACGCCTGGCCAAACCAGTGCTGCCAGGCCAGGCGCACGGTCAGGGCCAGCACCACGGTGATGAACACAGGGCGGATGAACTTGCTGCCGCCGCTGATTGCCGTTCTGGCGCCGAAGAAGGCGCCGACCATGACCGACAGGCCCATGCACAGGCCGACGATGTAGTCCACCTGCCCGGAAATCACGAACACCGTCAGGGCTGCGATGTTGCTGACGAAGTTCATGCTGCGGGCCACGCCACTGGCGCGAACCAGGTCGATGGGATAGAGCAGCAGGGTACTGACCGTCCAGAACGCACCTGTACCCGGCCCAGCCACGCCGTCATAAAAGCCCAGGGTCAGGCCTTGCGGCAGCTGCCACTTCTTGCGAATCGGGGCATCGGCGTCCAGTGGCGCCTTTGGCGTACCGCCGAACAACAGGTACAGGCCGCAGGCGAACACGATCACCGGCAGCATCTTGTTCAACCATTCGGCGGGCATGTAGTGCGCAACGACCGCCCCTAGCAGGGCCCCGGCCAAGGTGCCGAACAGGGCACGACGCCACTGCACCGGGTGAAAGAGCTTGCGCCTGTAGTACGTCAGGCCGGCCGTGGCCGAGCCGAACGTGGAGCTGAGCTTGTTGGTGCCCAGTACCAGGTGAGGCGGCATGCCGGCTGTCAGCAGGGCGGGCGTGGTCAGCAGGCCGCCGCCGCCCGCGATGGCATCGATGAAACCGGCGACGAAAGCGACCACTGCCAGGATGAGCAGGGTCAAGGGTTCTACGGTAAGTTCGAATGGCATGGGAATCTGGCAGGCAATGTGACGGTATGCGACAAAACGCCGCTCGATAAGCGGGACATGTTAATACCCCTACCGTGCAAGTGCCAACGCGGGTGTTGATCGAGGTACCCGCGCCAGCACGATACGGTCGTGATCACAGGAACCAGCGGTACTCGCGAGCACTGATCTCATGCATGAACGCCAGGTGGTCCTGGCGCTTGTTTTCGCAGTACACCTTAACGAATTCGGCCCCCAAGCCTTCGATCACCGCAGGCGCGTGCTGCATGGCCGTCACTGCGCTGAGCATGTCCTTGGGAAAGTCGATGCCGCTGGTGCGGTCGTCGTTCAACGGTGCGATGGGTTCCTGCGCGGCGTCAAGGCCCTGCTCCAGGCCGCACAGGATGGCGGCCAGCACCAGGTAGGGGTTGGCATCGGCGCCGGCCAGACGATGTTCGATGCGCAAGTTGCGGGCATCGGATTCGGGGATGCGAATACAGGCATCGCGGTCTTCGTACCCCCAGCTGGCCCGGCTGGCGGCGTTGACCATGGCGCCGTAACGGCGAAATGCATTGTGGTTGGCGGCGAAGATTGGCATGCAATAGGGCAGCAGAGACAGGCATCCGGCTACTGCATGGCGCAGCGGACGCTGACCATCGGCGGCCAGCAGGTTGGTGCCTCCCTCGTCATACAGGCTGACATGCACATGCATGCCACTGCCGGGCGCATGCAGGTAGGGTTTGCTCATGAACGAGGCGCGGTGGCCGTGCTTGCGTGCTACACCGCGCGTACTACGGCTGAACAACGCCGCCCAGTCCGCGGCTTGCAGCCCGTCGGTGCAGTGTCCGAAATTGATCTCGAACTGGCCTGGCCCCAGCTCGGCGGTGATGACGTTGGCATCCACGCCCTGCACGTTGGCTGTGGCAACCATGTCATGCAGTACGTCTGCGAAGCGGCTCAAGCGCTCGATGTGCAAGTTGGGCTGGTCGTCCTCATCGGCGCTCAGCGGGTCGCGAGGAAACTGCGGCAGGCCCGCTTTGAGCGCGCGGTCGAACAGATAGAACTCCAGCTCGAACGCCACGACCGGATGAATCCCGCGGCGTGCCAGGCGTTGCAGAACACGCGCCAGCACCTCACGAGGCTCGAACGCGATGGGCGCTGGCGTTGCATCGCTGCTGATCAGCATCTGCCCCAAGGGCTGCGCTTCCCATGTGACGGGCTTCAATGTGCCGGGCACCAGCCGGCGCAGGGCGTCAGGGTCGCCGTCGTTGAAGCAGTAGTCGCCGATCTGGAACAGGCCACCCTGGGTGCCGAGTAGCACCGCGTTCTGGGGCAGTTTGAGCGGGCTACCGGCGGCGACCTTCTCAAGCATGTCGATCGGGTAGCGCTTGCCATAGAAATGGCCTGGGATGTCGAGGCTGATCAGGTCGACATGGCGCACGTCGGGATACCGGGCACGAAAGGTGCGAACTTCAGCGAGTACATTCGGGAAGCTCGTTTGCGCAGGCGTGCGTTCCGAGTCCAGGCTCATGGGCAACTCCACAGTGGAACAGGTCCAGGGAAATCTAGCAGATGCCGCCCAATCCGCCCGCTATGGCCTGCACCGACAGGTTCATGTGGGCTTCTTCCTCGGTTGCCTGGCTTTACTTGCGCCACTTTTGGGGCCTGCTGCCTTACCTGACGTTGATCGGGCCTTACCGCTGCTTCTGCGCTTTTTCTTCCAGGGCGGGGCAGCGCCCGCCGCCGGCCCAGTAATGGTCATGCGCAGACCGCGGCAACGTTCTACCAGCTTGCCCATCCAGGCCGATTGCCGGGCCACGAATTCTTCCAGGCTCATGTCGCCGCTTTGCACCATGTCCAGTGCCTGCTCCCAGATGGCAGTGGTGCCGGGGTCGGCGATGGCGCGGGGTACGGCGTCGATCAGGCTGAAAGCGGCAGGCGTTGCTGCCAGCGCCTTGCCACTTTTGACCAGGTAACCTCGGTCCAGCAGGCCCTGGATGATGCTGGCACGGGTGGCCTCGGTACCGATCCCAGTGGTTTCCTTGAGCTTCTGCTTAAGCCGAGGGTCGTCCACCAGCTTGGCCACGTTCTTCATGGCCTTGATCAGGTCGCCTTCGGTGAAGGGCTTGGGTGGTTGGGTCCACAGGTCTTTGAGCTGGACATCCTGGACCGCGCAGGCTTGGCCCTCGCGCAACGTTGGGAGTACCTGGGGCGGGGCGGCTTCGCGGCCCTTGGCTGGCGTCAAGGCTTCTGGCAGGGCGCGACGCCAGCCTGGCTCGACGATCTGCTTACCCACGGCGCGCAAGGCGTGGCCTGCGCAGTCGAAGTCTGCCTGGGTGCGGTCGTATTCATGGTGGGGTAGAAACTGTGCCAGGTAACGCGCACGGATCAGGGTGTACACCGACTTGTGCTTGGCTGGCAGGCGCCCTGGGTCGCTGGCGGCGACCGTCGGTATGATGCCGTGGTGGGCACTGACCTTGGTATCGTTCCAGGCACGTGAACGGCGCTGGGGCTCAAGATGAGGTTGCAAGGGGGCCAGGCTGGCATCGGCCCGCTGCAGCGCCGCCAGAATGACCGGCGCTTCCCCATGCTGGCTCAGCGGCAGGTAACCGCAGTCGCTGCGCGGGTAGGTGATCAGCTTGTGGGTCTCGTAGAGCGCCTGGGCGATATCCAGGGTTTCCTGAGCGCCCAGGCCGAACTTTTTCGAGCACAGCTCTTGCAGGGTACCGAGGTCAAAGGGCAGGGGTGCGGCTTCGCGTACACGTTCCGTTGTAATTTTAACGGCCTGGGCAACACCGGCCTGCTCGATGGCGGCAGCTGCTTGCTGCGCCAATGCCTGGTTCAGGCAGCGACCCTGGTCGTCGCAGGCATCCTTCGGCGCCCGCCACTGGGCCATGAACGCCTGGTTGGCGTGGCTTAGACGGACATCGATGGCCCAGAAGGGCACGGGTACGAACTGTGCGATGCTGCGGTCTCGGTCCACTACCAGGCGCAGGGTCGGCGTTTGCACACGACCCACCGGGAGTACGCCCTGGTAGCCGGACTGACGCCCCAGCAGCGTGAACAGCCGGCTCATGTTCATCCCGATCAGCCAGTCGGCACGTGAACGGCCCAGCGCCGAGTGGTAAAGGTTGAAGGTTTCCTGCCCCGGCAGCAGGCGGGCCAGCGCCTTGCGAATCGACGCATCATCGAGCGCGGACAACCAGAGGCGTTGTACCGGGCCACGGTAGCGACAGTGTTCGACCAACTCGCGGGCAATCATTTCGCCTTCGCGGTCGGCATCGGTTGCGATGACCAACTCGCGGGCTTCGCCCAACAAACGCTTAACCGCCTTGTACTGGCTGGCGGTCTTGGGCTTGACCAGCATCTTCCACTGTTGCGGGATGATCGGCAGGTCGGCCAGGGTCCAGCGCTTGTAGCGCTCGTCATAGCTGTCGGGTGGGGCCGTTTCCAGCAGATGGCCAATGCACCAGGTCACGCACACGTCGGTGCCTTGCCAACAGCCATCGCCTTTGCGATTGGCGCCGAGCACTTTGGCGATGTCTTTTGCCTGGGAGGGTTTTTCACACAGAAACAGCCGCATGGCCACTGACGCTTCATCGATGGATATGAGCGCTAGGATGCGGGTGCGCAACGAAGTAGGCAAGTTTTATGTGGATGGATGTACAGTGCAAGGCGTATCCGGATGTGCCGGCCGATAAGAGCCGGCACAGGATTGGCGCGATATCAGCGTGATTGAATACGGCTACCGGTCAGCCTGCGGCCGGCAAGCAGCTTCTGACCGGGACACCTGGGCACGTGGGCTCGAGCCGCTCCCGTATGGACAAGAGCGGCAATCACCCCAGCACGCCGTGGTTCAGAGGCACGCAGGCCTGGCACGTTTCACGAAGGCAAGTGCGACTCGCGCACCATGTCTACGTGAGGGATGCCGGCTTCGAGAAACTCCTCGCTGACCACTTTGAAGCCCAGCCGCTCATAGAACGGTGTGGCGTGCACCTGCGCGCTCAGCCGTTGCGGCTTGAGGTCACGGCCTTGCGCTTCGGTGATGACGGCATTGACCAGCGCGTCGCCCACTTTCAAGCCGCGCCAATCCTTGAGCACCGAGATTCGGCCGATGGTGCCATCGGCGAGCAAGCGCGCGGTGCCGATCGGGTAGTCGCCCTCCAGAGCCAGGAAATGCAAGGCATCCTGGTCTTCGGAGTCGAACTCCAGTTCGACCGGTATGTGCTGCTCGGCGACGAACACCGCCTCACGGATGCGGCGAATGTCGGCGTTGTCCTTGACCCAATCGGCCAGGCGCACCCGAATCTTATTCATCGGCGAAACCCAGGCTGCCTTGCTTGACCAACTGCTGGATCAGCATCACTGCATCTTCATCCTGCAACCACTGGCCGAGATTCTCGATATGCAAGGCGTCGGCAGCACATACCAGCTTGAGCAGGTCGCGCAGCTTTCCAGGCAGCGGGCAGCTACGTCCGCTGGCGAACAGCAACAAATCGCTCTCGAACTCGGACCAGGCCATGCGGGCGCTCGGGTTGCGAATCAGGATGGCGCCCTGCTGCAAGGCGTTGAGCAGTTCCTGCTCGGACAATTCTTCGCCAACGATCTGCTCCGGATAACGCGGCTCGGTCATGAACTGGCCAAACCAGGTCAACAGCAAATCCTTGTCCCCCATGTGCTTGTCCAGCAGGGCCTTGAGGCGGTCCAGGGCATCATGCTGGATCTGGTGAGGGTCGCTGACCGGCTGTGCATCGGCGTCGCTGTAGCGCTCTTCGTCCGGCAGAAACTGGCCGAGGAAGTCGGTGAAGTGGGTGAGCACCTCGGCGGCGCTCGGTGCGCGGAAACCGACCGAGTAGGTCAGGCATTCGTCCACGGCAACCCCGTAGTGAGCCAGGCGCGGCGGCAGGTACAGCATGTCGCCAGGCTCCAGGGTCCACTCGCCGCTTTGCTCGAAATCGGCCAGGATGCGCAGGTCGCTGTGTTCGAGCAGGGCGCTGTCACTGTCGCACATCTGCCCGATCTTCCAGTTGCGCTGCCCATGGCCTTGCAGCAGGAACACGTCGTAGTTGTCGAAGTGCGGACCAACGCTGCCGCCGGGGGCTGCGAAGCTGATCATGACGTCGTCGATGCGCCAGCTGGGCAGGAAGCGGAAGTTCTCCAGCAGCTCTGCAACTTCCGGTACGAACTGGTCTACGGCTTGTACCAGCAGCGTCCAGTCCTGTTCTGGCAGCTCGGCAAACGTGTCCTCGTTGAACGGGCCGCGGCGCATCTCCCACGGGTGCGCGCCGTGCTCGAGCACGATACGGGACTCGACTTCATCCTCCAGCGCCAGGCCAGCCAGCTCGTCCGGATCGATCGGGCTGATGAAATCGGGGAAGGCCTGGCGCACCAGCAGCGGCTTTTTCTGCCAGTAGTCGCGCATGAATTCACGGGCCGTAATGCCGCCCAGCAGCTGCAGTGGAGTATCAGGATTCATCTTCAACCTATTGAAAAAACGTAATTTTCAGACGGGAATAAAAACGCCCGGCCAGGCCGGGCGTTGGGCGCAGAGCGCGCGTTAGACGCGTTTTGCCTGCGCTGCCGCGTTACCGATGTAGGTAGCGGGGGTGAGTTGCTTGAGTTCGGCCTTGGCTTCGGCGGGCATGTCCAGCCCATCGATGAAGCTGAGCAGGGCGTCTGGCGTGATGCCTTTACCGCGGGTCAGCTCTTTGAGCTTCTCGTAGGGGTTCTCGATGTTGAAGCGACGCATGACGGTTTGGATCGGCTCGGCCAGCACTTCCCAGCAGGCATCCAGGTCGGCCGCGATGCGGGCATGGTTCACTTCGAGCTTGCCGATGCCTTTGAGGCTGGCTTCATACGCGATGACGCTATGGGCAAAGCCCACGCCCAGGTTGCGCAGCACGGTGGAGTCGGTCAGGTCACGCTGCCAGCGCGAAACCGGCAGCTTGCTGGCCAGGTGCTGGAACAGGGCGTTGGCGATGCCCAGGTTACCTTCGGAGTTTTCGAAGTCGATGGGGTTGACCTTGTGCGGCATGGTCGAAGAGCCGATTTCGCCGGCAACGGTCTTCTGCTTGAAGTAGCCCAGCGAAATGTAGCCCCACACGTCCCGATCGAAATCGATGAGGATGGTGTTGAAGCGCGCGATGGCGTCGAACAGCTCGGCGATGTAGTCGTGCGGCTCGATCTGGGTGGTGTAGGGGTTGAACTGCAAGCCCAGCTCGTCTTCGATGAAGGCGCGGGCGTTCTGCTCCCAGTCGATCTGCGAGTAGGCCGACAGATGGGCGTTGTAGTTGCCCACGGCGCCGTTGATCTTGCCCATCAGCGGCACGGCAGCGACCTGGGCGATCTGGCGTTCCAGGCGGTACACGACGTTGGCCAGCTCCTTGCCGAGGGTAGTCGGGGAGGCAGGCTGGCCATGGGTGCGCGAGAGCATCGGCACGTCGGCGTGGGCATGGGCCAGGGCGCGAATGGCGTCGGCGATCTGGCGCATCAGCGGCAACAGCACCTCGTCACGGCCGGCGCGCAGCATCAGGGCGTGGGACAGGTTGTTGATGTCCTCGCTGGTGCAGGCGAAGTGGATGAATTCGCTGACCTTGGCCAGCTCAGGCAGTTGAGCGGCCTGCTCCTTGAGGAGGTATTCGATCGCCTTGACGTCATGGTTGGTGGTGCGCTCGATTTCCTTGACTCGCTCGGCGTGCTCGAGCTTGAAATCGGTGGCTAGATTGTCCAGCAGCGCGGTGGCTTCGGCGGAGAACGCCGGCACTTCGCTGATCTGCGGGTGGGCGGCCAGGCGCTGCAACCAGCGCACTTCGACCAGGGCGCGGAAACGGATCAGGCCGAATTCGCTGAAGATGGGGCGCAAGGCCTGGGTTTTGCCGGCGTAACGGCCGTCTACAGGGGAAACCGCAGTGAGCGAAGAAAGCTGCATGGGGTGTTCTCGGACAGTCAGGCTTTTGGAGGGCGCATATCATACATGAAAAATGCGCTGGAGTCGGGGGGCTGACCAAAGGTTGCTTGAATCTGCTCGGTTTGCTGAGCGGGCGCTGCACCGATTCGGTAGCGGGGAAAACGCCATGACTGATCTCTGTGAGCGCGCGTCGGGGCTGCCGTGCAGCCCATTGGGGCACAAGGCCCCTCCTACCAGGGATGTGGTCAGCCAAAAAGGTTCGGGTCTGCGCGCCTGGGTAGGTGGGCGGGTCTCAGGGCGCTGTGCGCATCATGTCGTAAAGCTCTTTGAGCAATTTGCGCCGGCTGAACACCAATTGCCAGCGGTGCCCGCCCAGCTGACGCCATAGCCGTGCAGCGCGGATACCGGCCAGGAGCAACGCACGGATCTTGGAGGCGTTGTTGGGCTGTTGCAGGAAGCGCATGTCGCCGTGCACCTGGATGCGCTGACGCAAGGTGCTCAAGGTGTCCTGGTACAGCGCGCCGCTCGACGCAATGACGTTCTCGTGCACCAGGCCGAAGTGATCGGCCTGGGACTGGATCTGCGGCAGGCGGTTGCCGATGGTCTCGAGCAGGTCGCCGCGCTTGTTCAACTGCCGCTCCAGGCCCAGCATTGACAAGGCATAACGCAAAGGCTCGCGCTGCAGGCTGCTGGGGTCGCGCTCCAGCGCCCCGACCAGTGCGCGGTAACCGTCGCGCAAGTTCAGGTCGTCGCCACCGAATACCTCCAGCGTATCCTTGGGGTCGCGCACCAGCAGGCTGCCCAGCATGCAGCCGATATCGGCTTCGCTGGCCTGCCCGGTACGGGCGATGCGGTCCACCAGCACGGCCGCCTGGAACACGCCACCCAGCGCGATCAACTGTTCCTGCACGCGGTTCACGAGCGTGGGCTCCAGGGCTCGGCTGCTTCGATCACACCGCCGCCCAGGCAGACCTCGCCGTCATAGAACACCACCGACTGGCCAGGCGTGACGGCGCGCTGCGGCTCATCGAACACGGCCCGATAACCAGTGGCCGTGCGGTGAAGGGTGCACTGCTGGTCGTGTTGTCGGTAGCGAACCTTGGCAGTGAGCTGGCGTGGGCTGTCGAGGTCGACCGGGTTCACCCAGAAGATTTCGGAAGCCAGCAGGGCGCGGGAGAACAACCAAGGGTGTTCATTGCCTTGGCCGACCACGAGCACATTGCGGGTCAGGTCCTTGTGCAGTACATACCAAGGCTCGTCCCCGGCATCCTTCAGACCGCCGATACCCAGGCCCTGGCGCTGGCCAATGGTGTGGTACATGAGGCCATGATGGCGACCGATCACGTCACCGTCGGTGGTTTCGATGTCGCCGGGTTGGGCCGGCAGGTACTGCTTGAGGAAGTCGCTGAAACGCCGCTCACCGATGAAGCAGATGCCGGTGGAGTCTTTCTTCTTGGCTGTGGCCAGGCCGTGTTTCTCGGCAATGGCGCGCACCTCGGGTTTTTTCAACTCACCCACCGGGAACAAGGTGCGGGCGATTTCCTTGCCGCCCACGGCATGCAGGAAATAGCTCTGGTCCTTGTTCGGGTCCAGGCCTTTGAGTAATTGGGTCAGCTCGCCCGTGTCGCGGCGGCGCACATAGTGACCGGTGGCGATCAGGTCGGCGCCCAGGGACAGGGCGTAGTCCAGGAAGGCCTTGAACTTGATCTCGCGGTTGCAGAGGATGTCGGGGTTCGGGGTGCGGCCGGCCTTGTATTCCTCAAGGAAGTGCTCGAACACGTTGTCCCAGTACTCGGCCGCGAAATTGGCGGTGTGCAGGGTGATGCCGATGCGGTCGCAAACAGCCTGGGCATCTGCCAAGTCTTCACGGGCCGTGCAGTATTCGGTGCCGTCGTCCTCTTCCCAGTTCTTCATGAACAGCCCTTCCACCTGGTAGCCCTGCTCCATGAGCAGAAGGGCGGAGACGGAAGAGTCCACGCCGCCGGACATGCCGACGATGACGCGGGTCTTGGCGGGGTCTTTGAGTGCTGGGCTGGTCATGGTTACCGATGTAGATCAAGAGGAAAAACGCCGATACTACCAAACCCGCAGCGGCGCGTCAGTCGCGCAGCAGGTCGAGGCTGTGCAGCGGGCCTTGCAGGTAGTCGTCAAGGCAGCGTGGCACCAGTTCACTGCGCCAGCGCGCGGGGTCGGCGAGCAGCTCGTCACGCGTCAGCCACAAGGCGCGCTCGATATCGCTGTCCAGGGGGCTGTCGACCCGATGACGGACCGGGCGGGCGGCAAAGCAGATGCGCTGGTAGGTCACGCCGTTGCTCGGGGCCGTATACAGGTAGATGCCAACCAGTCCGGTCAGCTCGACTTCCCAGGCCGTTTCTTCCAAGGTTTCACGCAGCGCCGCCTGGGCCAGGGTTTCATTGGGTTCCAGGTGACCGGCAGGCTGGTTGAAAACATGTTTCCCGGCCTTGAACTCTTCGACAAACAGAAACCTGCCGTTGTCTTCGACAACGGTGGCGACGGTGATATGGGGGTGCCAGGTCATGCAATGCTCCAGGGTGAGCGAGTTGGCCGTTCTGCGGCCCAGAAAGCACAAACCCCGGTGCGTGGCCGGGGTTCGTGGGTTACGTCAAGCGAGCCTTACAGGGCAGCGATGGCGCTGTTCAGGGTCTGGCTTGGGCGCATGACCTTGGCAGTCAGGTCGGCGTCAGGGGCGTAGTAGCCACCGATGTCCACTGGCTTGCCCTGGACAGCGTTGAGTTCGGCAACGATTTTTTCTTCGTTGTCGCTCAAGGCCTTGGCCAGCGGAGCGAAGCGAGCTTTCAGGGCCGCATCGTCGTCCTGGGCTGCCAGTGCTTGTGCCCAGTACAGGGTCAGGTAGAAATGGCTGCCGCGGTTGTCGATGCCGCCGACCTTGCGCGAAGGCGACTTGTTGGTGTCCAGGAACTTGCCGGTCGCCTGATCCAGGGTCTGGGCCAGCACCTTGGCGCGTGGGTTGTCGTAGGTGTTGCCCAGGTGCTCCAGGGATGCGGCCAGGGCCAGGAATTCACCCAGCGAGTCCCAGCGCAGGAAGTTCTCTTCCACCAACTGCTGCACGTGCTTGGGTGCCGAGCCGCCAGCGCCGGTTTCGAACAGACCGCCACCATTCATCAGCGGTACGATCGACAGCATCTTGGCGCTTGTGCCCAGTTCCATGATCGGGAACAGGTCGGTGAGGTAGTCGCGCAGCACGTTGCCGGTCACCGAGATGGTGTCCTTGCCTTCGCGGATGCGAGCCAGGGAGAACTTGATGGCCTCGACCGGGGACATGATGCGGATATCAAGGCCGGACGTGTCGTGGTCCTTGAGGTAGGTCTGCACCTTCTCGATCATGGCGCTGTCGTGGGCGCGAGCCGGGTCCAGCCAGAACACGGCCGGGGTATCGCTCAGGCGGGCGCGGTTGACAGCCAGCTTGACCCAATCCTGGATCGGCGCATCCTTGACCTGGCACATGCGGAAGATGTCGCCCGCTTCGACCTGCTGTTCCAGCACCAGGTTGCCCTTGGTGTCGACAACGCGCACCACGCCATCGGTCTTGATCTGGAAGGTCTTGTCGTGGGAGCCGTATTCCTCGGCTTTCTGCGCCATCAGGCCAACGTTCGGCACGCTGCCCATGGTGGTCGGGTCGAAGGCGCCATTGGCCTTGCAGTCTTCGATGGTGGCCTGGTAGATGCCAGCGTAGCAGCGGTCAGGGATGATCGCCTTGGCGTCCTGCAGCTCGCCTGCGCTGTTCCACATCTTGCCCGAATCACGGATCATGGCCGGCATCGAGGCGTCGACGATCACGTCGCTTGGCACGTGCAGGTTGGTGATGCCTTTATCGGAGTTGACCATCGCCAGGGCAGGGCGCTCGGCGTACAGGGCCTGGATGTCCGCTTCGATTTCGGCCTGCTTCTCGGCTGGCAAGTCCTTGATGCGGGCGTACAGGTCGCCGATGCCGTTGTTGGCATTGAAGCCTACGTCGGCCAGGGCGGCAGCGTGCTTGGCCAGTACATCGTTATAGAATTCTTCGACGATGACGCCGAACATGATCGGGTCGGAAACCTTCATCATGGTCGCTTTCAGGTGCACCGACAGCAGCACGCCCGATGCCTTGGCGTCGGCGATCTGCTCGGCGACGAAGGCCTTGAGGGCCTTGCGGCTCATGGTGGCGCAGTCGATGATCTCAGCTGCCTTGACGGCAGTTTTTTCTTTCAGAACGGTGGTGGTGCCGTCGGCGCCGACCAGCTCGATGCGCAGGCTGTCGTCAGCCTCGATCAGTGCAGCCTTCTCGCTGCCGTAGAAGTCGCCTTGGCTCATGTGAGCCACGTGCGACTTGGAGTCGGCCGCCCAGGCGCCCATCTTGTGAGGGTGCTTGCGTGCGTAGTTCTTCACCGACAGCGGTGCGCGGCGGTCGGAGTTGCCTTCGCGCAGGACCGGGTTCACGGCCGAACCCTTGATGCGGTCGTAGCGGGTGCGTGATTCCTTTTCCTCGGCGGTAGCCGGTTCGTCGGCGTAGTCCGGGATGTTGAAGCCCTTGCCTTGCAGCTCCTTGATCGCAGCCTTGAGCTGCGGGACCGAGGCGCTGATGTTAGGCAGCTTGATGATGTTGGCTTCAGGGGTGGTGGCCAGCTGGCCCAGTTCCGCCAGGTGATCGCCTACCTGTTTCTCTGCGCCGAGTTGCTCCGGGAAGGCTGCAAGAATACGGCCTGCCAGGGAGATGTCGCGGGTTTCGACGGCAATGTCAGCGCAAGCGGTGAAGGCTTCGATGATCGGCAGCAGCGAGTAGGTGGCGAGGGCGGGAGCTTCGTCGGTGAAGGTATAGATGATCTTGGAACGGGTGGGCATGCGGGCTAACTCTCTGTGTGCTGAGCGTGCTCGAGTCTCGTGGTGCACCGGGTAGGCGCACCGCCCTGGCAGCGCCATGGGCGGAAAGTCGAGAGGCTGCGAGCTGTGATGGTGGATGCATCAGTCGAGCGTCAAGTGCCGAGCTGCGGTAACAACCCGGGCTTAGTGGCCTGAGATGGCCTGGGACGGTCCGCATTTTCCTAGGGATCGCCCCGGTGACCCTGCGGTCGCGGGGCAGTATATCAAACCAATCAGCCTAATCATCAAGACTGAGTGATATCGGCCCATTTATAAGACCAAAGACGTAGCGACAATGTGACCGGTTGTCGCACGGAGCTGCATCACAGCCCGTGCAGGCGCTAAGGATAGTCTGGATGAAGAAGTTGTAACTTCATGCGTACAGATACGCCGCACGCTGGTGATCATCGTGCGTACGATCCTCCGAGGATGGAAATACGGGCGTCACGCACCCACAGTGCTGGCTACCGGCGTCGCGTCACGTGACAGCGCCTGCACGGCTTCCTCGGTACGGATGTTGACAGCATGCAGTCCCTTCGGGCCCTGGATGACATCGAACTGAACGGACTGCCCGGCCTTGAGTGTCTTGTAGCCATCCATCTGGATTGCGGAAAAATGGGCAAAGAGGTCTTCGCTCTTGCCGTCCTCGACCACGAATCCATACCCTTTGGCGTTGTTGAACCACTTGACTTTACCGCTTGCCATCCCTATGTCCCTCTGCAAGGACTCCATCACTGGAGTATCATCCACGTCATCCGCATACGAACCTTCGGAAAAAATCGGGTTGACTGCGCGGATCTTTCTTGACCACGGTGTGTTCCTATTGGTTGTAACACCGTTTTGCCGATAGTCAAGGTCATGCAGCGGCCAGGCCGTACCGCTTGCTGCAGGGTCAACCCATAACCTTATCCTGTCGATGTGATGAAATTCTTTCCATGCATGCACACAGCCAGATTCGACTAACATTCAATCAGGATCGCCCTCAATCCAACGAGGACGATGGCGCTGGTCTGGCGGTTCAGGAAGCCAAGCCGATCCTGCAGGCGCCACCTATGTACAAGGTGGTTTTGTTCAACGATGACTACACGCCGATGGATTTCGTCGTCGAAGTGCTCGAAACGTTTTTCAATCTGAACCGCGAGCTGGCGACCAAGATCATGCTGACCGTCCATACCGAGGGGCGGGCAGTATGCGGATTGTTTACCCGCGACATCGCCGAAACGAAGGCCATGCAGGTCAACCAATACGCCAGGGAAAGCCAGCATCCGCTACTCTGTGAAATCGAGAAGGACGGTTAATCGCCGACCACTTGGGTATGAGGTGAAGCTATGTTAAACCGCGAGCTCGAAGTCACCCTCAATCTTGCCTTCAAGGAGGCCCGTTCGAAGCGTCATGAGTTCATGACGGTCGAGCATCTGCTGCTGGCGCTCCTTGACAATGAGGCTGCCGCGACCGTTCTGCGCGCCTGTGGCGCCAATCTCGACAAGCTCAAGCATGACCTGCAAGAGTTCATCGATTCTACGACCCCTTTGATTCCCGTCAGCGACGAAGACCGCGAGACGCAGCCTACCCTGGGTTTCCAGCGCGTGCTGCAGCGTGCGGTGTTCCATGTGCAAAGCTCCGGCAAGCGCGAGGTCACCGGTGCCAATGTGCTGGTAGCGATCTTCAGCGAACAGGAAAGCCAGGCCGTGTTCCTGCTCAAGCAGCAGAGCGTGGCCCGCATCGATGTGGTCAACTACATTGCCCACGGCATCTCCAAGGTGCCCGGCCATGGGCCGCATTCGGACAGCGACCAGGAAATGCCGGACGATGAGGGCGGTGAAACCACCTCTTCGAGCAATCCACTGGACGCCTACGCCAGCAACCTCAACGAGTTGGCCCGCGCCGGGCGTATCGACCCGTTGGTTGGGCGCGAACAGGAAGTCGAGCGCGTGGCCCAGATCCTGGCCCGTCGCCGCAAGAACAATCCCCTGCTGGTAGGTGAGGCCGGCGTGGGCAAAACTGCCATTGCCGAGGGCCTGGCCAAGCGCATCGTCGATGGTCAGGTGCCTGATCTGCTGGCCCAGAGCGTGGTCTACTCCCTTGACCTGGGTGCTTTGCTGGCCGGTACCAAATACCGCGGCGACTTCGAGAAGCGCTTCAAGGCGCTGCTCGGTGAACTGCGCAAGCGGCCACAGGCCATCCTGTTCATCGACGAAATCCATACCATCATTGGTGCCGGCGCAGCGTCTGGCGGCGTCATGGATGCCTCCAACCTGCTCAAGCCGTTGTTGTCGTCGGGCGAAATTCGCTGCATTGGTTCCACGACGTTCCAGGAATTCCGCGGGATCTTCGAGAAGGACCGGGCGCTGGCGCGGCGCTTCCAGAAGGTCGATGTGAGCGAGCCTTCCGTGGAGGACACCGTTGGTATCCTGCGCGGCCTGAAAGGGCGTTTCGAAAGCCACCACAACATCGAGTACAGCGACGAAGCGCTGCGTGCAGCGGCGGAGCTGGCCTCGCGCTACATCAATGACCGGCACATGCCCGACAAGGCCATCGACGTCATCGACGAAGCTGGCGCCTACCAGCGCCTGCAGCCTGAGGCCAATCGCGTGAAGCGGATCGACGTCCCTCAGGTCGAGGACATCGTCGCCAAGATCGCCCGTATTCCACCCAAGCATGTCACCAGTTCCGACAAGGAGTTGCTGCGTAACCTGGAGCGGGATCTGAAGTTGACCGTGTTCGGTCAGGACGCAGCCATCGATTCGCTTGCGACCGCCATCAAGCTGTCGCGTGCAGGGCTCAAGTCGCCTGACAAGCCTGTGGGTTCGTTCCTGTTTGCCGGCCCTACCGGCGTGGGCAAGACCGAGGCAGCGCGTCAGTTGGCCAAGGCGCTGGGGGTCGAGTTGGTGCGATTCGACATGTCCGAGTACATGGAGCGTCACACCGTGTCGCGCCTGATCGGTGCGCCACCTGGCTACGTCGGGTTCGACCAGGGCGGTCTGTTGACCGAGGCCATCACCAAGCAGCCGCACTGCGTGTTGCTGCTCGATGAGATCGAGAAGGCCCACCCGGAAGTCTTCAACCTGCTGCTGCAGGTCATGGACCACGGTACCCTGACCGACAACAACGGGCGCAAGGCGGACTTCCGCAACGTGATCCTGATCATGACCACCAACGCGGGTGCTGAAACCGCTGCGCGGGCGTCCATCGGCTTTACCCACCAGGACCATGCGTCCGATGCCATGGAAGTCATCCGCAAGAGCTTCACACCGGAGTTCCGCAACCGCCTGGATACCATCATCCAGTTCGGCCGCCTGAGCACCGAGACCATCAAGAGTATCGTTGACAAGTTCCTCATCGAGCTGCAGGCGCAACTTGAGGACAAGCGCGTGCTTCTGGAGGTCAGCGACGCGGCGCGTGGCTGGCTGGCGGCGTCGGGCTACGACGTGCAGATGGGGGCGCGGCCGATGGGTCGACTGATTCAGGACAAGATCAAGCGGCCCTTGGCCGAGGAGATTTTGTTCGGCGAATTGGCCGAGCACGGTGGTGTGGTGCACGTGGACCTGCGCGATGGCGAACTGGTCTTCGACTACGAGACCACTGCCGAGGTGGCCTAAGCCTCAGGGGCCGCATGCGGCCCCTTCCTTATCCACACAGGCACAAAAAAGCCCGGCACATGCCGGGCTTTTTCATGGCTGGAGCTTAGCGCGCACGGTACGTGATGCGGCCCTTGCTCAGGTCATACGGCGTCAGTTCGACGCGAACCTTGTCGCCAGTGAGAATACGGATGTAGTTCTTGCGCATCTTTCCGGAGATGTGCGCGGTTACGACGTGCCCGTTTTCCAACTCCACGCGGAACATGGTGTTGGGCAGGGTGTCGACGACAGTGCCTTCCATTTCGAAGCTGTCTTCTTTCGACATGCAGTAGAGCCCTCGGATCCAGTGTTGGCCCGACGCATAACCGCACCGGGCAAAAAAGTGGCGTGGATTATGCCCGAAAACTGTGTGTCAAGCCAATGCTTTCAGTTGAGGGCAACCCAACGCTGGTTTATCAACAACTCGATAGGCCGATACTGCGTCTTGTAGTTCATTTTCTTGCAGTTCTTGATCCAGTAGCCGAGATAAACGCCGTCCAGATCGAGTCGCAACGCCTCGCCAATCTGCCAGAGGATGGCAAACCGGCCCAGACTGCGGCGCTCTTCATCAGGCTCGTAGAAGGTGTACACGGCAGACAGGCCATTGGGCAGCAGGTCGCAGACGGCGACTGCCAGCAGCCGGCCGCTGGCGCGAAATTCGTAGAACCAGCAAAACGGTAATTGGCGAACCAGAAACGTGGAAAACTGATCGCGGCTGGGTGGATACATGTCCCCGTCAGCGTGACGCGCCTCGATGTAGCGCCGGTACAGATCGAAATACTCTTCCTTGAAGGCGGGACGTGCAGCGGTCACCGTTACATCGGCGTTGCGCTTGAGAATTCGACGCTGCTGACGGCTGGGCACAAACCGTGCCGGCGGTATGCGCGCAGGCACGCACGCGTTGCAGTTCTGGCAATGAGGGCGATAAAGGTGATCGCCACTGCGGCGAAACCCCATCTCCGAAAGGTCGGCATACACGTTAACGTCCATTGGCTGGCTGGGATCCAGGAACAACGTGGTGGCCTGCTCGTCGGGCAGATAGCTGCAGGTGTGGGGTTGAGTGGCATAGAACTTCAACCGCGCCAGCTCTGTCATGGTCAACCCCTTCGGTGAGACTTTGCCTAAGTGTAAGCCAGGTGTGGAAAACGCGCCTAGCAAACCCAGGTGGCGGTGTTGGGCTGATCGAGGTAGCGTGCCAGATAGCCTGCGAATTCACGCCGACTGATGGCATGGGCGCCCAGGCTCTGCAGGTGATCGGTCTGCATCTGGCAGTCGATCAGCACGAAGCCGGCTGCTTCCAGGTGCCGGACCAGCGTCACGAAGCCAACCTTCGAGGCATTGTCCGCGCGGCTGAACATGGATTCCCCGAAAAACAGCTGCCCCATGGCCAGGCCATACAGGCCGCCCACTAGCTCACCGTCCTGGCGAACTTCGACCGAATGGGCAATACCGCGTGCGTGCAGTTCACAGTAGGCCATGCGCATGGGGTCGGTGATCCAGGTGCCGTTGGTGTAATCGCGCGGCGCCGCGCAGGCTGCGATGACTGCGGCGAAGTCGGTGTCGAAGCTGACCTGGTAGCGGCCTTGGCGCATCCATTTGGCCAACGAACGCGACACATGCAATCGAGCAGGCGCCAGCACGGTGCGCGGGTCAGGCGACCACCACAGGATCGGCTGGCCATCCTGGTACCACGGAAAGCAGCCGTGACGGTAAGCCTGGACAAGCCGCTCGGGCGTCAGGTCGCCGCCTGCGGCGAGCAGGCCGTTGGGCTCTTGCAAGGCGCGGTCCAGCGCAGGGAAAGTCAAGGAATCGCGTTTCAGCCAGGTCAACATGGTCGGTCATGCGGTAGGGGAGGGGGGTGGCCAGCATGGCGCGATGGGCAAATGGGGTCAATTACTTCAAGGTCGCGATTGAGCGCTGCGCCAGTGATCGAGTGGCTTGTGCGGAACTGCGGGCCATGGGCAGGGCCGGTGTAGGCAGTGTCTCGCAGTGATCTGGGCAATTTCGGACACATTACAGCTACGGCCGGCACCATCGGCGACATTTGCTGTCACACCTGTGCAAAAACACAGCATAAGCCTTTGTCACAGAAGACAATGCGTGCTCAAATTGCAGCTATTGGAAAGTCGCCCCCGGCCAGATCCCCAGACGGCGTGCCGCCATGGCGGCTGGCGGGCAGTAATGTTAAAAGTAGTGATCCGTTGGCTTCGGCCCTGGCCGATCACTATTGGACGCGCACCATGCGCAGGAATAGACGCGTTTTGAAGAAATCCACCGCAACCCCAGCTCCCTTGCCCGTACCCCTGTGGCGGCAGCAGCTGCACTACCGCCTCAAGGAAGGTGCGCTGATCGCTGTCGGCGCCCTGTGCCTGTACCTGTGGATGGCGCTGCTGACCTACGACACCTCGGACCCGGCCTTCAGCCACACCGCCACCGTCGACCAGGTGCAGAATGCCGCCGGGCGAGCCGGCGCCTATTTCGCCGATATCCTGTTCATGGTGCTGGGCTACTTCGCCTACATCTTCCCGTTGCTGCTGGCGATCAAGACCTGGCAGATTTTCCGCCAGCGCCATCAGCCCTGGGACTGGAGCGGCTGGTTGTTCTCCTGGCGGTTGATAGGCCTGATATTCCTGGTGTTGTCCGGGGCCGCGCTGGCCCATATCCACTTCCATCCTCCGGCAAGCATCCCGTTCTCAGCCGGCGGCGCCCTGGGCGAAAGCCTGGGCGACCTGGCTCGCAACTTCCTGAACGTGCAGGGCAGCACCCTGATGTTCATCGCCCTGTTCCTGTTCGGGCTGACGGTGTTCACCGACCTGTCGTGGTTCAAGGTGATGGACATGACCGGCAAGATCACGCTGGATCTGCTGGAACTGGTGCAGGGCGCGGCCTCGCGCTGGTGGGAGGCGCGTAACGAACGCAAGCGCCTGGAAGCGCAGCTGCGCGAGGACGAGCCCGTCATCAAGTCCAAGCCTGTGGCGCCCGAACCCCGTGAGCCGGCCAAGCCTGCACTGCGCGAACGCTTGTTCAAGCGCGAGCCTGCGCCTGCTCAGCCCGAGCCGCGCGAACCGACCCTGGGCGGTGAGCCTGTGACGATGCGTGACCCGGTTGCGCGTGAGCAAGGGGTGGTGCAGCGCGAACCTGTGATCACACGCGAACCGGCACCGGCCCGGCCTTCGGCGCCCGCGCCAGCGGCCGCGCCGGCCCTGATCTCCAACATCGTGCCACCCTCGGCTGCCAAGGCGCCCGAGCCAGTCAAGCGCATCGCCAGAGAAACCCCGGCGCCGCAATTCATCGACAGCGCAGTGGAAGGCACCTTGCCGCCGATTTCCATCCTGGACCCGGCTGAACAGAAAAAGATCGAGTATTCCCCCGAGTCCTTGGCTGGTGTTGGTCAACTGCTGGAAATCAAGCTCAAGGAGTTTGGTGTCGAGGTAGCGGTGGACTCCATTCATCCAGGGCCTGTGATTACCCGGTACGAAATCCAACCGGCCGCCGGGGTGAAGGTGAGCCGCATCGCCAACCTTGCCAAGGACCTGGCGCGGTCGCTCGCCGTGACCAGTGTGCGGGTGGTCGAGGTGATCCCGGGCAAGACCACTGTGGGTATCGAGATTCCCAACGAAAATCGCCAGATGGTGCGTTTCTCCGAAGTACTTGCCACCCCGCAGTACGACGACCAGAAGTCGCCGGTCACCCTGGCCCTGGGCCACGATATCGGCGGCAAGCCGGTCATCACCGACCTTGCGAAGATGCCGCACTTGCTGGTGGCGGGTACGACCGGCTCGGGTAAGTCGGTGGGCGTGAACGCGATGATCCTGTCGATCCTGTTCAAATCCAGCCCCGAAGATGCACGGCTGATCATGATCGACCCGAAAATGCTCGAATTGTCGATCTACGAAGGCATTCCGCACTTGTTGTGCCCCGTGGTCACCGACATGAAGGACGCGGCCAATGCCCTGCGCTGGAGCGTGGCGGAAATGGAGCGGCGCTACAAACTGATGGCCGCCATGGGCGTGCGCAACCTGGCGGGCTTCAACCGCAAGGTCAAGGATGCCCAGGAAGCCGGCGAAATCATCCACGACCCGCTGTATCGCCGCGAAAGCATGGAGGATGAACCGCCTGCCTTGAAGACGCTGCCGACCATCGTGGTGGTGGTGGACGAATTCGCTGACATGATGATGATCGTCGGCAAGAAGGTCGAGGAACTGATCGCGCGCATCGCGCAGAAAGCGCGGGCTGCCGGTATCCACTTGATCCTGGCGACCCAGCGACCGTCGGTGGATGTGATCACCGGCCTGATCAAGGCCAACATCCCGACGCGCATGGCGTTCCAGGTGTCGAGCAAGATCGACTCGCGTACCATCATCGACCAGGGCGGTGCCGAGCAGCTGCTGGGCCACGGTGACATGCTGTACATGCCGCCTGGCACCAGCCTGCCGATCCGTGTCCACGGCGCATTCGTGTCCGATGATGAAGTGCACCGTGTGGTCGAGGCGTGGAAGCAGCGCGGTGCCCCTGACTACAACGACGACATCCTCAACGGTGTTGAAGAAGCCGGCAGCGGCTTCGAAGGTGGCAGTGGCGGTGGTGATGGCGACGATTCCGAAAGCGATGCCCTGTACGACGAAGCTGTACAGTTCGTGCTCGAGAGCCGCCGCGCGTCCATTTCCGCCGTGCAGCGCAAGCTCAAGATCGGCTACAACCGGGCGGCCCGCATGATCGAAGCCATGGAGATGGCCGGCGTGGTCACTCCGATGAACAGCAACGGCTCGCGGGAAGTGATTGCTCCAGGCGGCCCACGCGATTGATATCACCCTGCCGGGCGCCAACGGTGGTGCTCGGCCCATTCAACGCTCAATGAGGATTCCCATGCGCGCTATTCGCATGCTGTTGGTTTCGGCCCTTGCCCTGGGCCCGGTCTCGGCGTTCGCCGGCGAGCAGGATGTCCAGCGCCTGACCCAGTTGCTGGAAAAGTCGCAGACCATCGAAGCCAATTTCTCCCAGCTGACCCTGGATGCAGGCGGCACCAGCCTGCAGGAAACGTCTGGCAAGATGACGGTCAAGCGCCCAGGCCTGTTCTACTGGCACACCAATGCGCCCCAGGAGCAGGTGGTGGTATCGGACGGCAAGAACGTCACCCTGTGGGACCCGGACCTCGAGCAGGCTACCGTCAAGAAACTCGACGTGCGCCTTAACCAGACGCCGGCGCTGCTGCTTTCCGGTGATGTGTCGAAGATCAGCCAGAGCTTCGATATCGTCTCCCGTCAGCAGGGCGATGTGATGGACTTTACCCTCAAGCCCAAGACCAAGGACACCCTGTTCGACTCGCTGCGTGTATCGTTCCGCAAGGGGCTGATCAATGACATGCAGCTGATCGACAGCGTTGGCCAGCGTACCAACATCCTGTTCAATGGCGTCAAGGCCAACCAGGCGGTGGCGGACAGTACCTTCAAGTTCGACATCCCCAAAGGTGCAGACGTCATCAAGGAGTAACCAGAGCCTGTCATGGACCTGTTTCGAAGCGAACCTGTCGCCCAGCCCCTGGCCGCCCGTCTGCGCCCGTCCAACCTGGACGAATATGTCGGCCAGGAGCACCTGCTTGCCCGCGGTAAACCGCTGCGTGAAGCACTGGAGCAGGGTGCGCTGCACTCCATGATCTTCTGGGGCCCGCCGGGGGTTGGCAAGACGACCCTGGCGCGGCTGCTGGCGCAATTTTGCGATGCGCATTTCGAAACGGTGTCGGCGGTACTGGCGGGCGTGAAGGAAATCCGCCAGGCGGTGGAAGTGGCCAAGCAGCAGGCCGGCCAGTACGGGCGTCGTACCATCCTGTTCGTCGACGAAGTGCACCGTTTCAACAAGTCTCAGCAGGATGCCTTCCTGCCTTTCGTGGAAGACGGCACCTTGCTGTTCATCGGGGCTACCACCGAAAACCCGTCCTTCGAACTGAACAACGCGCTGTTGTCACGGGCGCGTGTCTACGTGCTCAAGAGCCTGGATGAGCCTGCGCTGCGCAAGCTTGTAGACCGCGCCCTCACCGAGGAGCGGGGGCTAGGCAAACGTCACTTGCGCGTTGGCGACAAGGCCTTCGACATGCTCAGGGCTGCCGCCGATGGTGACGGAAGGCGCATGCTCAACCTCCTGGAAAATGCTGCTGACCTGGCCGAGGACGGCAGTGAGATCGACGTCGATCTGCTGCAAAGCCTGCTGGGAGACAGTCGTCGCCGGTTCGACAAGGGCGGGGAAGCATTCTATGACCAGATATCGGCGTTGCATAAATCCGTACGGGGTTCGGACCCTGACGCGGCGCTCTACTGGTTTGCGCGCATGCTCGATGGCGGCTGCGACCCCCTCTACATTGCGCGCCGGGTGGTGCGCATGGCCAGCGAAGACATCGGTAACGCCGACCCCCGCGCCCTGAGCCTGTGCCTGGCTGCCTGGGACGTGCAGGAGCGGCTGGGCAGCCCTGAAGGTGAGCTGGCAGTGGCACAGGCCATCACCTACATTGCCTGCGCCCCGAAGAGCAACGCCGTTTACGTCGGTTTCAAGACTGCCCTGCGCGAGGCGGCCGAGCATGGTTCGCTGGAGGTGCCGCTGCACCTGCGCAATGCGCCAACCAAACTCATGAAACAGCTGGGTTACGGCGATGAGTATCGCTATGCCCACGACGAACCGGATGCCTACGCAGCCGGTGAAGACTACTTTCCCGAAGCGCTGGAGCCACGCCAGTATTACCAACCCGTGCCGCGCGGGCTCGAGCTCAAGATTGGCGAAAAACTCCGGCACTTGGCCGATCTTGATCGCAGTAGCCCGCGACAGCGGAGAAAGCCATGATCACGCTGATCGCCGCCGTCAGTGCCGGCGGTATCGCCGGTACCCTGTTGCGCTTTGCCGCAGGCAATTGGGTGGTCGCCCACTGGCCGCGGCACTTCTATATAGGTACGCTTGCCGTCAACCTGGTGGGCTGCCTGTTGATCGGCCTGCTGTATGGCCTGTTTCTGCACAAACCCATGGTCCCGGCCGAGTTGCGGGCTGGTTTGATCGTGGGGTTTCTGGGCGGCCTGACCACGTTTTCCTCCTTTTCGCTGGACACCGTACGCTTGCTGGAAAGCGGGCAGGTGCCTCTGGCGTTGGGCTATTCGGCCATCAGTGTCGTGGGCGGGCTGCTCGCGACCTGGGCGGGATTGTCCCTCACTCGATTCTGACCAACACCTACACATAACGAGAGAACGATATGCTCGATTCCAAACTGTTACGCGGCCAACTTCAGGAAGTGGCGGATCGCCTGGCCTCCCGTGGCTTCAGCCTGGATGTCGCGCGCATCGAATCACTGGAAGAGCGTCGCAAGGCGGTGCAGACCCGTACCGAGCAACTGCAGGCCGAGCGTAATGCCCGTTCCAAATCCATCGGCCAGGCCAAGGCCAAGGGCGAGGACATTGCCCCGCTGATGGCTGATGTGGAGCGCATGGCCGATGAGCTGGCCGCCGGCAAAGCCGAGCTGGACGGTATCCAGGCAGAACTGGACAGCATCGTGCTGACCATTCCCAACCTGCCCGATCCCAGCGTGCCGGTCGGTGCCAGCGAAGACGAGAACGTCGAAGTGCGTCGCTGGGGCACGCCCAGGGCGTTCGACTTCGAGATCAAAGACCACGTTGCTCTGGGCGAAATCAGCGGTGGCCTGGACTTCGAAGCGGCGGCCAAGCTGTCTGGCGCGCGTTTTGCCGTACTCCGCGGCCCGATCGCACGGCTGCACCGCGCACTGGCGCAGTTCATGATCAACCTGCACACCGGTGAGCATGGCTACGAAGAGCACTACACCCCGTACCTGGTGCAGGCGCCAGCCCTCCAAGGCACTGGCCAGTTGCCCAAGTTCGAGGAAGACTTGTTCAAGATCACCCGCGAAGGCGAGGCGGACTTCTACCTGATCCCGACCGCCGAGGTGTCGCTGACCAACCTGGTGGCTGGGGAAATTCTCGACGCCAAGCAACTGCCGCTCAAGTTCGTGGCGCACACGCCGTGCTTTCGCAGTGAAGCCGGTGCTTCGGGCCGAGACACGCGCGGCATGATCCGCCAGCACCAGTTCGACAAGGTCGAGATGGTGCAGGTGGTGGAGCCCGGCAAGTCGATGGAAGCGCTCGAAGGCCTGACGGCCAATGCCGAGCGTGTGCTGCAACTGCTCGAGCTGCCGTACCGCGTGTTGGCACTGTGCACCGGTGACATGGGCTTTAGCGCTGTCAAGACCTTTGACCTGGAAGTGTGGGTGCCCAGCCAGGACAAATACCGCGAGATCAGCTCGTGCTCCAATTGCGGCGACTTCCAGGCCCGCCGCATGCAAGCGCGCTGGCGCAACCCGGAAACCGGCAAGCCGGAACTGGTGCACACCCTCAACGGTTCCGGTTTGGCCGTGGGCCGCACGTTGGTCGCGGTGCTGGAAAACTACCAGCAGGCCGACGGCTCGATCCGGGTGCCCGAAGTGCTCAAGCCCTATATGGGTGGCGTTGAGGTGATCCGCTAAATGGACTACCTGCCGCTGTTCCACAAACTGCAGGGCGCCTTGGTGCTGGTGGTTGGTGGTGGCGAGATCGCGTTGCGCAAGGCGCGTCTGCTGGCCGATGCTGGCGCCGCGCTGCGTGTGGTGGCGCCAGAAATCGATGGCCAGCTGGCCAGCATGGCGCGTGAAGGCGGTGGCCAGGTGCTGGTGCGCGGTTACCAGCCGGGTGACCTTACAGGTTGCCGGCTGGTGATCGCCGCCACGGACGATCCTGGGCTCAATGCCCAGGTATCGGCCGATGCCCAGGCCTTGAGCCTGCCGGTCAACGTGGTCGATGCGCCGGCTTTGTGCACGGTCATCTTTCCGGCCATCGTCGACCGCTCGCCTTTGGTGATCGCGGTGTCCAGCGGGGGCGATGCACCGGTCCTGGCACGCCTGATCCGGGCCAAGCTCGAAGCCTGGATCCCTGCTGCCTACGGTGAGTTGGCCGGGTTGGCGGCGCGTTTCCGGCATACGGTCAAGTCGTTGTACCCGGATGTAAACCAGCGCCGGGGTTTCTGGGAAACCGTCTTCCAGGGGCCGATTGCCGAGCGCCAACTGGCCGGGCAGGGCGCAGAGGCCGAGCGGTTGCTGCAGACGATGGTCGATGGCGCGCCGGTGCAGCAGGGCGGCGAAGTCTACTTGGTCGGTGCTGGCCCGGGAGACCCGGACCTGCTGACGTTTCGCGCGCTGCGGTTGATGCAGCAGGCCGATGTGGTGCTTTACGACCGCCTGGTGGCGCCTGCGATCATCGACATGTGCCGTCGGGATGCCGAGCGCATTTATGTCGGCAAGCGTCGTGCAGACCATGCCGTTCCTCAGGACCAGATCAACCGGCTACTGGTGGACCTCGCCCAGCAAGGCAAGCGGGTGCTGCGCCTGAAGGGTGGTGACCCGTTCATCTTCGGCCGTGGCGGCGAGGAGATCGAGGAGCTGGCCGAGCACAACATCCCGTTCCAGGTGGTGCCGGGTATCACCGCTGCCAGCGGTTGTGCCGCTTACGGCGGCATCCCGCTGACCCACCGCGATCACGCCCAGTCGGTGCGCTTTGTCACCGGGCACTTGAAGGACGGTAGCAGCAACCTGCCTTGGGACGACTTGGTCGCGCCTGCCCAGACGCTGGTGTTCTACATGGGCCTGGTCGGCTTGCCGACCATCTGCGAAGAACTCATCCGCCACGGGCGGGCAGCGAGCACGCCGGCCGCGTTGATCCAACAAGGCACGACGCGCAACCAGCGTGTGTTCACCGGCACCTTGGCCGATTTGCCTGCGCTGGTTGCACGCCATGAAGTGCATGCGCCTACCTTGGTGATCGTGGGCGAGGTGGTGCAACTGCGCGAGAAGCTGGCGTGGTTCGAGGGGGCACAGCACGGCTGACAGTCTGCGGACGCTTTGAGGGGGTGAGCAAGGCAGTTGTCCCTCATGGTCCTCAAGCCTGCAGATCCAATGCAGCCCTCCTGTGGGAGCGGCCCTTGCGCCGCGATGGGCCGCAAAGCGGCCCCGGCAACGTTAGCGGCGACGCTGAAATCCTGGGGCCGCTTCGCGCCCCATCGCGGCGCGAGGCCGCTCCCACACAAGGCTGAGCACACACAAGGCTGAGCACACACAAGGCTGCTTGAACACGGACATCCGTGCCCTAGAACAACGGCACGGTGTAGCTGACGGTCACCCGGTTCTGATCCTGTGCCCACTCGCTGGGCAACCCACTGCGCAGCATGCCGTCGCGCCAGCTCAAGCCCAGCCCCTTGAGCGCACCGTCCTGCACCACATAGTCCAGGGCAATGTCACGCTCCCATTCCTTTTCGTCACCGCCGGCAGCGGTGCGGATGTGCGTGCCCTTGAGGTAGGTGAGCGAGGCAATCAGGCCGGGCATGCCCAATGCCGCAAAGTTGTAGCTGTATTGGCCGAAGGTGGTGCGTTCACCTGCACGGGTAAAACTGGTCACCAGCCGGTCGGTGAACAGATACAGGCTCGAGCCAGCTGCGCCTTCGCCTGTATTGCCCTGGTTGATCTGCACGAAGTTGCCACTGTCCGAGACACGCTGATGGCCAAGCAAGACCGAGTGGCCACCTATGGCGTAGGTGAACATGGCACTCCAGGTATCATTGTCGATTTTGCCTGCGGTATCGCCCAGGCCGGTGACGCGATACCCTGCCGCGCGCCCGCTGGCTGAGTCGTTGCGTCCATCCGCGTCGGTCTTGAAGTAGCGCAGGTCGGTGGTCAGCGACTGGTTGTCGCTCAGGGCCCAGGTGTGCACGAGCCCCGCAAAATGCTGGACATAGTAATCCTCCAGCTGGGCGCCGTAATATTGCAGCTTCAAGGCGGGGGTGAGCTGGTAATCGGCCCCGGCAAACACAAACGCATTACTCTCGCGTGTACCCCCCGCCACGGCCAGGCCTGAGCGGTTGGTCGAGCCCCGGCCGGTGGTATGCTCCAGGCGGCCTCCGGTCAGGGTCAGGCCATCGATTTCTTTCGAGGTGACGATCCCGCCTTCGAAGGTCTGCGGTAGCAAGCGCCCATCGTTGGCCACCAGAATCGGCAGTTTCGGTTGCAGCGTGCCGTAGCGTGCCTCGGTCTGGGAAAAACGGACCTTGCCGGTCAAGCCCAGGCGACTCCATTCGTCCACCGCGCTGCCATCGCTGGCATCCGGAATCATCGAACTGCCTCGGTGATTGCCTGCACCGCCATCCAGGCGTAGGCCCAGCAAGCCGAGGGCGTCAACGCCGAACCCCACGGTGCCGTCGGTGAAACCGGACTTGTAGTCGAACATTAAACCCTGCGCCCATTCGGCCGTCTTGCTTTGGCCGGCAGGGCCGGGGCGGTCGCGGTAATCGTTATTGAAATAGTAGTTGCGCAGGTGCAGGTTGGCTTTGCCGTCCTCGATGAAGGCCGCCTTGGCAGCCGGAACGGCCAGGGTGGTCAAGGTGAGTAGGTACAGGGGCACGTAGGGCTTTCTTGTCATTGTTTTCTTCCTGAGGGTGATAGGCGCCCAGAGAGCGGGCGCAAAGGGTGCTGCAGTGTGGGCAGTCAGTCCGGCAGCCACTCCTGCAGGGTGAGCTCCACGGTAATGAAGGACAGGTTCCGACCCCGTTGCAGGCAACCGGCGAAGAGTTTGCCGTCGGCATCGGCGAGCACGGCCTGAAGGTGGCTTCGGCCGGCGATGACCTCACCGCTCAGGCTGAGGATCTCGATACCAGGCCCGGGTACATGAATGGCTTGATGGCCGCGCTCGCCGTGGTAACGCAGTTCGCCGTCGATCAGGCTGCCCAGCCCGCCACGGACCACGGCGCAGGCGATGCCGTGGCTGGCGCAGAGGGCTTCGGCGCTGTCGATCACATCCTCGTTGGGCTTTAGGCGGGCGACTACCAGCCGCCCGAGACGGCCTTGCTGGACCTGCGTGGTAGTAGAGGGCAGGGCAGGTGTCATGAGGCCTCCTTGAGCACAGGGTGCAGCAGGTTGAATTGGGTCTCGGTGTCTGGCTGTACCTGGTAGGCGACATGCTCGAACAGGCATAGCCGCAGTACCAGGGGTTCGCTACCGACCACGACTCGCTGCAATACCAGATGCCCGCCGTGCTGTTGCCCAAGGCTGTCGAGCATGCCGGCATGGCAATGCAGCAGCGGGGCGCCGCTGGCATCCCTGCCGACAGTCAATGCACCACTGATGAAGGTGACAGGGCCTGTAAGCACCACGGGCTTGCCGTAGTCGTAAGGGCGTTGGCTGTCGCTTGTGGTCACCATGCGGTGGTAGGCCAAGGCGCACGCGCTGCCCCACAACACGCGGCCGACTGCACTCTGGTAGCGACAGCGCTCGAGCACTGACAGCAGGCTTTCGCCCACCTGGCTGCCGGGGGCAAGCTCGACGCGCAACTCCTGGCTGCACGCGACTTCACAGTCGAGCAGCCTGGGTAGGCGGGCCGGGCCTGCATGGTTGAAGTGGCGCACCCCGCCGCGCAGTTCGAAATGGGGCGTCATGCCGGTTGCTCCGTGCCGGTCTCGAGCAACGTGCGGATGTGTTTCTTGACGATCTTGCCGTAGCCGGACTTTGGCATCTCATGCCAGCGTACAAACTGCTTGGGCCATTTGTAGCGTGCCAGGCGGGGCTCCAGGTGCGCGAGCAGTTGGTCATCGCTGACCTGGGCAGTGGTGACGATCACCGCGCAACCACATTCGCCCCATTTGTCGTCCGGCATGCCGAGCACGGCCACTTCGGTGACAGCAGGGTGGGTCAGCAACGCTTCCTCCACTTCGCGCGGGTACACGTTCGAGCCGCCGGAGATGTACATGTCCGAGGCGCGCCCGGTGATGAACAGGTAACCGTGCTCGTCCACATGCCCCAGATCGCCGGTATGGAACCAGCCATGGCGGAAGCATTCGGCATTGGCCTGGGGGTTGTTGTAGTAGCCGGCGAACACGGCCGGGCCGCGCACGCAGATTTCGCCGTCCGTACCGGTGGGCAGCTCGCGGCCTTGTTCATCGAGTATGGCCACCTGCATGCCGGTGCGTGGGTAGCCGCAGGAACCGACCTTGGCCTGGGGGCCATCGTCGGCATCATGGCAGTCGGCGGGCAGCACCGTGATGTTGCCGGTGACCTCCCCAAGGCCGTAATACTGCACCAGCACTTTCCCCAAAGTGCGCAGCGCATGGCACTGGTCGGCGCGGTACATGGGGGCACCTGCGTAGATCACGTAGCGCAGGCTGCTGTGATCGTAACGGCTGACAGCCGGGTCTTCGGTAAGCATCTTGACGATGGTCGGCACCGTGAACAGGTTGTCGATACGGTGCTGCTGCACCAGGCGCCAGGCCTCGTCACAGTCCAGCCGGTCCCCGACAGGGAGTACGCAGGCAGCACCCCGGGCTACGTTGACCAGTGCATGGATACCGGCCCCGTGGGACAAGGGGGCCAGCACCAGCGAGCGTGACTGCTGGCTCAGGCAGGGCATCAGGTCGGCCAGGTGGTTGTTGACCACGAACGCCATTTGCCCGTGGGTCAGTACCCCTGCCTTGGGGTGCCCGGTGGTGCCGGAGGTGTAGAAGAACCACAGCGGGTCGTTGTAGTCCACCTCGGCCGGGCGAAAACCAGGCTGAAGCGGGGCGCCGTCGTCGAGCAGGGCATCGTAGGCCAGTTCACCCGCGCGGGGCGCAGCCATGGCAATCACGGTCCGCAGTGCCGGTGATGCCTGGCGCACAGCGTCCACGTAATGGCCAAAGCCCTCGTCGTAGAGCATCGCCACGGCGCCGCTGGAGCTGCCCAGGTAGGCAGCTTCAGGGGGGGTGATGCGCACATTGGTGGGCACCCAGACCATCCCCAGGCGAAAGGCCACCCAGGCACTTTCGAACAGCGGCAGGTTGTTGCGCGAGTGCACCAGCAAGCGGTCGCCCTTGCCCAGGCCGCGTGCACGCAGCGCGGCAGCGACGCTGTCTACACGGTGCAGCAGTTGACGCCAGGACACCTGTTGCTCGCCGCGAATGAAGCCTGGCAGATCGGGCAAACGCCGAGCCACCTGGGCCAGTAGCTCCCCCAGGTTCATGACATTGTCGATTCCGTTCATCGCACGCTCTCCAGAATGCTCACGTAGTTGGTCACGGCCGCCCCGCCCATGTTGAACACGCCAGCCCGGTCTGCGCGCGGCAGTTGCATGTCGCCGGCCTGGCCGGTGAGCTGCATGGCCGCCATCACGTGCATCGAGACCCCGGTCGCACCAATGGGGTGGCCCTTGGACTTGAGGCCGCCGGAGGGGTTTATCGGGAGCCTGCCGTCCTTGCGGCTCACGCCCTCGGCGATCACCCGTGCGCCTTGACCGCGCTCGGCCAGGCCCATGGCCTCGTATTCGAGCAGCTCGGCAATGGTGAAGCAGTCATGGGTCTCCACCAGGGACAGGTCGTCCAGTGTGAGGCACGCCTGGCTCAGCGCCTGCTGCCAGGCCCGTGCAGCGCCTTCGAAGACCGTGGGGTCGCGCCGTGACAATGGCAGGTAGTCGTTGACCTGGACGGCCGCGCGAAAACGAACGGCTTGACCACCCCCGGTCGGTTGATCGCCCCGGCTGATCACCAGGGCGGCCGCGCCGTCGCTGATCAGCGAGCAGTCACTGCGCTTGAGGGGGCCCGCCACGAAGGGGTTCTTGTCCGAAGGTGTGCGGCAGAAGTCGTAGCCCACGTCGCGGCGCATGTGCGCATACGGGTTGAGTGCGCCGTTGGCGTGGTTCTTGGCGGCGATCATGGCCAGTGCATCGGACTGATCACCGTAGCGTTCGAAGTAGGCGCTGGCGATGTTGCCGAACACCCCGGCAAAGCCGTTCTCGATGTTGGCTTCTTCAGGGGTGTAGCAGCACTTGAGCAGGATCTTGCCCACCTCGGCGGTGGGCAGGCTGTTCATTTTCTCAAAACCCACCACCAGGGCATGGCGCGATTGTCCGCTCAGTACGGCGTGCAAGGCCGAGTGAATGGCTGCCGAACCGGTGGAACAGGCGTTCTCCACGCGCACGGCCGGGGTGAAACGCAGTGCTGGCAAGTGATTGGCGAGCAGCGCGGATGGAAAGTCCTGGTAGAGAAAACCTGCATTGAAGTGGCCTACGTGTACCGAATCGATCTGCTGCGCATCGAGCCCTGCGTGGTCGAGGGCGCCCAGGGCCGCGTCAGCCATCATGCGCTCGGGGTCGATGTCGGGAAACTTGCCGAAGGGGGCGTGGTACCAGCCGTTGATGAGGGGTGAATGCATGAGAGTAATCCTCGCTCGGGGTTGGCGAGGTCGATGGCAAGAACGGTGCCAGGCCTGCGGCAAGCGCTCTGCCATGCGCATTCGTGGCACGTTCGACGGTGGCTGCGGGTAGCGAACACGTGCTACAGGTGTCGCAGTGACGTGGCAGGCGACACTCAAGGGAGACACCTGTTACACCCTCAAGCAGGCCCGAAATGCCCATTGGCGCAGCACCACGCCCCAGGAGATTTTATTTAGCACTTCAAAATCAGTCAGTTAAGCGCGCTTTGTGGATGGCCACTACGCTATCCCGTGCACCCGCTTGAGTGTGGCACCTCAATTGCAATGTCATCTGCACCATCGCCGTATCCCACTCGATCAATAAGAACAAATAGGTCAGGAGAGCTTCATGAGCGATTTCACCCGCCGTTCCTTCATCAAGACGGCCTCCCTGGCATCGGCCGCCGTCGCCGCTGCCGGCCTGGGCCTCTACAGCACTGGCGCCCGGGCTGCCGACTTCAAACTCAAGTTTGCCAACAACCTGCCCATCAGCCACCCCATGAACGTGCGTGCTCGGGCCATGGCCAAGGCCATCAAGGAGGAGACCAACGGCGCGTTGGTGGTGCAGGTGTTTCCAAGCAGCCAGCTGGGCAGCGACACCGATACCCTTGCCCAGGTGCGCTCCGGTGCGGTCGATCTGTTTTCCCTCTCGCCCGTGATCCTGGGCACCCTGGTTCCATCGGTGCAGATCAGCGCCGTGGGCTTTGCGTTCAAGGACTACCAGCAAGTGTGGAGCGCCATGGACGGTACCTTGGGCGAGCATGTGCGTGCGGAGATCGCCAAGACCGGCACCCTGTTCGCATTCGACCACATGTGGGACAACGGCTTTCGCGTCACCACCACCAGCACCCGGCCGGTCGCAAGCCCGGACGACCTGCGCGGCATGAAGCTGCGTGTTCCGCCTAGCCCGATCATCATGTCGATCTTCCGCGCCCTGGATGCTGCGCCCACCAGCATCAACTTCGCCGAGGTGTATTCGGCCTTGCAGACCCGCATCGTCGAAGGGCAGGAGAACCCCATGACCCTGGTGTCGACGGCCAAGCTGTATGAAGTGCAGAAGTATTGCTCGCTGACCAATCACGTGTGGGATGGCTTCTGGATGCTCGGCAACAGTGCCTCGATCGGGCGCCTGCCGGCGGATATGCAGGCGATCCTGCGCAAGCACATCGACGCGGCGGTGATGGGTCAACGCCAGGACCTGGCCAAGCTCGAGGGCAGTACCCGCGATACCTTGAAAGGGCAAGGCCTGGAACTGGTCGAGGCGCCTGCCGATCCGTTTCGCGACAAGCTGCGCAGTGCCAATTACTACGCCCAGTGGCACGACAAGTTCGGCGACCAGGCCTGGGGCATCCTTGAGCAATACGCCGGGAAGCTGGCGTGATGCGCGCGCCAGCGCTACCGGCCTCCACCGTTTCGCAGCGCCTGCCGGCCCGGGTGCTCATCTGCCTCAACCAGTGGGCCATGCGCCTGGTGGGCGTGATCGCGGTTGCCCTGATGGTGATCGAGACCTTCGTGCTGCTGGCCGGCGTGATTGCCCGCTACGTGCTGCATAGCCCGTTGGTCTGGTCCGACGAACTGGCCTCGTCACTGTTCATCTGGCTGGCCATGTTCGGCGCGGTGCTGGCGTTGGACCGTGGCGAGCACATGCGCATGTCGGCGCTGGTCAACAAGCTGCCGCAGGCTTGGCGCGGATTCAGCGAAACCTTGTCGGCGCTGATCGTCTGCCTGTTCGTGGCGATGATCATCTCGCCGGCCATGCAGCATTCCCATGAACAGATGTGGATCACCACACCGGCGCTGGGGATTCCCGACGGCGTGCGTGCTGCAGCGCTGCCGGTAGGGGCTGTGCTGATGCTGCTGGCGGCCGTCGCGCGTATGGCCCGTTATTCGACCGTGCGCCAGTTCATGGCCGGGCTGGCGGTGGTGGCCACGGTGGCCGCGGCCTTGTGGCTGGCGCAGCCCATACTGGCAGCGATGGGCAATTACAACCTGGTGGTGTTCTTCCTGGTGCTGCTGGGCGCCTGCGTGTTTGGCGGCATCCCTATCGCCTTTGCGTTCGGCACGGCGACCATGGCCTACCTGGCCCTGGCGACCCACGCGCCCCTGTCGATCGTGGTCGGCCGCATGGACGAGGGCATGTCCCACATGGTGCTGCTGGCCGTGCCGCTGTTCGTGTTGCTGGGTGTGGTGCTGCAATTGTCGGGCATGGCCCGCACGCTGATCGATTTCATGGCTTCGCTGCTGGGGCACGTGCGTGGCGGTCTGCAGTACGTGCTGTTGGGGGCGATGTTCCTGGTGTCGGGTATTTCAGGGTCGAAGGTTGCCGACATGGCCGCAGTGGCCCCGGCGTTGTTTCCTGAAATGAAGCGGCGCGGCTCAAAGCCTGAAGAGCTGGCAGCGCTGTTGTCGGCCACGGGGGCGATGACCGAGACCATACCGCCGAGCCTGGTGCTGATCACCATCGGTGCGGTGTGCAGCGTGTCGATCACGGCGCTGTTCATCGGCGGGTTGATGCCTGCGGTGGTGGCCACCCTGGCCATTGCGGTGGTGTGCTGGTGGCGCTCGCGCAAGGACGAGGCGCCGGCGATTGCGCGGGCACCTTTGTCCCGCGTGGCCAAGACGTTCCTGATTGCCCTGCCGGCCCTGGCGCTGCCGTTGCTGATCCGGGTGGCGGTGCTGGAAGGGGCGGCCACCGCTACCGAGGTCTCGACCATTGGTGTGGCCTACGTGGTACTGGTGGGGCTGGTGATGCACCTGTTCATGCGCCATATCGAATGGCGCCGGTTGTACCCGATGTTGCTGGAAGCGGCGGCTTTGTCCGGGGCGATCCTGCTGATCATCGGCATGGCCTCGGCGATGGCCTGGGCGCTGACGCAGTCGGGCTTCTCGCAGTCGCTGGTGGAACTGATCGAGGAGATACCAGGCGGGGTGATGGGCTTCATGGTGGTCACCATCCTCACCTTCCTGATTCTGGGCAGTGTGTTGGAGGGTATCCCGGCCATCGTGCTGTTCGGCCCGCTGATGTTCCCCCTGGCCGAAATGCTCGGCATTCACCCGGTGCACTACGCCATGGTCGTGATCCTGGCCATGGGCATCGGGTTGTTCGCACCGCCCTTGGGTGTGGGCTTCTACGCTGCCTGCGCCATTAGCAAGACGTCGTCCGATCATGTCATTCGCCGCGTCTGGGGGTACCTCGGGGCGTTGCTGGTGGCGTTGGTGATCGTTGCCTGTTTCCCATGGATTTCCATCGGTTTCCTTTAAGAGAGCGCTGATATGAGCCAACTTGCCAAAAAGACTTTGCCTGCAACTGCCGTGGGCCGCGTGGCGCTGGTCACCGGTGCGGCCATGGGGATCGGCGCGGCCATCGCCGAACGCCTGGGGCATGATGGCCACACGGTAGTGGTGGCCGACATCGACCTGCAGGCTGCCGAACTCAGGGTGGAGGGGTTGCGTGAGCAGGGCATCGATGCCTTGGCACTGGCGATCGACATTGGTGACGCAGCGTCGATCACGGCGTTGTTCGATGAGCTGCGTGCACGCTGTGGACGCTGTGATGTACTGGTCAACAATGCCGGTATCGCCCGCACCCAGTCGTTTCTGGACACGGACCTGGAAGGCTGGCAGCGGCTGATGAACGTCAACCTGACCGGCACACTGCTGTGCAGCCAGCAGGCTGCGCACGTGATGCGCGAGCACGGGTGGGGGCGCATCATCAACGTTGCCTCCATCAGCGGCATGCGGGCGAGCATGGGGCGCACTGCGTATGGCACGTCGAAGGCAGCGGTGATCGGCCTGACTCGGCAGATGGCGATCGAGCTGGCCGAACATGGCATCACGGTCAACGGCATTGCCCCGGGCCCAGTGGACACGCCTTTGACACAGGCACTGCATTCTGCGGCGACACGCGAATCCTATGCCCGTGCGGTGCCTTTGCGCCGTTACGGCACACCGGCGGAGATGGCGGGGGCGGTGGCGTTTCTTGCGTCCGATGATGCGTCTTACATCAGTGGGCATGTGATCCCGGTGGATGGGGGGTTCATGGCGTCCGGGATTCTGGAGATTTAAGCGGGGGCAGCGTGGGAGAGGTGGCGGGGTCGTAGCGGTAAACGGGTTTGGACCGGTGTGAATGCCGAAATTCTAGGGCTGCTGTGCAGCCCATCGCGGCGCGAGGCCGCTCCCACAGAGAGCAAAGTCTGAGCTGCGCCCCAAATGTGGACGGATGTCCAACATTTGGGGCGCAGCTCAAATACCTGTGGGAGCGGCCTCGCGCCGCGATGGGCCGCACAGCGGCCCCAGGATTTCAGCCCCACATGGCCGGTCGCCGGCCTCCAGACCAGATACTCACTGCTCTGAACCGCGTTGCGCCTCATCCTCTCGGGTCGCCTGTTCCCCGGCTTGCAAGGCCGTTTCGACGAAGGTGGCGATGCAGGGGTTGTGATTGTCGGCCTTCCACACGGCCACCACTTCGATCACCGGTGCTTCGCGCAGGGGCCTGAAGCTGGTACTGGCCAGGCGCATGTTGCGCATCGACCGGGGGACCATCGCCACCCCCAGGCCTTCGCCCACCAGGTTGACGATGGTCTGCTGCATGTTGATCTCAAGGCCGATGTTGGGGGTGACTCCATGCTGTAGGCAGTAGTTGCAGATCATGTCATGCAGGGCAGGGGCAATACGCCGTGGCACGATGATGAAGGTTTCACCGGCAAGCTCACGTGGCTCCACGACGGTTTGCTCGGCCAGGCGGTGGCCGGGCGGCAGTACCAGGGTCATTTCCTCGCGGTACAGCGTGACGGTTTCCAGGCCTGTGCAGTCCTGAGGCCGGTACATGATCGCTACATCCTTGTTGCCACTGGTAATGTCCTGGGCCAGGTCCAATGGCAGCGTCTCGGTCAACTTCAAGTTCACCTGGGGGAACAGCGCGGCATAACGGCGGGTGATCGCCGGTGTGATGCTGTAAGCGGTGGACATCATGAACCCCACGGAAAGTGCCCCCGCCGCACCGCGCGCGGCGGCCAGTGCATTGCGCTTGGCTTGCTCGAAGGCTGCGAACACCGTGCCGGTATCGAGGTAGAAGCGCTGGCCGGCCTCCGTCAGCTCGACCCTGCGCCGGGAGCGGTCGAACAGCTTGACCCCAAGCTCTTCCTCCAGAAGCGCAATTTGCCGCGACAGCGGTGGCTGTGAAATATGCAGGCGCTCGGCCGCTCGGCCGAAGTGAAGGGTTTCGGCCAGCGTGCGGAAGTACTGCAGATGCCTGAGCTCAATCATGATGCTCTCGAAGGTATCAGTCGATGCATGATTATGTATTGGAAAATATAACTGCGCCTCCCTAATGTGAACCGTGCAACGTCATTCGGCCGAGGCGGCGTCACAAGCCCGCCAGTCGACATAGTCAAAAGCTATAGAACAAGAAAAAGGTGACGCTAATGACCGCTTGTAACCCTGCCGTTCGTGCGCTCCAACCCGTCGTGGAGGCGTGCAACATCGCTCAAGACAGTGACCCTGTGGTGCGTCAGGCCTTTAACCGGGCCTTGCGGCTGATGGAGCGTGGCATTGCCGTACTGATCCGCGGAGAGACCGGTACCGGCAAGGAAATTCTCGCCCGCGCCCTGCACGCGCACAGTCAACGCCGCGGTGCACAACTGGTGGCGCTCAATTGCGCGTCCATTCCCGAAACCCTCATCGAAAGCGAGCTGTTCGGCTATAGCCGCGGGGCGTTCTCGGGTGCTTTACCGGGCGGCAAGAAAGGCAAGGTTCAGCAAGCCGATGGCGGCGTGCTATTTCTCGATGAAATCGGCGACATGCCTCTGGAACAACAGACGCGCCTGCTACGGGTGATTGCCGAACGTGAGGTAACGCCCCTGGGTGCCGAGCGCAGCATCCCAGTCAACTTTGCGCTGGTCTGCGCGACGCACCAGGACCTCTCGGCACGGGTTGCCGAGGGCAGTTTCCGCGAGGACCTGTTCTATCGCATCGCCACGGGCGTGGTGCAGTTACCGCCGCTGCGCGAGCGCCAGGACCGTGGCGAGCTGTTGTGCAACATGGTGGCCCATGAATTGCCAGGCTGTGATCCACGCCAGGTACTGGCGCAGGTGTGGAGCTTGCTGATGGCCCACTCCTGGCCGGGGAATCTGCGCCAGATGCGGGCGGTCGTGCGTTACGCCTGCGCCGTGATGGAAGGCCCGCGCATGCTGCGCAGCGATCTGCCGCTGGACTTCATCGAGCAGTGCCAGACCCCGGCTGCGTTGCCTGCCAACATCACGCCCATCCGCCGGGCGGCGCCTTCAGGCGATGAGCGCAGTGAGGTGTTACAGGCCTTGCAGAGCTGCCGCTGGAACATGTCGGCGGCGGCCCGCGCTCTGGGGATCTGCCGGCCTTCGTTGTACCGGGTAATGCGCCGGCTGGACATTCCCCCGCTCAAGGAGCAGTTGGCGCTCGGCGCCTGCGGCACCGCGTGATGCCCTGACCCTCCAGCACCTTAGACGACCGCCTGCTGCCAATGAGCAGGCGCGCCTGGCTGCGGCCATTTTCGATGGATGACGACCATGAGCACTCCCGTTGTGCATGCTGCACTCAATTTCACCCTGACCGGCCGCACGGCCCTGGTAACGGGCGCCGCCCGTGGCATTGGTCATGCGATCGCCACGGCACTGGGCCAGGCCGGTGCCCGAGTAGGGGTGTGCGATTTGGATGCCGAGGCGGCCGAGGCGGCTGCGGCTCGGTTGCGAGAAGCCGGGATCGAGGCGGTTGGCGTGGGAGCGGATGTTGCCGATGAGGTTCAGGTTCAGGCCATGGTGAACCAGGTGGAAGCCTTGTTGGGAGGGGTCGACATCCTGGTCAACAACGCAGGCATCGTCTCGACTGGCCCTTTGCTGGAGGTCACCACCGCGGAATGGAACCGGGTGATGGCCATTGACCTGAACAGCGTGTTTTTCTGCGCCAAGGCCGTGCTGCCGGGCATGATGGCGCGCCAAAGCGGGCGCATCATCAATATCGCATCGGTGGCAGGCAAGCGTGGGGGTGGCTTGCTGGGTAATAGCTGCTACGCGGCGGCCAAAGGCGCGGTGATCGCCTTGACCAAAGGACTGGCGCGAGAAGCCGGCCCCTATGCCATCACCGTCAACGCCGTGTCGCCGGCACTGACCGACACCGAGATGACCAGCGCGCTGGCGCCTCAGGCCAGGGCCGAAGTGCTCGCACAGATGCCGCTTGGCCGCGCCGGCACGCCCCGCGACATCGCCGCCGCCGTATGCTTCCTGGCCTCGCGGGAGGCCGGGTTCGTGACCGGCGAGATCATGGACGTCGATGGCGGGTTCATGCGCGACTGATTTGGTCTGGGCAGGGCACAGGCTAGTTCAGCTCCCACCCCATATACCCTTGCCGGGCAAGCGTGCCCGATCATGGGGCAGCCTGAAGTCCAGCAGCGGCCCCTTTGGCACGATGCCATTGGGGTTGATGGTGGTATGGCTGAGGTAGTAGTGGTTCTGGATGTGCTGCATGTTCACCGTGTCGGCTACCCCTGGCCATTGATACAACTCGCGCAGCCAGTGGGTCAGGTTGGGGTAGTCGCTCAGACGGCGCAGGTTGCACTTGAAATGGCCGTGGTAAACGGCATCGAAGCGCACCGCCGTGGTGAACAGGCGTACGTCGGCCTCGGTGAGGTACTCGCCTGCCAGGTAGCGGTGTCGGCTAAGCACATCTTCGAGGTGATCCCATTCGCTGAACACCTCGTCGAAGGCCGCTTCGTAGGCCTGCTGTGTCGTCGCAAAGCCTGCGCGGTAAACGCCGTTGTTGATGGCCGGGTAGATGCGTTCGTTCAAGGCGTCGATGTCCGCTCGCAACGGTTGCGGGTAGAAGTCGAGCAGGTTGCCGGTCAGCGAATTGAAGTCATGGTTGAAGATCCGCACGATCTGCGCCGACTCGTTGTTGACGATGCGGTTCTCTTGTTTGTCCCACAGCACCGGTACGGTCACGCGCCCGGTGTAATGAGGGTCGTCCTGGGTGTAGCGCTGGTGCAGGTACTGGAGCCCGTCGAGGTGATCGCCCGAAGAGCCGTTCTGGCGGTCGAAGGTCCAGCCGTCACCTTGCATCAACCAGCTGACCACCGACACGTCGATCAGCGGCTCGAGGCCTTTGAGCGCGCGCATGATCAGCGTGCGATGAGCCCAGGGGCAGGCCAGCGAAACGTACAGGTGGTAACGCCCCGGCTCAGCGGAAGGCAATGGGTTGCGCCGCTGTGAGTCCTCACGCTTGAACGCGCCATCCTTGCCATTTTCGTACCACTGGTCATGCCAGCGACCGTCGACCAACAGGCCCATGATGAGCTCCTTAACAAAAGCGATTTGTCTTTGGAGCCCAGTCTAGAGAAAGACGTTCGAAGCAATAGCGCAAAGAGTGGGGCGGTATGATCGGTTAAATCGATCGATTGCGATCAGCCCACCACGCTTGCGCACGGGCAAACGCCTGCTCGCGGTCTTGCCCCAACCCACGAAGCGCCAGCGCCATGGTGGCTAGCACTGCTTTTTGGGCATAGCTGTCTTCAACCTCACCACGCCAAAAGGCCAGCATGTGCTCAGGCTCAAGCGCTGCCGGCTTGACGTGGCGCCGCTCGCTCAGGGCAGGCCATTCTTCGTCCCAGGCTTTGCCGTCAGTGGTGCCGTAGAGATGGCTGAGCACATCCGGGTTCACCTCGATTTCGCCACCATCACCCTTGATCACGATCGCATGATCGCCCAACAAGCGACTGGCCTCGCGGTGTACGGCCTGGTAACCCGGGTGGAAGATGCTCTGCAGGCCACAGCGTGCGCCGAGCGGGTTCAGCACCCGTGCGAGGGAGTGGATCGGCGAGCGCAGGCCCAGAATGTTCCGCAGGTCGATCATGCGCTGAAGTTCAGGCGCCCAGTCCTGCAGTGGGAAAAAGGCCAGGTGGTGCTGGTCCAGGGCCTCACTGACGGCCTGCCAACCGCGGCACAGAGGTATGTGCAGCAGCGCGAGCAGTTGCTCGCTGTACAGGCGGCCTGCGGTGTGCGCACCGCCACCGTGCATCAGGATACGCACCCCATTGCCGGCCAGGCACTTGGCGGCCAACAGGTACCAGGGCAGATGGCGCTTCTTGCCGGCATAGCTCGGCCAGTCGATGTCCACGGCCATGGCAGGCGCTTGCAAGTGCGCGCGCAGCGCTTCGGTGAAGCCGGCGAGCTCTTCTGCGCTTTCTTCCTTGTGCCGTAGCAGCATGAGAAAGGCGCCCAGCTGCGCGTCTTCGACTTTACCCTCAAGCAGCAAAGTCATGGCGGCGCGGGCTTCTTCGCGTGTCAGGCCGCGCGCGCCACGCTTGCCTTTGCCGAGGATGCGCACGTACTCGGCGAAGGGGTGTTCAGCGGGGGTTTCCAGGGTAAGCGGGCGTAGGCTGGTCATATGCAATTGGTCGGCTTGGGCAGGCCCGCCAGTTTGGCGGCAAGTTTGGCGGGAGTGCCATTGAACAGGCGATTGAGATGGGCGCTATTGCCCTTTTCCGGGCCCAGGTTGAGCGCTGCGTATTTGATCAGCGGACGCGTGGCGGGCGAGAGCTGATACTCCAGGTAGAACGCGCGCAGCAATGACAGGATTTCCCAGTGGTCAGGCGTCAGGTCAATGCCTTCGCGGGTGGCCAAGCCTTGCGCGGTGGCCGGTGACCAATCCTCAAGGTTGACCAGAAAGCCGTCCTTGTCCAGGGCAATGGCCTTGCCTTCGATATCGAGTGTGTTCATAACCAGCTGTTGACCTTGTCATGGTGCAGGGACAGCGCAACGAAGCCTGGGTAGTCGACCGTCGTTGCCAGCGAGGACGCAATGGCCCTGGCCTGAATGTCTTCTTCCAGTGCATAAAGGCGACCGATTAACTGGGCCTGCTCCAGCAAACGCAACGGCTCGCTGCCTGGGAGCAGGGCGTAGACCGCATCGCCACACAGCAGCACGGCGTCTTCGCTGCCGAGCAAGCGCAGGCAGCTGTGAAGGCGTTCGTCACCAAACGGGGAGTGGGCTATTACATGCAAGGTTGTCATCAGAGCGTCACCACTTCGTCGAACTGTGCGATCAAAGCCGCAAGCTGCGCATCCTCAAGTACCTCTACCTGCAGGCCAAGGCTTGCGTGCGTCATGCCGCGCCGAGCCAGGCTATGGCCACAGACGTACAACGCGTCTACGCCGAACATGGGCAGTGCCTGCAGGTTGGCAGCCAGGTTTTTCTGCTCAAGGGCGGTGGGGTGCTGGTCGCAGGCCAGCTGGAACACGCCATCGTCCAGGAACAGCACGCCCAGCGGCAGATCGAAGGCGCCGCCGGCCAGGACGATATCCAGCGCTTCGCGGGCAGACAGCCCGCTCCAGGGCGCCTGGCGACTGATGATCAACATGGACTTGGCCATTCAGTCGCCTCCAAAGCAGATCAGCCGATCGGCCGTTTGCGCCGCTTCATGCAACTGACCAAGCCCGGACAGTTCCCAGGGTTGCTGCAGATTCACGGCAGGGCGTTGATAGCGGCTGGCTTCGCGTTCGTCCAGTACGCCACGACGCAGGGCGGCGGCGATGCACACCACTGCATCGAGCTGATTGGCCTGAACGAACGTGCGCCATTGCTGCGCAATGTCCTGTTCGTCCTGAGGGGCTACCACGTTGGACGATGCACTGTGCACCCCGTCCTGGTAGAAGAACAAGCGGGTGATGCCGTGCCCGGCAGCCAGCGCTGCCTCGGCAAAGCGCAGCGCCCGGCGCGAAGCGGGTGCTTGTGCGGGGGAAAACACCGCGATAGCAAATTTCATGGCGAACTCGTGCTATGGAATCGCGCCATGATAAACAAAAAGGCCTGGCTGCTGCAGGCCTGTGGTAGTCAGGGCTTTTCCTTGCCCTCGGGCAGGAACCAGTTGAGTACCAAGGCACAGATGCCTCCGGTAGCAACTCCTGACTCCATCACGTTGCGAATCGCCGCTGGCATATGGGCAAGGAATTCGGGTACCTGCGCCACGCCCAGGCCCAAGGCCAGCGATACGGCGATGATCAACAAGGCGCGGCGATCGAGCCGGGTGCTAGCCAGGATATTGATACCCGAGGCTGCCACTGCGCCGAACATGACCATGGCCGCGCCGCCCAGCACAGGCTCTGGAACCGCCTGGATCACCCCGGCAACGCTTGGGAACAAGCCCAGCAGTATCAGCATCCCCGCAATCCATACGCCGATGTGACGGCTGGCGATACCGGTCAGCTGAATGACGCCGTTATTCTGGGCGAAGATCGAGCTTGGGAACGTATTGAACACGCCAGCCAGCAGTGAGTTGGCGCCGTTGACCAGCACGCCACCCTTGATGCGCTGCATCCACACCGGGCCTTCCACGGGCTGGCGCGAGACCTTGCTGGTGGCGGTTACATCACCGATGGCCTCCAGAGAGGTCACCAAGTAGATCACCAGCATCGGGATGAACAGTGCCCAGGAAAAACCGAGGCCAAAGTGCAAGGGTGTCGGCACTTGGAACAGCGCGGCCTCGTGCATGCCGGTGAAGTCCAGGCGGCCCAGATAGCCGGCCAGGGCATAGCCCGCCGCCAGCGCGATGACGATGGCGCAACTGCGCAGCCAGACCACCGGTATGCGGTTGAGGATGACGATGATCGCCAGTACCACGCCTGACAGCAGCAGGTTCTCGCCGTTGGCAAAGGTCCCGTTGGCCATGGCGCCAAAACCACCGCCCATGCTGATCAGGCCGACCTTGATCAGGGTCAGGCCAATCATCAGCACCACGATGCCGGTCACCAGCGGAGTGATCAGCCGTTTGACGAAGGGCAGGATGCGAGACACGCCCATCTCGACGAATGAGCCTGCAATGACCACGCCGAAAATGGCGGCCATGACGCCTTCCACAGGCGTGCCTTGCTTAACCATCAAGGCCCCGCCAGCAATCAGCGGGCCGACGAAGTTGAAGCTGGTGCCTTGCACGATCAGCAAGCCGGCACCGAAAGGGCCGAAGCGTTTGCACTGGATGAAGGTGGCGATGCCGGAGATGACCAGAGACATGGACACGATCAGGTTGGTATCTCGGGCAGAGACGCCCAACGCCTGGCAGATCAGCAGGCCAGGGGTGACGATCGGCACAATGATCGCCAGCAGGTGTTGCAGCGCTGCCAGCAAGCCGATGAGCAGCCGTGGCTTGTCTTCCAGACCCAGTACCAGTTCGTTGTCAGGCGCTGTTGCACCTGGGCTGTGTTCCTGTGAGCTCATTGCGCAGCGCTGCCCGTCTATAAAAAAGGAGCGCATTCTACGGGCAGAATAGGGAATGCGGTAGGGGAACACCGGTTAGCCGCCTGTTCGACGATCATCGCCTTTGTTACCTGACTTTTAGGTCAATAAGTATGGGCGCTGTACCGCTTTCAAACCGTGCATGTTCGATAAAAAACGCAGGCACAAAAAAGCCCGCGTAAGCGGGCTTCTTTGGACACACGTTGGATCAGTCGTCACGACCCATGATGCCGAACAGCTGCAGCAGGCTGATGAACAGATTGTAGATCGAAACGTACAAGCTGATGGTCGCCATGATGTAGTTGCGTTCACCACCGTGGATGATGGCGCTGGTCTGGAACAGGATGCATACCGACGAGAACAGCACGAAGCCGGCGCTGATGGCCAGTTGCAGGCCGCTGATCTGGAAGAAGAAGCTGGCCACGACCGCACCCAGCAGGACGAAGAAGCCTGCGGTGATGAAGCCGCTGAGGAAGCTCATGTCCTTGCGGGTGATCAGCACGTAGGCAGACAGGCCACCGAACACCAGCGCCGTCATGGCAAAGGCCGAACTGACCACTTCGGCGCCGCCGCTCATGCCCAGGTAGCGATTGAGGATAGGGCCGAGAATGAAGCCCATGAAGCCGGTGAGGGCGAAGGTGGAGACCAGGCCCCATACCGAGTCGCGCAGCTTGGCGGTGAGGAAGAACAAGCCATAGAAGCCGATCAGCACGACGAACACGTTCGGGTAGGCGAACCGCATCTGTTGTGAGATGAAGGCCATCAGGCCGCTGAATGCGAGGGTAAGTGCCAGCAGGCTGTACGTGTTGCGCAGGACCTTGCTGATCTCCTGCTGCTCGACCTGCTGGCCGTGGTGTACGGCATAATCCTGTTCGCGCATGGCGACACTCCTTGGTGAACCTGTGATATGAAACGTCGAAGATGGTAGGAGTCTACCAGAGCTCCTGCAACCCGCGACACAGAGAGTTTGACAGCGTGTTTCATTCCGGTATTATGGCGGCCGCAAAGCAGTTGGAAGCGTGGCCGAGTGGTTTAAGGCAACGGTCTTGAAAACCGTCGATGGGCAACTATCCTAGAGTTCGAATCTCTACGCTTCCGCCACTATTCTTCATCAAAGCCCTGATTTATCAGGGCTTTTTTGTGTTAGGCCGGTTTCCGGCTTTTGACCAAGCCTTGCTAGTGTTCGCCGTTTGCCAATCGCAGCATTTGAGTAGCACCTCCCTCCCTCGCTCGCACCGATCCCCTCGCCGAAAAACTACGCAACACCCCCCCTAATGTGGCAGTGTGGTTCCCCTCGCCAGCCTCACAGAGACCCCCATGCAAACGCGCAAAACCGGTATCCGTGCCCAACAGGCCGACCGCACCCGAGACAACATCCTCAAGGCGGCTGTACAGGTCTTCAGCCGGGAAGGCTACGCCGGTGGGCGCGTCGAGCAGATTTCCACCCTGGCCAAATCCAACGACCGAATGATCTATTACTACTTCGGCAACAAGGAAAAGCTGTTCATCAGTGTGCTGGAGCACATCTATGCCAGCTTCAACCAGGCCGAAGCCGGGCTGCAACTGGACCTGGACGACCCTGAACAGGCGGTGCGCACGCTGGTGGCATTCATTTGGGATTACTACGTGCAACACCCCGAATTCGTCACCCTACTGGCCACTGAGAACCTTCACCAAGGCGAGCATGCGCGCAAGTCGCAGAACCTCAAGGCCTTGTCGGGCGAGGCGGTTGGCGTGCTGCGGCCGATCATCGACGCGGGCCAGGCGAAGGGCCTGTTTCGTGACGACATTGACATTACCCACGCCTACCTGATGATTGCTTCGCTCTGCTATTTCTACAACTCCAACCGCCATACGCTCAGTTCGTTCCTGGCCGTGGACCTGGCTGACCCCAAGGCCAAGGCCGACTGGTTGGCCTTCATCAGCGACCTTGTCCTGCGCGGCCTGCGCCTGTGACTTCAATGGCTGCCTGGGTTGGCGCGCACCTGCGCGACCTTGGCGGCGAGCCCTGGCCAGGCGGGCTTGTCACCTGCAAAACGCTGGCGCAGGTATGCCGCAAGATCGGCTATCTGGCGGTCCGACAAGCTGTCCTTGAAGCCCGGCATGTAGCCCAGGTCGCGGGTAGCTGGGGTAGGGATGCCGTGCAGTATCACCCGTAGCAGATTGTCTGGCAGCTCGCTGTGAACGTTGCTGTTCACCGCCATCGACGGGCTGACGCCGAACAGTTTCGGCCCCTGTCCATCGCTGTGGCAGGCCATGCAGGCGCCTTTGAACACGCGCTCGCCATTGCTCAATGACACGTGGGTTTCAGCCGGCTGCGGGGCCTTGGCCGCCTGCGACTGAGGCTCGCCATCGAGTGAGCGGAGGTAGTGGGCGATGGCACGCACGGCGCTTTTGGGCAGCGTCGCCAGCTCGCTGACCACCGGGCCCATGGGGCCTGCCGCCACCCCGTGCTTTTCAGAAAACCCAGTACTCAGGTAGTTGAACAACTCGTCTTCAGTCCACGGGGTGGTTGATTTGCCCAGCGCATTGAGGGGCGGTGCTTCCCAGCCATCGACCATCCCTCCGGCCAGGTAGCTGCTGCCAGCTTTCTCGGCGCCCATCAGGTTACGCGGTGAATGGCAGGCCGTGCAGTGGCCGAGGCCATCGACAAGGTAGGCGCCGCGGTTCCACTGAGCGCTGCGTTGCGGGTCTGGCTGGTATTCCCCGCGCTGCAGAAACAGGGCGTTCCAGCCAGCCATCAGCGGTCGCTGGTTGAACGGGAAGCGCATCTGGTTGGCGGGCGCTTGCTGGCGTACCGGAGGCTGCGACATCAGGTAGGCATACAGTGCTTGCATGTCGGCATCGTTGATGGCGCGGAACGAGGTGTAGGGAAACGCGGGATACAGGTGACGGCCATCACGGCTGATACCTTCACGCATGGCCCGTTCGAAGGCGGCGAATGACCAGCGGCCAATGCCGGTTTCCGGATCGGGCGTGATGTTGGTGGTGTGGAGCGTGCCGAAGGGCGTCTGCATGGCCAGACCGCCGGCATTGACCTTGCCACCGCTGACCGTATGGCACACGGCGCAATCGCCGGCCGCAGCCACCTGGCGCCCGCGTTCGAGCATCGCGGCGCTCCAGCTGCCAGCGCCGGGCGGAGTAACCGGTGCGATTTCACTGCGCCAGGGCAGGGCGGTGGCAAGCATGCCCAGGGCTGCGCCCAACACCCCGGCCAAGCCGCCGAACCACCACTTTGAACGTTTACTAGCAGGCTGCGTCGGAGTCGATGGCCCAGGCCCCTGGCCATCGCCACCCAGGGCGGCGCGCACCCGTTCGGCGGTGATCGGCAGCTCGCGAAAGCGGATCCCGGTGGCGTCGAAGATGGCGTTGGCAATGGCAGCGGCACTGGGTACCGAAGCCGATTCGCCGCTGCCCATCGGTGCTTCGTGCTGACGCGGCAGCATCATTACGTCGATGGCAGGCAGCTCAGGGAAGGTCAGGATCGGGTAGCCGCCCCATTCCTTGCTGGCCACGGTCGACTCTTCGAAGCTGACTTGCTCCTTGAGCACCCGGCTGGTGGACTGGATGACATTGCCGTGGATCTGGTGGCGCACGCCCTCGGGGTTGACCATCATCCCGGCGTCATGCCCGATCACCACGCGGGTGACGGCGACTTCACCGGTACGCCGGTCAACGGCTACGTCAGCCACCCAGGCCGCCCACGCGGCGCCAAAGCCTGGGAATTTACTGTGGATGTAGCGCGCGTAGGCAAAGCCGCGCCCGCGCAGCACGTCACCTTCGCCCTGGCTTTGCATGGGCTGGGTATGCGGCTGCCAGTCGGCTCGCGCGGCGGTAGCCTTGACCAGGTCGATGGCACGTGGGTCGGACAAGTGCTTGAGGCGGTATTCCACCGGATCGACACCCGCTGCGAACGCCAGCTCATCGATATAGGACTCGTGGGCAAAGCTGTTGGGCATGGCCGATACGCCGCGCATCCACGAAGCGCGCACCAGCGGCGTCATGTCGTTGATGGTCACGCGCATGTGCTCGTAGTCATAGGGTGGAATCGACGTGCGGTCGCCCATTTCGAACAGGGCCGGTACGGGTTCCACCGCCCCGGTGAGCAGCAGGGCCAAGGTAGGCGCGCCGTTGGACGGGTAGCTGGTCTGGAAGTCATAGGCAGCCACGCTGCCATCGGCGTTCAGGCCGCCGTCGATCTCCATCAGTTGGGCTGTGCCCTTGGGTTCCCAGGCGTGTTCCTGCTCGCGGGTCAGCTGTACCCGCACAGGGCGTTGCACGGCGCGCGACAGCAGCACGGCGTCGGCGCAGACATCGTCGGCGCAGTTGCGGCCATAGCAACCGGCAGCCTCCATGCGGATGATTTCGATGCGCTCCTCGCCGCAGGCCAGCAGCCAGGCCAGATCAGCGCGCAGCAGGTGTGGGTTCTGGGTGCCGGACCACACGCGGATCTGCCCAGGCGTGTAGTCGGCCAGCGCGCACGATGGGCCAATCGAAGCATGCAGCTGATACGGCCATAAATAGGTACGGCTCAGGCGCTGGCTGGCATTGGCAAGGCCGGCATCGACATCGCCTTGGTCCAGCACCGTGCGTTGAACCCTTGGGTTGTCGCGGATGGCCTGGGCTACATCGCTCAGGTCGGGCAGCTTGCCGGTAAAGGGCTTCCAGCTGATTTTCAGGTCCTGAGCAGCCCGGATGGCCTGCTCCTCGCGCTCGGCAACCACGCCGACGAAATCGCGGATCACGACCACCGCCACGACGCCCGGTACGTGGGCAATGGATGATTCATCGACGGCCAGCAGGCTGTTGCCCACGAAGTCGCCGCTGTCGTGGCCAGCATAGGGCGGACGGATCACTCGCCCGTGCAGCATGTCGGGCAGGCGCATGTCGTGAACGTAGGTCAGTTCACCGGTGGCCTTGCCGGGAATGTCCACGCGGGCGGTGCTGCGCCCGACCAACGTGTAGTCTTCGATGGGTTTGAGCGGCGCATCCTCGGCAATGTGCAACTGCTGGTTTTCACCCGCTACCAGTTCGGCGTAGCTCAGCGTGGTGCCGTCGTTGGTGATTACCGTGCCTTCTTCGATACGCAGCGACGCGGGCTCGCACCCAAGGCGCAGCGCCGCCCGTTGCAGCAAATGACGGCGTGCAGTCGCCGCAGCCTTGCGCAAGGGCACGGCTGAAATCTGCAGGGTGGCGCTGGCGATAGTCGCGCCTTGATTGGGCGCCCGCTCGGTATCGCCCAGCACCATGTGCACCTGGTCCATGCGCAGGTTCAACTCTTCGGCGACGATCTGCGCCAGCGAGGTGCGGATACCGGTACCCAGGTCGACGTGGCCATTGAAGGCATAGACCCTGCCGTCGTCGCAGACGGCGATGAACAGCGCCAGTTCGCGCTCCCGGGTCACGGGCGTTACACCCTTGGCCACCGGGCCGGAAGGCGGGGTGATCTGATCGACGATCAGCAGCACGCCGGTCTTGGCCAGCAGTTGGTCACGGCTGGGCACCTGTTGCGAGTGGTTCATGCTTTCCTCCGGGTGTCGGCGGCGCGGCGCACGGCGCGCAGGATTTCGACGTGGGTGCCGCAGCGGCACAGGTTGCCGGACAGTTCGTTGCGAATCTGCTCATCGCTGGGCTGGGGGATTCGATCGAGCAGGGCCGTGGCGGTCATGATCATGCCGTTCATGCAGTAGCCGCATTGGGCTGCCTGCTCGTCGATGAACGCCTGCTGCACAGGGTGCGGCGCACGCTTGCAGCCCAGCCCTTCGAGGGTAGTGATCTCGCGGCCGACGGCCCCGGCCAGGGGGATGATGCAGGAGCGAGCGGCCACGCCGTCGATGATCACCGTACACGCGCCGCATTCACCCAGGCCGCAGCCGTACTTGGGGCCGTTCAGGCACAGGTCGTTGCGCAGGATCAGCAGCAAGGGCGTTTCAGGCGGGGCGTCGACGTCGAACGACTGGCCGTTGACCTGCACGCAGAGGGTTGTTTGCATGATGGGCTCATCTCTGGAGGTGACTTGCGCTACCGAAGCACCCACAGGTGGCGTGCATTTCGGTAAGTACTCACTACATGAAATGAGTGAGCAAGAAGCAGGCCAGGGATACGGATGAGCAGGGCAGGGGCAATGAGCTCACCGAATCGGTGGCTCAGGCAGGGCGTAAGACGAGGAGGCTGTCCAGCCGTGATGCTGCTCAGGCCGCGCCGTCGTCGCTGTCGATCATTTTGCGCAGCAGGTACAAGATGGCCACGCGCTCAGCGGCATTGAGGCTGCCCATGCTCAGTTCACTGATCTGCCGGGCGCAAGGGATCATCGCATCGAGCAATGCCGCACCGCTGCCGGTGAGCGTGACGATCACCTTGCGCCGGTCTCCCGGGTCTGGCGAGAGCTGTACCAGTTCACGGGCTTTCAGGCGCTCGACGATGCCGCGAATGGTCGCCTGGTCCACGGCCGTGGCCTTGATCAACTCGGCCTGAGAGCTGGGGCCATGGTCGCGCAGGGCGCACAGGGTGACGAATTGAATGGAGGTCAACTGTGGGTCGCACGCCTGCTGTTGGAAGATCGCCGTGTGCCGCTGGTAAGCCTTGCGCAGTAAGTGGCCCACCTGTTCGGTAACGTCGTAAGGGGCGGTGTCGTGGAGGGGGCTGCTGGGGGAAGTCTTGTTCGGCATGGGAGGGCTTGGGCTGGTGGAAAGGAGCTGGCCGGCCGCCAATAGCGGAGCGCCCGGCCAGTATAACTGTTATCGCGCCAGTGATTGCTGGGGCGCGACCACGTCCCCGGCCATGACCACCGCCTGATCGTCCAGGTAGATATCGCAATTGCGCAGCGGGATGTCCAGGTGGCAAGGGGTCTTGCGCTTGCCGCCCACCTCGGTGTTCGGGCCCGTGGAGAACAGGAAGTTGCCGTAGAACGCGCGGGCATCCATGCACATCCCGTCGTTGCGGTCGTGCAGGCCCATGGCAGTCCACTGGGCGCGCGGTTGCAAGCCCCAGCCGATGTGCGAGATGCCGTAGACCTCAGGGTCGTTGAAGTATTTGAGGTAGTCGCGCAGGTACTCGGCCTCGAAGCCGCCATGAATGCCGGTGATAAAGCCCTTTTCAATCTCGAGCGTGATGCGCTCACGGCAATAGTTCTTGAACGGCAGGATGATGTCGCCTACATCCAGGACCAGCGTGCCCTCGGCGCTGTCCTCGTTCGGCCAGGTGAACAGGAACCCGCTGGGCCAGTGATCCCAACGCCCTGGCTCGTCGGCGTAGCCGTACTCGGTGACTGCCGGGTACTGGCCGAGCGGTGCATGGAAGTCGCTGCCGGCCCTGGATCGCACATGCATGCTGCGCGCCTGCTTGAGCAGGGTTTCGGCAGCCAGTACCCGGCGCTTGTCGTCCTCGTTGGGCAGCATGCGCGCCAGCACTTCGGCGGGTTCCACCGCCAGCAGAATGCGGGTGCCAGTCTTGAGAATCTGCTCCTGCTCGGGGGAGTGCAGAAGCATCATCGTGTCGACGATCAGGTCGGCGGCCTCCAGCGCGCGCTGTGCCGCCAGGTTACCGGTGAGTGCCGTATCGCCGCAGTAGGCGGTCATGTCACGGCCCATGGCGGTGGGGTGATTGAATGCCGGCAGTTCCACGGCGTAGACCTTCGCCCCTAGTCGCTGCGCCGCTTCCATCGCGGCATTGACCGTGCGCGGATCGGAGTAATGGCTCTTGAGGACGGCAACGCTCTGGGTGTCGTCCACTCGGGACAGCTTCAGTACGTGCTCGAACATCTGGGTCAATTGTGCATTGCTCACCGGCATCGTGGTTTCTCCTAGGCAGTCTCTGGCGGAATAAAGCGGTGCACCATCGCAGTGCTCGACGCTTTGTCATGGTGCAAAACAATAGTGTGTACACCATAACTGATTTGATGAAAACGCATTCATTGGATTGACGCAAGTGATCTTTAGAACGTTACCATTCAACCCAATCCCCCATTAATCGGTAACATTATGATCTTTTTGAGTTTCGATCGCTTGTTTGAAAATATTTTCAGGGGCCTGTTCCTAAGAGCCATTTAAAGTTTATACGCTGTAAATGACTCGCGGCCATGCCGCTTGCCACACATCAGAACAACAGGAGACTCTCCATGCGGGGAAGCCAAAAAATCGCAATCGTCGGCGCGGGTTTAGGTGGGGCGGCAGCGGCAACGTTGCTGCAGCAGGCCGGCTTCGATGTGGAGGTGTACGAACAGGCCCCGGCGTTCACCCGCCTGGGTGCCGGTATCCACATCGGCCCCAACGTCATGAAGATCTTTCGGCGGATGGGGCTGGAACAGAAGCTGGAGCTGATGGGCTCGCACCCGGACTTCTGGTTCAGCCGCGATGGTCAGAGCGGCGATTACCTGTCGCGCATCCCACTGGGTGAGCATGCTCGCCGCGAATACGGGGCGGCCTACATCACCATCCACCGGGGGGACTTGCATGCGCTGCAGATCGACGCCATCAAGCCCGGCACCGTGCACTTCGGCAAGCGCCTGGAAAAGATCATCGACGCGGGTGATCAGGTGCGTCTGGACTTCGCCGATGGCACCCACACGGTCGCGGACATCGTCATCGGAGCCGACGGCATCCACTCCAAGATCCGCGAAGAATTGCTCGGTGCCGAAGCGCCGAACTACAGCGGCTGGGTGGCGCACCGTGCGCTGATCCGTGGGGTAAACCTGGCGCAGCATGCCGACGCATTCGAGCCCTGCGTCAAGTGGTGGTCCGAAGACCGGCACATGATGGTCTACTACACCACGGCCAAGCGCGACGAATACTACTTCGTGACCGGTGTGCCCCACGAAGCGTGGGACTTCCAGGGCGCCTACGTGGACAGCAGTCAGGAAGAAATGCGCGCTGCCTTCGAGGGCTATCACCCCACCGTCCAGAAGCTGATCGATGCCACCGAATCGATCACCAAGTGGCCGCTGCGCAACCGCAACCCGCTGCCGCTCTGGAGCCGTGGGCGTCTGGTGATGCTCGGCGACGCCTGTCACCCGATGAAACCGCACATGGCCCAAGGCGCCTGCATGGCCATCGAGGATGCGGCCATGTTGACCCGCTGCTTGCAGGAGACCGGTTTGTCGGACCACCGCACCGCCTTTGCCCTGTACGAGGCCAACCGTAAAGAGCGAGCCTCGCAGGTGCAGTCGGTGTCCAACGCCAACACTTGGCTCTATACGCAGGAGGATCCGGCCTGGGTATACGGCTATGACCTCTATGGCCAGCCGCTCAAGAGCGGGGAGGCCGCATGACTACCTTCCTCAACGGCGGTCATGTAAGCGCCAATGGCATCCGTCAGCATTACCTGCGCTATGGCGGCAAGGGGCATGCGCTGATCGTGGTGCCGGGGATCACCAGCCCGGCGATTACCTGGGGGTTCGTCGCCGAGCGCCTCGGCCAGCACTTCGATACCTACGTACTGGATGTACGCGGGCGCGGTTTGTCATCAAGTGGCCCTGATCTGGACTATGGCACCGATGCCTGTGCCAGCGACATTCCCGCCTTTGCCGCCGCGCTGGGCCTGGACAGTTATCACCTGATCGGCCACTCGATGGGCGCACGGTTTGCGATTCGTGCCGCTGCCAACGGCGCGCCAGGCCTGCAGAAGCTGGTGCTGGTCGACCCACCGGTATCCGGGCCAGGGCGCCGCGCCTACCCAAGCAAGCTGCCCTGGTATGTCGACTCCATTCGCCAGGCCAGCCTGGGTATGAGTGGCGAGGACATGCGCACTTATTGCGCCACCTGGAGCGACGAGCAGCTGGCGCTCAGGGCCGAGTGGCTGCACACCTGCTACGAGCCTGCGATCGTGCGGGCCTTCGACGACTTCCACGAGGTGGACATCCATCAGTATCTGCCCGCCGTACGCCAACCGGCGTTGTTGATGGTGGCTGGGCGCGGCGGGGTGATCGAGCCGTGCGACATCGCCGAAATCCGTGAGCTCAAGCCAGACATTCAGGTCGTACAGGTTGCCAACGCTGGCCACATGATCCCCTGGGACGATCTCGATGGTTTCTTTGCCGCATTCGGCCTTTTCCTCGACCGATCCGTTGCCTGAAGGAGCACCAGACATGACCACGCTATACCGCATCGGCCAGATCGTGCCGAGTTCTAACACCACCATGGAAACCGAGATACCGGCGATGCTCAACGCGCGCCAAGCCATCCGCCCGGAGCGCTTTACCTTTCATTCCAGCCGCATGCGCATGAAGCAGGTGAGAAAGGAAGAGCTGGCGGCCATGGATGCCGAGTCCGACCGCTGTGCGGTGGAGCTGTCCGATGCCAAGGTCGATGTACTGGGCTACGCCTGCCTGGTGGCAATCATGGCCATGGGCCTTGGCTATCACCGGCAATCCGAACAGCGCCTCAGGCAGGCGACTGCCGACAACGACGCACTGGCGCCGGTCATCACCAGTGCCGGAGCGCTGGTCGAAGCCTTGCATGTGATGAAGGCCAAGCGCATCGCCATCGTCGCCCCGTACATGAAGCCGCTGACCGAGCTGGTGGTGAACTACATCCGCGAAGAAGGCTTTGAGGTGCAGGACTGGCGCGCCCTGGAGATTCCCGACAACCTGGCCGTAGCCCGTCACGACCCCGCCAACCTGCCAGGCATCGTAGCCGGCATGAACCTTGAAGGGGTGGATGTGGTGGTCTTGTCGGCCTGCGTGCAGATGCAGTCGTTGCCGGCCGTGGCCAAGGTCGAGGCACAGACCGGCAAGCCTGTGGTCACCGCTGCCATCGCCACCACCTACGCCATGCTCAAGGCGCTGGACCTAGAAGCGGTGGTGCCAGGTGCCGGTGCCTTGCTGTCGGGCGCTTATTGAAATCGGGAGGCGGACATGAGCGAGGCACAAAGTGCTCGGGACAACTATCAGGGTGTATGGGGGCAGCGTATCGGCTTTGGTCGCGCCCCGGCGCTGCTGATGATCGACTTCATGCAGGGCTACACCACGCCGGGGGCTGCGCTGTACGCCCCAGGCGTCGTCGCGGCAGTGGAACAGGCCGCGGACCTGCTGGCGCTAGCCCGCGATTGCGGCATTCTGGTGGTGCATACCAACATCCGCTACCAGCCTCCGCATTTTGTCGATGGCGGTGTCTGGGTGCGCAAGGCGCCGGTGATGAAGGACATGGTCGAGGGCAACCCCTTGGCTGCGTTCTGCGAGGCCGTTGCCCCACAGCCGGAGGAGTTGGTGCTGAGCAAGCAGTACGCCAGCGCTTTCTTCGGCACCAGCCTGGCGCCGCTGCTGCACGCCCAAGGGGTAGATACCGTGGTCTTGGCCGGCTGCTCCACCAGCGGTTGCATCCGCGCCAGCGCGGTCGATGCGATGCAGCATGGCTTTCGAACCATCGTGGTGCGCGAATGTGTGGGTGATCGCCATGATGACCCGCACCACGCCAACCTGTTCGACATCGACAGTAAGTACGGCGATGTGGTTTCCCGCCAGGAAGCGATGGCGCAATTGAGGCAATCGACCGGCTGACACCGGCAGGGGGCCTACCCAATAACAATCGAGGAACGGTGCCGGAAGCACGTTCATGATCGCCTGCTGTCCGGGTGGTCGCCCCGCAGGAGCACTCGGGGGTTTTTTCAGACGTGGCCTGGCCACGTCGCGTGTAGCGCGCGACGGTACTGGTGCGTCGAAAACTGCTGGCCTTAAAAACAACCACAAAGTCGCCCGCCAGGAGACAGGAAATGCCAATTGCGAATGCAACCACGGTCCACAGCGACATCGATCAGGGCACCAAAGCGCTGTACAGCAAGATCACCTGGAGGCTCATTCCCTTCCTGTGCTTTTGCTACCTTGCCGCCTACCTGGACCGTATCAACGTCGGCTTCGCCAAACTGCAGATGCTCGAGGATCTGCAGTTCAGCACTGCCGCCTATGGCCTGGGTGCCGGGCTGTTCTTCGTCGGCTACATCATTTTCGAGGTCCCCAGCAACCTGATCCTGCAGCGCGTCGGCGCCAAGCTGTGGATCGCCCGCATCATGATCACCTGGGGGCTGTTGTCGGCGTGCACCATGTTCGTCAGCACCACCACCCAGTTCTATATCCTGCGGTTCCTGCTCGGGGCTGCCGAAGCAGGCTTTTTGCCAGGGGTGCTGTTCTACCTGACCATGTGGTACCCCACGTACCGGCGTGGGCGCATCATTGCCCTGTTCATGATCGGGCTGCCGCTGTCGAGCGTGATTGGTGGACCGATCTCGGGCTGGATCATGGGGCATTTCGATCAGGTGCATGGCCTGCATGGCTGGCAGTGGCTGTTTTTGCTGGAGGCCATCCCCAGCGTGCTGCTCGGCATTCTGACCTTCTGGGCCTTGCCCAATCACTTCCAGCAGGCCAAGTGGTTGTCCAGCGAAGACAAGGCTCAGCTGGCAGCAGACCTTGCCGCGGACGATGCAGAGGGCAAGGACAGCAAGCACAGTTTCCGTGACGGGTTCTTCAACCTCAAGGTGTGGATGCTTGGCGGTATCGATTTCTCGATCCTGCTCAGCGCCTACGCAATGGGCTTCTGGATGCCGACCTTCATCCGCGATGCAGGGGTGAGCGACACGTTTCACATCGGCCTGCTCACTGCCATCCCGAGCCTGGCCGCACTGGCCGGCATGCTGATGATCGGCGCGAGCTCCGACCGTCACCGTGAGCGTCGTTGGCACATTATCGTGCCCTTCATCGTCGGCGCCATCGCCATGGCCAGCAGTACATTGTTCAGCCAGAACCTGGTCATGACCGTATTCCTGTTCGCAGTCGCCTCGGCCGCGATCATTGGTGCGGTGCCGGTGTTCTTCAGCCTGCCGGCGACTTTCCTCAAAGGGACCGCGGCCGCCACCGGGTTTGCTCTGGCCTGTTCGGTGGCCAACATCGCCGGGCTGGTCAGCAACTCGCTGATGGGCCTGGTCACCGACTGGACCGGCACTTCCCACGCGGCGCTGTGGGTGTTCGCTGGCTGCCTGCTCCTGAGTTGCTTCCTGGTCATCTCCCTGCCAGCGAAGCTGGTCAACCGCTAGCGGTCCAGCGCTTCACGCCCGATAGGGCAGGCGGGCGGGTGCCGGCCTGCCCACACCCATTCTCGACGCAATCTGCACGTCGGCGGGCGTTCGTCTGGCCGGTGGATTGCTGTTGCCCGACATTCAGGAATCGCCCCATGCACGTTTGCACTGCACCGCGTTTTTTCCCGAAAGCACGCCTGGCCGGCGGCTGCATCGCAGCCGCGCTGTGTAGCGAGGCACCGGCTGAAGAGGTCGGTTTTATCGAAGGCGCCCGTGCGACCCTCCAGGCTCGCAATTATTTCTTCAGCCGAGACTACGCCGATATCAAGGGGGCGAGCACCCAATCGCGCACTCAGGAGTGGGCGCAGGGCTTCATCCTCAACGCCAGTTCAGGTTATAGCCAGGGCGTCTTAGGTGCCGGTGTCGATGTGATCGGCCTGTTGGGTTTCAAACTCGACAGCAGCCCTGAGCACGCACGCTCAGGCCTACTGCCAAGCCTTGACAGCGGCACGTCCGCCGACCAGTACAGCCGCGTGGGCGCGGCGCTCAAGTTCAAGGTTTCCCAGATTGAGTTGAAGGTGGGCGAATTGATGCCCAATCTACCTGTGTTGCTGTTCAGCGACCTGCGCCTGCTGCCGCCGACCTACCAGGGCGTAATGCTGGAGTCGCACGAGTTTGCGGGGCTGACGCTCAGTGCCGGCCAATTTCGCTCCACCAGCCTGCGCGATTCGTCCAACAGTCAGAAAATGTATGCGCTGGTCAACGACCCCATCAACCCCGCACGATTGGCCCGCTTTACCAGTGACCGCTTCAATTACCTGGGCGCCGACTATGCCTTCAACGACAACCGCACCAGCGTGGGGGTCTGGCAGGCGCAACTGCAGGACATCTATCAGCAACGGTTCTACAGCCTCAAGCACGCCGAACCCCTGGGTAACTGGACCTTGGGTGTGAATGCCGGCTATTTCCAGGCGCGCGAGGATGGGCGCAAGCTTGCCGGCAACTATGACAACCATGCGCTGTTCAGCCTGTTCTCGGCAAGAACGGGCGGGCATACGTTTTACGTGGGCTACCAGCAAATTGGCGGTGAGGACGGTTTCATCCAGGTGGGCGCCAACACCAACCCAATGGGTAATACCCTGCCGACCTACGAGTTCTCGGCGCCAGGAGAGCGTTCCTGGCAGGTGCGGCATGACTACAACTTCGCGGCATGGGGGATCCCCGGGCTGACCTCGACATTGCGCTACGTACAAGGCCGGGATGTCAAAACCGGGCTGGGCTTTGAAGGGCGCGACCGCGAGCGAGACCTGGACCTGGCCTATGTGGTGCAAAGTGGGCCGCTGGAAGGGCTCGGCGTGCGCGTGCGCAATGTGATGGCTCGCTCCAATTACCGAACCGATATCGACGAGAACCGCGTGGTGCTCAGCTATACGGTCAAGCTGTTCTAGAGGCTGTAGCGCACGACCAAGCGAGTGCGCAGAACGATGAGCTCAGGCGTGCACCTGGCCGGCTATAAGCGACCAGGCGTACAGCTGCGCTCAGGTGCGGCGTGAGGGAGGTCTTATGAGATTAATTATCATATGAGGATGATTATGATGTAGATTTGCGCGCACGGATTTTTACGCGCAAGGAGTCAGCCCGCAATGCCCCCGTTCATGTCCCACCCCACCACAGTCACCCTTGGCCTGTACGCTTGCTTGATCTGCCCTCCATCCCTGGCCGATACCCAGGCAAGACGAGACGACGCCGTGCTCGAGCTGGGCGCAACCGATGTGATTGCCACTGGCCTTGGCAGTGTCACCGAACACAGTGGCTCCTACACCACCGGTAGCATGAGCGCAGCCACCCGGCTGAACCTCTCGATCAAGGAGACACCCCAGTCGGTCTCGGTCATATCCCGCCAGCAACTGGACGACTTCCAGCTCAACAGCCTGTCCGAGGCCATGGCTCACGTCACGGGGGTCACGGTACAACGCAATGATTCGGAGCGACCGGGCTACTACTCGCGTGGTTACGCAATCAACAATTTCCAGATCGATGGCATGCTCAACACCTTCTCGGGGCTCAAGTCCGACTCGGACACCATCATCTATGATCGAATCGAGGTCGTGCGTGGGGCCACCGGCCTGACCACAGGCGCCGGCGATCCCTCGGGGACCATTGCAATGGTTCGCAAGCGCCCGACGCACGCGTTGGCAGTAAAGAGTGGCGTGAGCGGGGGCAGTTTCGACAATTATTACAGCTACCTGGATGTCGGTGGCCCGCTGGGCTGGGACGGCCGTCTGCGCGGACGCACCGTGCTGGCGTACCGTGACAACAAGTCATTCATGGACAAGTACGCCACCCAGCGTGAAGTGGCCTACGGCGTGCTCGAAGCTGACCTGACGCCAAGCACCGTGCTGGCGGTGGGGTATGACTATCAGAACAAGCATGTGCAAGGGTCATCATGGGGTACGGTGCCGTTCTGGAACGCCGACGGCAGCAAAGCCAACTTGCCCCGTTCCACCAACCTCAGTGCCCCCTGGTCTTCCTGGCCACTCAAAGACCAGACGGTGTTCGCTACTCTTGACCAGTATCTGGGCAACGATTGGGTCATGAAAGTGGCGTACACCCACCGGCAAAGCGACAGCGACGGAAAGGTCTACTATGGCGGCAATGGTTTTCCTGAGGCCGACCGTAGTGGCATGAAAGCCTGGTACTCGCACTTCGGGGGCTCCGAGCAGATGGACGCGCTGGACTTCAACCTCGCCGGCCCTTTCCAATTGTTGGGCCGCAGCCATGATTTCATGATCGGTTACGGCGAGTCGCGACGACGCGACAGTGAACCCTATCGCCTTGGTCTACCGGTACCCGACGGTTACGAAAATATTGCGGATTGGAAGTACATGGGGAACACCCCTACGTTCTACGACCTCGAAACCGGGCTCGACAGCTCGCGCTCCAGCATTCGTCAGAAGGCCGGCTACATTGCAACACGCCTGAACCCTACGGACCGCCTGCATATCGTGATTGGCAGCCGCTACGGCAGTTGGCAGACACAACAGCGGGAGTGGGATTACGGTGATGCCCTGGAAGTCGTCGATCAGTCCACTACCAAGCAGGTCCAGAATGATCAATGGACGCCCTATGCCGGCGTACTCTTCGATCTGACCGACCAGTTCACCGCCTATGTCAGCTACACCGATATCTTCAACCCGCAGACCGTCAGAGACGTCAACAAGCAGTACCTTGAGCCTATCGTAGGCAAGGTCTATGAGGTGGGCCTCAAGGGCAGCCTGTTCGCTGAACGCCTGAACCTGAGCACGGCAGTGTTTCGCAGCAAGCAGGATAACGTGGCGGAACAGGACGACTCTGTGCCGCCCAATGGCAACGAGGTGTTCTACAAAAGCGGTGGCAAGGGCGTAGTTGTCGAAGGCTTCGAAGCTGAAGTTGCAGGCGAGGTGATGACCGGGTGGCAGATGAGCCTGGGCTACAGCTATACGCATGCAGCCACGGCCGAGAAAAAGCGAAAGAACACCGAGCAACCCTTGAACTTGGTGCGCTTGTCCAGCACCTATGCCCTAACCCCAGCATTGACTGTGGGGGCAAGCCTGGACTGGCAGAGCGACAATTTCAGGCTGGCCAACCGACCAGTGGGGCGCGACGGTGATCGAATCATCACGGCCAAGGATGAGATCGGCCAGAAGGCGTTTTCGGTGGTTGGGCTGATGGCGCGCTATCAGATCGATGAGCACTTGAGCGCTTCGGTCAACGTCAAGAACCTGTTCGACGAGCATTACTACAACAACGTCGGCTTCTACAACGGCGTGTACCACGGTGAGCCACGCACGATGATGGTCAGCCTGGATTGGAGACTCTGAGACCATGTGCTAGCCCGCAGCGCCCACCACCCGCGCGCTCGGCGAACGGGCGGTGGGCGCTGCTCAGACCAGGCCTTTACTCCGCGGCCTGTTCCACAGCCGGCTCGACTGCAGCCTCGCCCTGTTCTGCAGGCGCTGCGGTCTGTGCCTTGGCCTGGGCCCGCTTGCGGCGTTCCTGGTTACGCTGTTGGGCTGCCTGACGCTTGGCATGGATCGCCTGGGCGGCAGTGACCACGCCCGCCGGCTGGCCGTTAAGGTCCAGGCGCGGGGCGTTTTCCACCATGCTGGTCCAGTAGCGGTTGCCCCGGCACCAGGTGGAAATGCCCAGCTTCAGTTGCTCACGGGTGATGCCCAGCAGCTCCAGGTGTTGCTCGGCATCCTTGAAGATGCCCTCCTTGAGCGGCACCTTGGGCGCAGGGTTGACGGGGAAGGCCAACGGGAAGTGCTTCTGCAGGGGCCAGATGGCGGCCACTGCCGGGTCCAGTTCGCGCGGCTTGGTCTTCTGGGGCGGCTTGCGCTTGGCCGGCGCTGGGGCGCTTGCCTGTTGCTGCTCTTTTTCAGCCCGCAGGCGATCCCGTAGCGCTGCCAGTTGTTCAAAGCTCATCGTTCAATTCACTGCTTCAAGGTTGATTGCGTGGTGCAAGGATATGCGATGCAGCCCCGGTGAGCAGCCCAAAAGGCACAAATCGTCGCTTTTTTTACAGAAACTCACGACGGCCTTGCTCCGGGGCAGCGGCATTTGCGTCACACAATCGCGCGAATCCCTGCCCCAGGGGCACGGTGCAAGCTTTCCTGACAGGCCGCATCCCCTCTGTCATCAAGCCCTAGACCTTGAACTTGGCGACCATCGCGTTCAGGTCTACAGCCAGGCGTGACAACTCCTGGGCGGCGGCGCTGGTCTGGTTCGCGCCGGCCGAGGTCTGCATCGCCAGGTCCCGGATGTTCACCAGGTTTCGATCCACTTCGCGGGCCACCTGGGCCTGCTCTTCGGAGGCGCTGGCGATCACCAGGTTGCGTTGGTTGATGGACGAAATGGCCTCGGCAATCGTGTTCAGTGCCTGACCTGCGGATTGGGCGATTTCCAGAGTGCCTGAGGCGCGCCCTTTGCTTGCGTGCATGGCTCCGACTGCAGACTCGGTGCCCGACTGGATGCCTGTGATCATGCCTTCGATCTCGGCGGTCGATTGTTGAGTTCGGTGCGCCAGCGCCCTGACTTCATCGGCGACCACGGCAAACCCACGGCCGGCTTCACCGGCGCGCGCAGCCTCGATGGCAGCGTTGAGCGCAAGCAGGTTGGTCTGGCCTGCGATCGAGCCGATGACATCCAGTACCCGGCTGATTTCGTTGGCGCTGGTGGCCAGCTGTTCGATTTCCTGCGAAGTGGTCGTGACATCGCCAACGAGCTGACCAATGGACTGCAGCGCATCGTTGACCCGTTGCTGACCCTCACGGGTGGTCTGGTCTGCACCTTTGGAGGCATCGGCGGTGTTGACGGCATTGCTGGCCACTTCCTCCACCGCTGCGGTCATCTGGTTCACCGCCGTGGCCGCCTGGTCGATTTCGGCGCTTTGCTGATGCAGGCCGCGGCTGGTGTCTTCGGTCACCGTGAACAGCTCTTCGGATGCCGAGGCGAGCTGGTCGGAGGCGGCAGCGATGCCGGCAATCGTCTCGCGCAGGCTGTCTTTCATTCTGGACAAGGCGTGCAACAACAGCGCGGGCTCGTCACTACCCGTCACCTCGATGACCTGGTTGAGCTCACCCGAGGCCACCCGCTCGGCGACGACCACCGCTTCGCTCAAAGGCCGCACGATGCTGCGGGTCAGCATGATGGCCAGCGCGATCATCAGTACGATGATGCCGACGATCGTCGCCGTGATAATCGAGAAGGACTGCTCATAGGCCTCAGTACTGACCTGGGAGGCGTTGGTTGCGCCGTTGGAGTTGTACTGGGTCAGCTCGATCAGCGACTTCATCATCGCGTCGGCGTAGTTGGCCAATTCACCATTGATCAGGCGAGTCGCTTCTGCAATGTCGTTTCTGCGTACGGCGTCAAGAATTGCGTCCTGCAACGTATGGTAGGTCGCGCTTCTGACCAGAAATGCGTCGTACAGGGCCCGGTCTCGTTCCTCTGTCGCTGTTGCCTTGTACGTTTCGATTTGTTCCTGGTAGTGCTTGGAGATGTCCGCGATCTTGTCCAGTGTCGCGGCCCTGGCGCTGGGGCTTTCTTCCAAAACGCTGCGCAAGGTCAGTGCTCGGACGCGGCCCAGGTTCATGCTGACCTCGTCCAGCAGCATGATTGCGGGTAACCATTCGGTGCGCACTTCGTCAGTGGCCTTGTCCATCGTGTGCATGCGGTACAACGATGCCAGCCCCAGGATCAGTACGAGGAGGGCGACCAGCGTGAAGATGACCGCCGCGCGCGTGCCAATTTTCAAGTTCCGAAAATACATGTGTAGCTCCTTGGTGTAGCAATGCTTGCTAGGCTAAGCAAGTCCAGCAGGGTGACCGTGAAAATAAGGCTGCAGCCCTCTCGTTGAAACAGCTATCGGCACCTTGGGCAATAAACTTTAAGAATAAACATAAGCAGTCTACGAACGGCGCAGTCCGCCATCCGATCGCTCAGTTGAGTGACTTTCAGCAAGCAGCGAGCCTATTTATTTCGTTACCGCGCAGTGCTGCTTAGGTAACAATTTATTTCGCATTGATCTGGATCAATCAAATGTTGATCAGATCGACCGCAGGTCTTCGAAGTATTCTTTAACCCAGGTTCGGTTGAAGCAGGCGAGTGCCGGCCTCTTGCTGTGAGCTTCAGGAACCACGGGCAGCCCCGACCCTGTTGGAGGCCGGGGCCAGGGGGCTATTGCAGCGTCTCAGGCTTAAACGCACCCGGTAGTTGTGCCAGTGTGGTTTCGATTCGCGCTATCGATCCCGCCAGTGCGCTCGCTTCTTCGTGCTTGCCTTCACTGCTGAGCTTGTCCCGCTCGCGGCGCAGGTTCAACAGGGTTTTTTGAAGTCGCAACGCCGGCTCATTGTAGTCGTCCATATAGTTCTCTTAACGAAAAGCGTCCTTGCTGTTGTAGGAAAGGCTGACCGTAACAGCTCAGATCCATCCCATAAACTGATCTTTCATACAGCGGAAATGAAGCCTGAGGAAATCTCCTACATTACGCGCCAAATATTCCCACAAAGAGGCCGCAAAGCAGCAACTTCCACAGCTTCTGCTAGGCTCGGAGGTTTCCGGCCAAGGAGAGGCCTGTGCATTTCATCGTGATCGAGCGACATCGCAGTGCTTACCGACGCCCCCTTCGTTTCGCTCAAGGCACGCTGCTGGAAGTGGGCCCGCGTTACGAGAGTGAGCCGGGCATGCGGGACTGGTACTTGTGCAGTTGCACGGGCCAAGAGCCGGGTTGGGTACCGGAGCAGCTTATTGAACGCCTGGATTTCAATCAGGGTAGGGCGTTGGATCACTATTGCGCCCATGAGCTGGATGTGGACCCAGGTCAATTGGTGCAGCAGTTGCATCTGCTCAACGGCTGGCTGTGGTGTCGTCGTCACGGGGATGGGGAGCTGGGATGGTTGCCTGCCGACAAGCTCCAGCAACTGATATGAACGTAAGCGAACCAGCGGCGGGATGGACGGGTACGAAGGGTGTCTACCCTTCATCTGATCTGCTTTTTTTCTACAAACCTGAATCTGTAACCGTATCAGTGAAAAACGGAAAATGACGTCATTCCGTATCACACTGTCGAGGTTTCAATGAGCAAGCTGGCGCTGTTCCTGGGTGGTTTCCTGCTGTTGACCATCATGATCGGGCTGCTGGGAACCATTCCTCCTAGTTGATCGCATGAGCGTTTCCCTCCTTCCAGCCCGCCGGGTTCCATTGCCCAGGCGGGCTTTTGATTTGTGCCACAGCCCAGCGCTGCTCAACTGTCATTCTTCAAGCCTGGTGTCTTCACAGCCCCCGCTGTGCACGGCTCATTCATTCAAGGGTCGAAGTGGGATAAGTCGTTCTCCAGGCTGGGAAATCTGTCCACAGAAAAAGTGGGTAGGTCTGTGGATAACGTGCTGCAACCCAAGCGCCCGGCGGGCTCCGTTAAATTGAGCAGAAATTGAGCAACATTTTGTCTGGCTTTTGGACTGCCTGATCGAGCGGGGCCGTCGCACAGGTCCTTGCTCAAATCGCCTGAGCGGCCGGCTTGACGTGCCGGCGATAATCTTGATTTGCCGGGTGAAGCTACTGATTTCAATGAGCGCACAGCAATAGGCTTAAATGGCCCGACGCTGCGGCTCAGCTTGCTCCACGCGATTGCGTCCCTTCGCTTTGGCCAGGTACAGCGCCTTGTCGGCACTGGCCAGCAATGCGGTCAGATCAGGAGTCGGCATGCCTTCGTCGCAGCCTGCCAGACCGATACTGACCGTGATCTGCAAACGCTGCCCGGCTTGCTCCACCTGAAGGTCCTGAACGGCACGGCGCAGGCGCTCGGCCGTAAATTGCGCCCTGTCCGGTGCAAGCCCTGGCACGATGATCACGAACTCCTCGCCACCCATGCGCGCGAATACTTCGTTGCTGTGCAACTGTTCCTGCAACGCATCGGCGAACTGGCGCAGCACCTGGTCGCCAACGGCGTGCCCGTGGGCATCGTTGATGGACTTGAAGTGATCGATATCCAGCATCATCAGCGTCAGTGGCAGGAACTGCTGATGCTGACGACTTTCCAGCAGCGCGTTTGCACGCTGGGTAAAGGCGCTGCGGCTCAAGGTACCCGTAAGGTGGTCGGTGGTGGCCTGGTGTGCCAGACGGGCAAGCAGGCTGCGATTGGCCTGGGTCACGCAGGCCACCACCAGCGGCCCCAACACCAACATCGCGATGCCCAGGCGCGCAGACATCAGCGCCGTCACACCCGACTCGCTCTGCGGCACGCTGAAGTGCATAAGGCTCTGGGCAACGGCAACGATCAACGTGCTACCGGCGGTCAGCGTCAACAACGAAACCAGAAAGGGCGAGTACGTCCAGGCACACCACAAAAGGGCGGCGATCGGAAACGCGATGGCGCCCGGGCCGCCGAACGCGATGCTGAACGCCAGCGACACCAGCATGACCAACAGCGGGGCGAGGCGAATCTTCTGGCTCCCGCCCTGCAACAAGGTACGCGCTGCCGGTGCGGTGAGCATCACCGGCAATACCAGCACCGCGGTGGAAAACTGCTCGCTGAACCAGGCCAGCCAGGTGCTGCGCAGGGACTGCTCGAACCAAGGCGCGGCCATCACCGAGGCCAGGCTCGCAGCCACTGAGGCCCCAGCCGCGCAGGCGCCGAATACGCATAGCACCCCATGGGGCGTGCGCATGCGCCGATGCAGGCGCGGCAAGCGCGAAAGCAATTGCCACAGGGTGACCACAACGCCCATGTTGCACAGGTTGAACCACAGCGCCGGCGCCAAGGCACTGGCACAGAGCAGGTCGGCGCCAACCATGGCCAACCACATCAGCACGAACCCGGACACAGTTGCCTGGCGGGGATAGCGCAGCAACACACCTGCCAGTGCGGCATTGACTGGCCAGAACAAGGACAGGGATTCGATCGGGCGAGCCAGGATGCCGCCAATGGTAAGCGCGAAGGTCAGGCTGAACAGTGCGGCGTAGGGCAACAAGCGCGATTGGGCTGGAAAAACCATGGGCTCGACCGGCAAGCGGAAACGATATCCAGGACGACCGCTGAACGCACCTGGGGCAATTGCGCATCAGTGTGTTGTTCCGGCTAGTTGATGTCAATCTGCCCAGCTGGAAGGTTTTGCGCGTGCCGCCAACCTCACAGCCCGAAGAACCACGGCACCATGACCACCGTGACCCCCATCACCAACAGCGTGAACGGCACCCCTATCTTCACGAAGTCCGCAAACCGATATTGCCCTGGGCCCAGCACCAGCGTGTTCACCGGCGAAGACACCGGCGTCATGAAGGCCGCCGAGGCTGCCAGCGCCACCGTCATCGCAAAGGGGTAGGGCGACATGCCCAGCTGCGCCGCGGTCGAGATGGCAACCGGCGCCATCAGCACCGCGGTCGCCGTGTTGGAGATAAACAGCCCGATCACAGCCGTGACCGCGAACAGGCAGGCCAGCATGGCGCTGGGCCCGGCGTCGCCCAGCACATTCACCAGCGCCCCGACTACCAAGTCTATGCCACCGGTTTTCTGCAAGGCCTGGGCAAAGGGCAACATGCCCACGATCAGGATCAGACTTTGCCAATGGATCGAACGGTAGGCGCTGTTCATGTCGATGCAGCGGCCTGCGCCCATCAACAGGCAACCAATGAGCGCTGCTATGACATTGGGGACCGCGCCACTGACCATCAAGCCAACCATCACCGCCAGGCTCAGCAGCGCCTGGGGGGCGCGCCGGCGAGCAGGTGCCACCAGATCGACCTCGGCCGGCAAGCTCAACACCAGAAAATCGCGCGGTTTGCCTTGTAGCTGGCGTACTGCCTTCCACGGCCCGACCACCAGCAGGGTATCGCCCAGACGCAGCTTTTCTTCGACCAACTGGTCTTGCACGGCCGCCTGGTCGCGCCGCAAGCCCACTACGTTAAGGTCGTAACGCGAGCGAAAGCCAAGCTCCAGGATGCTCTTGCCGATCAGTTGCGAGCCCGGCGGCAGGGACACCTCGGCCATGCCTACCTCCTGGGACTGGTCGATGAAGTAGGCGGCCTTGAAGTGCAAGGGTTCCAGTTGCATGGTGTGGCACAGGCTGCGCAGATCGTCGCGGTTGGCAAACAGGTCCAGCAGCAGCACATCCCCCTGGTGCAGCACGGTGTTGGAGTCTGGCGCAATAACGCGCGTGGTGAACTTGTGCTGACGTTCAATACCGATGACGTTGGCTCCGTGGCGGGTACGCAGCTCCAGCTCGCCCAGGGTATGGCCGATCAGCGGTGAATGGGGGCGAATGCGCAAGCGACGCTCGCGACCATTGAGCTTGTAGTCCAGAACCAGGTCCAGCAGCGTGCGCCGGGTCTCGACACGTCCGTCCTTGCGCACCTCGCCATTGAGCCAGTGTCGCGTCAGAAGCATGTAGCCCACACCCAGTACCAGGACCACCAACCCGAAGGGCGTGAAGCTGAAGAACGAGAAGCCTTGTTCACCATGGCGTACCAGTTCGCTGTGCACCACCACGTTGGGCGGGGTCGCCACCAGGCTGAGCATGCCACTGATCAGGCCGGCAAAACTCAGCGGCATCATCAGGCGGCTGGGAGAGAGCTTCAAGCGCGCAGCAATGCTCAGCACGACCGGTATGAAGATGGCCACTACCCCCGTGGAGCTCATGACCGAACCCAGGCCGGCCACCGCGACCATCAGCAGTACCAGTAGGCGCGCCTCGCTGTTGCCTGCCCGTTCGCTCATCCATTCACCGATGCGATAAGCGATACCGGTGCGCACCAAGCCTTCACCGATGACGAACAGGGCAGCGATGAGCACCACGTTCGGGTCGCTGAAACCTGCCAGCGCTTGGTCGATCGTCAGCACGCCCGACAGTGGCAACGCTACGATCACCAGCAGCGCTACGACATCCATGCGTGGACGGTTGATGATGAACAGCACAACGACAATGGCAAGCAGGGCCAGCACCCATGTCAGCTCTAGATTCATCGGGAGAGGTGTTCCTTCACACAGGGCACATGAACAATAGCCGGTAGTGTGCCACCTGAGCGTGTACGAGGTGTTGATGTATTGCAGTGTTTAACGAGGAGAGGCGATGCGGGGGCTTGCTCGGCGGGTGCCTGACACCCGCCGAGCAATGGGTCATTTGACGTGCTGGATGGCCAGAACCACGCCATTGGTCGTTTGTACGAGGACGTAGCGATCGCCCATGCGTACCCAATGGCTTTCTTTTTCCGGTGCCGGCAGGCCCTTGGCTTTCCAGTCCTTGATGGCCGCTTCGTCGCGCTTGTATTGATCCGGGGCTTTATCGCCTTCTTTCAGTTCACGGTTGTGGGTGGCCGAATTCTGCACGCTATCGTCGGTGGACGTTGCTGCAGTGGCGACCATCGGCAGGCAGGGCAGGGCAGCGAGGAGCAGGTAGTGCAGTTTCATGGCGGTTTCCTTGTTGCGTGGTGTTTGTGCTAAGACAGCGGAAGTCGCACCACAATTCACTCGCGTCCATGCCAGTGCTAGAGTCGCCTCCTTCTTAATGATTTAGAGGATGGACCATGCGTGTGATTTTGCCCCTGGCCGCAGCCGTGCTGCTGGTCGGTTGTGCTTCTGCGACCATGGATGCGGCCCGCAGCGGCCAACCCACTACGCACATGAACTCGCGCAAAGCGCCTGAACGCGTTGCCCAGTGCATCCAGTACGGGTGGCAGGAAGAGCGCGTATTCGGCCAGGACGCCAGCGGCTACCTGGAGCCGCGCAAGCAAGGCGGCTTTACGGTTTATACCCGCGAGGCCGAGACGTTCGTCGATGTCTACCCGCAGGACGGCGGTACGCGTATCGATTACTACACACAGAACGACAACGGCGTCTCGTTGCAGCGCCGGGCGGCGGCCGCAACCTGTCTCTGACGGGTAACGTGCGAGCCAGGGCTTTACACTTTTTTGCATCAGAACGCTGCCAGGTGTGTGGCATCGGCCGCTAGACTGCGGCATCGCCCATCGAGGATGTCGACGTGAACCCTTCATTACAGCTGAACCAGGCCAATTGGGACGAGCGCGCACCGCTGCACGCAGCCTCACAGGACTACCAGTTCGATCAGTACGTCCAACACCCTGCGCACCTGTCACAGACAGTTCAGTTCGACCTGCCGATGCTGGGCAATGTCGAGGGGCTGAGAGCGGTACACCTGCAGTGTCACATCGGCACAGACACGCTCTCGCTTGCCCGGCTGGGCGCCGATGTGTGCGGCCTGGACTTCTCTGCGGCCTCCCTGGCGCAGGCCAAGCGGCTGGCGACCCTGTGCGCTATGCCCATCGACTACCATCAGGCCGATGTGTACGCCGCAGCCCAGGTGTTGCCAGCAGGTACGTTCGATCTGGTCTATACCGGCATCGGCGCCCTGTGCTGGCTGCCCCGTATCGCGCCGTGGGCACAGACCGTGGCGGCCCTGCTCAAACCCGGCGGCCGGCTTTTCTTGCGCGAGGGGCACCCCATGCTCTGGGCGGTCAATGAAAGCCATCAGGACCGCCTGCAGCTCGACTATCCCTATTTCGAATGCGAGCAGCCAACTGTATGGCAGAGCGACGAGACCTATGTGGCCACCTCGCAGCGATTGGCGAACACCCAAACCCATGAGTGGAACCACGGGCTGGGCGAGTTGATCACCGCGCTGATGGCCAACGGGTTGCAGCTCACAGCGCTGTTAGAACACCAAAGCGTGCCATGGGAAGCGCTGCCGGGGCAAATGGCCAAGGGCCCGGACGGGGAGTGGCGGCTGCGCGAGCAACCGGCCCGCCTACCGCTGAGCTATACCCTGACAGCCGTCAAAGCCTGATCAGGACAGGTAGCCACCGTCCACGTTGAGCGCCGCCCCGGTCGTATAGCTGGAGGCGTCGCTTGCAAGGTACAGGACAGCCCCGGCCATTTCCTTCGGGTCTGCCACGCGCTTAAGGGGGATTTGCTGTAGCGCTGTATTGAGGATGGCTTCGTTTTTGACCAGTGCCGATGCAAACTTGGTGTCAGTCAGGCCCGGCAACAAGGCATTGCAGCGAATCCCGAACTGCGCACACTCCTTGGCAAACACCTTGGTCATGTTGATAACCGCCGCCTTGGTCACCGAATAGATGCCCTGGAACAGGCCAGGTGAAACGCCATTGATCGAGGCCACGTTGATGATGCTGCCGGCGCCGTGCTCGCGCATCAGCTTGCCTGCTTCCACCGACATGAAGAAATAGCCGCGAATGTTCACATCCACGGTTTTCTGGAATGCCGCCGGATCCGTGTCCAGCACATTGCAGAACTGCGGGTTGGTCGCGGCATTGTTCACGAGGATGTCCAGGCGTCCGAACTGCTCGCGTATACCGGCGAATACCCGCTGGATTTGCTCCAGTTCGCCGATGTGGCACGCCACTGCTGTGGCCTTGCCGCCGCCAGCGATGATGGCTTCGGCAACGTGTTGGCAGCTCTCGAGCTTGCGGCTGGAGACGATCACATGTGCACCTTGCTGCGCCAGCAAGTGTGCAATCGCTTCGCCAATGCCTCGGCTGGCCCCGGAAACAAAAGCGATCTTGCCCTGAAGGTCGAACAGGTGGGTCTGCGGCATGCTGCTGGTCCCTTGTTGTCGTAAGGTGCGTTGGTGATCAAAGGCTGGACTTGGCAATGACCTGCAAGGTCATCTGCTCCAGCAGCCGGTTCATGTGAATGAATTGGGCGAAACGCTTGTCCTGGGTCTGGCCATGGAAATAACGAAAGTAGATCTGCTGGACGATGCCGGCCAGACGGAACAGACCGTAACAGTAGTAGAAATCGAAGTTGTCCAGGTCGATGCCTGCACGCTCGGCGTAATGGTCCACGAACTGGCGCCGGGTAAGCATGCCCGGCGCGTTGCTCGGCTGACGACGCATCAGTTGTACCGGCGCCGGGTCGTCTGCCTGGATCCAGTACGCCAGGCTGTTGCCTAGGTCCATCAAGGGGTCGCCCAAGGTGGCCATTTCCCAGTCCAGCACGCCAATGATGCGCATCGGGTTGTCGGCATCCAGGATGACATTGTCGAACCGGTAGTCGTTATGCACGATTGCAGGTGTGACGTGGTCGGCAGGCATTTTCTCGCGCAACCAGGTTTTGACCTGCTCCCAGCGCGGTGCGTCGGGGGTCATGGCCTTGTCGTAGCGGCTGGCCCACCCTTCTATCTGGCGTTGCACGTAACCGTCCGGCTTGCCCAGGTCGCTCAAGCCGCAGGCGCTGTAGTCCACGCGATGCAAGTCCACCAAGCGGTCAATGAAGCTTTTGCACAACGCCGTGGTGCGTGCAGCATCGAGGTTAAGTGCAGTGGGGATGTCCGAGCGCAGAATGACCCCTTTGACGCGCTCCATGACGTAGAACTCACTGCCGATCAGGTGGGTATCGGTGCAGTGCGCATAGGCCTTGGGGCAGTAGGGAAACCCATTGTTGAGCTGGTTGAGAATACGAAACTCACGCCCCATGTCGTGCGCCGACTTGGCTTTTTGCCCGAACGGCGGACGGCGCAAGACCAGTTCTCGGTCAGCGTATTTGACCAGGTAGGTGAGGTTGGACGCACCACCCGGGAACTGGCTGACGGCGGGCGCACCGGTCAAGCCGTCAATGTGCGCCTTGAGGTAGCGGTCGATGGCTGCCAGGTCAAGCTCCTCGCCGGAACGTACTTGCGTGGACTGGTCGGTGAGCGTCATGGGTTTTCCTTATTCTCGATCACTCGGACTATTTTGCAATCTAATGCTTGCGCTCGGTTGGGACAAGCGTCCCAGGTCGCTATTGGCCAGGGTGTTGCCGGTCGATCAACACCTTTGATGCTTGCCGTGCCGGTAAGCGCCAGACCAAAAAAAACCGAAGCCTTATGGGCTTCGGTTCAGGGTCATCCAAGGATGCTGCTCAGGATGGGAACAGTTCGCTGAGCTTCATCGACAGCATCATGTCGCCTTCCACGCGCAGCTTGCCGCCCATGAAAGCCTGCATACCGTCGGTTTCGCCGCTGACGATGCCCTTGAGTGTTTCGCTGTCCATTACCAACGTGCAGTTGGCGTCTGGATTCTCGCCTTCCTGCAATTGGCAGGTGCCGTCCTTGACGATCAGGGCGTAGTGCTTGTCTTCATCGGTGATGTTGAAGCCGAATACCAGGTCCAGGCCTTGGGCAGCGGATGGGTTGAATTTCTCTTGCATCTTTTTGACGGCATCAGCTACGGAGGTCATGGCGCATTCCTTATAGAGTGATTTTCACGTCCCCGCAGGGACACAACAGGCCGGGCTCACCGGTAGGTGATGAGCTCCGGCGTCCTCAACAGTTGCACATGGGCTTGACTGTTGAAAGAAGCCAATGCCACGTCGCGGCCTCTGAACTTCAATTGGCTCAGCGACGTGTTGATTATCTGCCAGTTCAAGGCAAATGCCTGATCCGGGGTAATGCCTGAAACCAAGTGCAGCAAGGCGGCAATGGTGCCACCGGAGGTGAAAATGGCAATGTTGTCGCCACTGCCTGCGCTGTCCAGCACGCGGTTCAGCCCCTCGCGCACGCGGGCAGTGAACGCTTCCCAGGTTTCCAACTCGTCGCTGCCATGGGTTCCTGAGTGCCAGCGTTGCACCATCAGCGCGAACAGGCGCTGAAACTCGCTGCGGTGCTGCGCGACGTTGCTCAGGATGGCTGGCGCGTTGGGTTCGTCTATCGACAAACCAGGCAACAGCGCACGGATCACCCCATCGGCGTCGAATTCGTTGAAAGCCGCGTCGGTCTCAACAGCCGGCACGGCGTTGCCACCGGCCTGCATTGCTTGAAGGGCGAGGCGGGCAGTGTCCTGCTGGCGACGCAGATCGCCCGCCACACATCGCTCCAGCCGTACCCCTAGCTGAGCAAGGTGCTCACCCAGCGCCTGACTCTGGCGCACGCCAACGGGCGACAGCACATCGTAGTCCTGTGCGCCGAAGGAGGCCTGGCCATGTCGAATCAGGTAGAGGTTGCCCACGAACGCTTCCGCCATTGAAGGTTGCTGCCGAGGTTAGGGTGCGGTGCACGGCGCTGTCAACGAAAAACATACAAGCGTTTGAAAAGGTCGTTTGAAAGGTATTGCCAGCGTTTACATCCCCTGGCAGCGCTTTAGGTGCACCGGTATGCTTGTACCATTCACGCGCCCTCTGGCGCAGCTATCGAAGGAGTCACCGTGGAGTTTCTTGCCGAATACGCAAGCTTTCTCGCCAAAACCGCCACCCTGGTCATCGCTGTTCTCATCGTGCTGTCGGCCATTGCCGGCTTGCGCGGTAAAGGGCGGCGCAAACCGGGTGGGCAATTGCAGGTTACCCGCCTGAACGCGTTCTACAAGGACCTGCGCGAGCGGTTGGAATCAGGCCTGTTCGACAAGGCTCAGCTCAAGGCGTTACGCAAGCAGCAGGCCAAGACCGAAAAGAAAACCCGCAAGGACAAGTCAGAAGAAAAAGCCAGGGTCTTCGTGCTCGATTTCGACGGCGACATCAAAGCATCTGCAACGGAAAGCCTGCGCAACGAAATCACCGCACTGCTCACCCTCGCCACCCCTCAAGACGAGGTGGTACTACGCCTGGAAAGCGGGGGCGGGCTGGTACATAGCTATGGCCTGGCTGCCTCCCAGCTGGTCCGCATTCGCCAGGCCGGCATCCCCTTGACGGTGTGCATCGACAAGGTGGCTGCAAGCGGCGGGTACATGATGGCCTGCATTGGCGAGAAGATCATCAGCGCACCTTTTGCGGTGCTCGGCTCCATCGGTGTCGTGGCACAGTTGCCCAATATCAATCGCTTGTTGAAGAAGCACGACATCGATGTCGAGATGCTGACTGCCGGTGAATACAAGCGCACCCTCACCGTGCTGGGTGAAAACACCGAAAAGGGTAGGGAGAAGTTCCAGGAAGACCTTGATGTGACCCATCAACTGTTCAAGGACTTCGTCGCCCGCTACCGCCCCCAGCTGCATATCGATGAAGTGGCCACCGGCGAAGTGTGGCTGGGCATTGCAGCGCTGAACCGCAAGCTGGTGGATACGTTGCAGACCAGCGATGAATACCTCAGCGAGCGCGCGCGCAGTGCCAACCTGTTCCACCTACACTTCGCAGAGCGCAAGAGCCTGCAGGAGCGTATCGGCATGGCAGCCAGCGGCACTGTGGAGAATACGCTGGTAGGTTTGTGGAGCAAACTCGGTCGCCTGCGCTAACACCTTGAACCTGCTAAATTTTTTTTTCGTTCAGGGGGTTGCGCGGTTACGTGAATGTAGACATAATGGCGCCCATCGAAACGCAGCAAGCTTTAAAGGTGCGGTGTTTCGGGGAGATAGCGAAGCGTAAGCTGCTAGATCCTGACTTTGAGGCCGAGTAGCAAAGTGGTTATGCTCCGGATTGCAAATCCGTCTACGCCGGTTCGATTCCGACCTCGGCCTCCACCATTCGAAAGCCCCGCAGCCATTTAGGTTGCGGGGCTTTTTTAATGCCTATGGGTTTTGCCCTTCGGTTGCCATGGGTCGGATGTTGTTATTCATACCCAAGCCCGTGCGATTAAAAGAGCAACGTTGGAACCCAGCATGATGTGGGCTTCTTCGCTTCAAGCGGCAGAATTTCCCCGAGGCGTGCCCTTTGTTTCGAGTCATGAAAAGAAAAATCTCAAGGGCGCTGCGAAAGTGGGTCGTTTACCTTGTACTTGCAGGGCTGGCAGGCAACTCCAGTCGAGTGTTCGATCACTTGTCCGCCTTGAAGCCCTGGCGCGTGGCCAAGGGCTTTGCGGCGTTTCTCATGACGACCCTGTAATACTGCTCTGCTGGCGCAGTGTGTCTACCCTTCAAACCAGTCACTGGCCGGCAGCGTTCACGTCTGGTCATTGGCTAAGGGCCCATGATGTAGCTAAGGTTCAGTACTCACCCCGCCCAAGGAAAACGCGCATGTGGTGGATCGGCCCCGAAAAATCCAGGTTCAAGATTCAGCGACGCATATCGGCCGTGGTTCTGGTATTGGCCGTGTTGTATCTTGCCACTCAAATCGAAGCGTACATTCATGGCCAAGCCCCCCTGACAGACGTGCTGGGAGGGCTGTTCCTGACCGCGCTGGGTGGCGGCATGCTTTACATGGCGGACAGGTGGTAACCCCGGTCATGTAAGGTGGCTGACTGTATCTGCAACATCGAAGGTGCATGAGATCCGGACGTAGGTCCGCTCAAGGCGTCTGCTCGCACACCCAGTCCACGAAATTGCGAATCTTCGGTGAATCGTGACTCTGGGTCGCATAGGCCACGTAATGAGCATCCGGGCTTGGTGCATAGTAGTGCAGGGGGATCAACAAGGCCCCGCGCTGCAGTTCTTCTGTCACCATGAACCTGGGTACCAAGGCCACACCCAAGCCTGCGATCGCCGCGCGAATGCACAGGTCGAAGGTGTCGAACTGCGGGCCCCTGTAGCTGTTTCTGGACGTCATTGCCTGGGCACCCAGCCAGTCATGCCAAGCCTCGGGTCGCGAAACGCATTGCAAGAGCGTATGGCTGTGAATGTCATCGATAGCCTTCAGCGGCCGGTGCAGCAGCAGAGCAGGGGCGCACACGGGCACGACGTCTTCGCGAAACAGCTCGACGCATTGGGCGCCGGGCCAGGTGCCGCGTCCATAGAAGAATGCAACGTCCGCTTTGGCCTGCAACAGGTCGAATGGCTCCAGCTCATTGCGCACGCTTAGCCGTACGTGCGGGAACGCTGCGCTGAATGCCGGCAACCGAGGAATCAACCAGCGCGAGCCGAATGTCGGTTGAGTTGCGATTCTCAAGGTTTCTGCCTGGCCATCGAACGTCAGGATGAAGCGCGTCGAGATGTCCGTCTGGCTCAGAATCTTGCCAACTTCGCTCAGGTACAGCTCGCCCACGGCGGTCAGTTGCAAGCCGCCACGCAACCGATTGAACAGCCGGCGCTGCAACATCTGCTCAAGTTGAGCGACCTGCTTGCTGACGGCGCTTTGCGTCAGGTTCAGTTCACGGGCGGCGAGGGTGAAGCTGGCATGACGGGCAGTGGACTCAAAGCACTGCAGCGACATCATGGACGGAAGCAATTTCTTGTGCATGGCTTGCAGGCATCACCTAAAACTATGGCCAGGCAGGCCGGACGAGCCGCCTGGGCCAGGGCGGCTGGGCGGCTGGGCGGTCGGCCAATCTATGCGCTGGTCGCCGGGATTTCAAGCGCGTGCAGGCAGGACGCGATGGATTGCGCCTGGGCCTGGGCGTACAGAGTCGTCTCGTCGATCACGCGTGCACCCAGTGCTGCCTCCAGCTGCTGCTGGTTACCTTGCGTCATGGCCTCGGCTTTGGCGCTGTCGCCGAGGTTGGACTGAAAGATCCCGGCGGCGCTCACAGGCAGGAAGTCCTCATACACCAATGGCTCGAAGCCGACTGCACCTTGTTCGATCAGTGCTTCCAGATTCGTCCCACGCGCTTTGGTCGCATCCCTCACGTAGTAACTGAAGTAAGCGAGCTTGTGCGTGCGCAGCGAGGCGTAGTCGTCAGGAAAAGCGCTGAATACTGTGTTGAGTATGTGCGCGTACTGCTCAGCGTTATCTGCGCAGGGTGCTGCGCCCAGGGCTTGCCGGGCTTGGCTCAACAGCCGGTCATACAGCGCCTTGCCCGCAGGTGTCAGCGCCGCGCCTCGTTGCTCGATTTCTCCGAAGCGAGCCGTGTGATGACCCGGGGCTCCATCACCACCAGCGAAGGTCACCGCTTCCTGCAAGGCCTTGAAGCTTGTCTGGCGCAACAGGATCGGGCATTGGCGCGGCGGTGGCCCTTCGATGACTGCCTTGGGGGTCATGCCGCGCGAACGCATCTGGGCCTGCGCGCGGTCGATGTCGAGCGTGCGGGGCGTAAGGTGGTTGATGTGCGGCCCACGAAACGCCACCACGTCAGCGATCAGGCGATGCTGGTCATGCAGAGCGCGGTATTGCTGGGCACTGACCGTCGCGCTCTGGTGCCAACGAAAGGTTTCCAGGGCCTCTTGGACGAACGCTTGAGCGTCCGTATCGGTAAGCCCGCCGTCACGTTCGTGGCGATCGATGAACGCCATTACACCAGGGGTGAAAATGGTCCGCGCGTTCAGCAACTGGCAGGCCTGTTCACGCAGTTGTGGGTCTTCGATCAATTCGAGCCGCAACAGCGAGGTGAACACCCTGAACGGATTGGCGCGCAGCGATGCGGCCTCGATCGGTCGGAACGCAGTGGCATGCACCGGCACGGCGGCGATGCTCAGGTCGTAGTAGCCGACTGGCGACATGCCCATGACCGCGAACAGTCGGCGCAAGCCTCGCAGTTCCTCGGCCGTTCCAACACGGATAGCGCCATGGCGTTCCACGCTCAGGCGTTGCTCGTCCCCACTGCTACGCAGTCGTTCTGCCAACGCGGGCTGGGCGGCCAGGGTCTGGGTATTGACTTCGGCGACCAGGTCCAGCAAATCGCCATACAGCGGTACCTCCTGCTTGTACATCGCTGACAGGGCGCTACTGAAAAGCGCGCGGATTGCGTCGGGGTGCATGAAACGGACCGGGTCCATGGTGAGCCTCCTGGGAAATTCGAGGCCTGCATTGATCACGGTGACGCGTCGTCCTGGCAAACGAATTAACCGAATCGCTGCCTGACTTTTTCGCATGCCTGGCCTCAGGTACATGCACCTGCTGTACCACAGCATGCCAAGTCGTCAGCGACAGCGGCTTGCGCCTTGTAAACCAGGCCATTCCTATCGGGAATGCAGGCCCGATATTTTTTCGTTTGCGTGAATACAGGTTTTACCGCAGGTTGTGACGGCCTTTGGCGGTGGGCTGTGCCCGCCGCTCGCGCTGTTGCCGCAGCGCCGTGTAGTGCCGGAACAGGCACGCCGTAACCCGCCATAATAAGGATAAAACATGCACAACCCTAACCCCGCCGGGGTCACCGCCGCGTCCACCGAGCGGACCTGGATCACAGCCTTCGTGTTTTGCTTCCTGACGATGGTCATCGATGGCGCCGATGTCATGATCCTGGCTTATAGCCTGGCCACGCTCAAAGCGGAATTCGGCCTGACTGGCCTGCAGGCTGGCATGCTCGGCAGTTGCACCCTGGCCGGCATGGCTGTTGGGGGCATTTACGGTGGTTGGGCGACCGACCGTCTCGGGCGGGTACGTACCGTGGTGCTCAGTGTGCTGCTGTTTAGCCTTGGTACGGGACTGTTGGGCTTTACCGAGAACTATGTGCAGTTTGCGATCATTCGCTTTGTCTCGGCCCTCGGCCTGGGTTCGGTGTACGTTGCATGTAATACACTCATGGCCGAGTACGTACCTACCCGGTTTCGAAATACCGTTCTTGGCAGCCTGCAAGCGGGCTGGTCGGTCGGCTATATCGTTGCAACGCTGCTCGCTGCCTGGATATTGCCAAGCTACGGCTGGCGCACGTTGTTCTTCGTGGGCGTCACGCCGGTGATTCTGGCCGTGCTGATGCACAAGATGGTGCCGGAACCTTCTACCTGGACCCGCCTGCAGAGTGCTGATCGCGCAGAGCGCAAGGCGCGTGAGCGCGTAGAGGGCGGCAAGTACAAACAGATCTTCGCCAACCCTAATGCCGCAAAGATGTTCGTCCTTTGGTCACTGACCGCCGGCTTCCTGCAGTTCGGTAACTACGGTGTCAACAACTGGATGCCCAGCTACCTGGAAACCGAGCTGGGCATGGCGTTCAAGCAGATGACCACGTTCCTGGTCGGCACCTACACCGCTTCGATCCTCGGCAAGGTCATCGCCGGCATGGCGGCGGACAAGTTCGGGCGGCGCAAGGTGTTTGCCGCTGGTTGCCTGGGCACGGCGCTGTTCCTGCCGATCATCGTGCTGTTCAACCAGCCGGAAAACATTCTCTGGCTGCTGATTGTCTTCGGCTTCCTCTATGGCGTGCCTTACAGCGTCAACGCCACGTACATGACGGAAAGCTTCGAGGCCAAGTTCCGTGGCTCTGCGGTTGGGGGTGCCTACAATATCGGGCGTATTGGTGCAGCGGTCTCACCGGCTGCCATTGGCTTCTTCGCCAGCCAGGGCTCGATCGGTGTCGGTTTCCTGATCGTCGGTGCTGCGTATTTCCTTTGCGGCATGATTCCGCTGCTGTGCATCCGCGAGAAACAATTCGACCCGGCTCGGGAATGATCGGTGATAGCCGATAGGGGCGGGGCGCTTGCTAGGCAAAGCTTGACTCACGTTTTGAAGAAATGACCACGTGCATTCACCGCTTTCGCTAAATGTGTGCCGTACGCAAAGGCCTGTGAGTCCTGAGTCCGCCAGAAAACGCCGTCTATAAAAGCGGCGTTCGTGTTCGGTAAGCTTGACGATCCTGGGTTAGATCACCGTATCTGCAATTATCTGGACCAGCTGATCAGTACTTGCCCTTGGGACTTTTCTCGAACTTCCATTCCGTCATTTTTTTCGCTGCCAGGAAACTCTCGCAGTTGGCAATGAATTCCTTGCGGTTGGCTTCCTTTGACAAACTGGCAAGGTTTTTTTCGTACAGCTGCGGGCCACAGTTGTCTGCCGTTGGCTCGGGCACTTTTTCTTCGGTGCAGCCTGCCAGCAGGGTAATCAACCCAACAAGCGGGAGGAGGTGGGAGCGTTTGCTGTCCATGACGTAATCCTTCGTCGGTCTCTTTCAAAGTGCGTGCAAGCTGTTTGTTACCCAGCCTGCGGGTGCGCAGCCTATCAGGCCAGCTGTGTTATTTGGCTAGCACACCCCCGCATGACGTTCTATTCAGAACTCGAGATCACCCTGCCTGCTCTCTTTGGCAATCGGCCTTATCAGTTGCGCACCCTGATTACGAACATTGCCAACGGCTTTGTCGACCGGATGCCAGCGAAAGTCAGTGGCCGGACGGCAGCCTGCCGCCACGATCGCCTCGGCGCGCTGCGCTGAAGTGGCAGGGTCTAACCACTCCCTGGCAAGGTGCGGTGCCAACACCAGGGGCTTTCGGTCATGAATATCGATCAAGCCTTGGTCAGCGGCTGCCGTGATGATCACGAAACCATCACGCTCGTCCGGTTCAAGGGTCTGGTGAACTTCGGCAAGCGCGGCAAAGTAGAGCGGTGCACCGTCGGCACTGGTGATGTAGTAGGGTTGCTTGCGCTTGGGGTTTTGCGCATCTGGCAGCCATTCAAACCAGCCATTGGCGGGGGCGAGCGCTCGTGCATGTGGCCAGAGACTCTTGAAGAACTTGCCAGTGGTTGCGGTTTCGGCCCGGGCATTGATGGGGTCGAGTCGCTTGCCTTTGGCCCAGTGAGGCGACCATCCCCACTTCACTTTGTCTACATGCAGGCCATCCTCAGCCTGGCGTATAACTTCGACACGGGTAGAAGGCGCCACGTTATAGCGATCAATCGGCTCATGGTCATAGCCGTTGATCACGACCAGATCCAGCGCCAGTTGTCGCAAGTAGTGATCCATCGACTCGTAGATCGAGTAGCGTCCGCACATGTATCCACCTCTCGTCCGTCAGAAATTCACACGTTCAGGATTGACCCATTCGCCGAAGCCAGTTTAACTGTATATGCATACAGTTTGCATTGGACTTTCTCTCATGACCATCACCTTCCTGGGCGCGCCATGTGGCAGCTCTGAACCACTCCCGATTTATTCGTACTACGTTCCAGCCGGTTTTCCATCGCCTGCCGCGGATCATCTTGAAGGCCACATATCCCTTGATGAGCTATTCGACATCCGCGCACCGCATGTGTATCTGGTGAAAGTGGAGGGTGACAGCATGCAAGGCGCTGGCATCTATTCGGGCGATATCGTGGTGGTGGACCGGGGGCGCGAGGCCGAGCACGGGGATATCGTGATTGCGGCCATCAACTGTGAGCCGGTGTGCAAACGCCTGCACCGACGTGACGGTGTGGTGATCTTGAAGTCTGAGAACCGAGCCTACCCGCCGCGCTATGTCATGGAGGGTGATGATCTGCTCATTTGGGGCGTGGTGCGCTATAGCGTCCGCGATCATGCGCAGTGAGCCGATATTCGCGCTGATCGACTGCAACGCGTTCTACGCCAGCTGTGAGCGCGTATTTCGGCCCGATCTGGCGAAGACGCCGATCGTGGTGCTGAGCAACAACGATGGCTGCGTCATTGCCCGGTCCTATGACGCCAAGCCATTCGTGAAAATGGGCGAGCCTTATTTTCAGGCGCGGGAAAAACTCCGCCGGCACGGTGTCGTGGCATTCAGTAGCAATTACGCGTTGTATGGCGACATGAGCGAGCGGGTGATGACGCTGATCGAATCGATGGTGCCTGCTACCGAGGTCTACAGCATCGACGAATGTTTTGCTGAGCTCACTGGCATGGCCCAGGACCTGACGCTGTTCGGGCACCGGCTGCGCTTGCGCATCGCCCAGTGCACCGGCATTCCTGTCGGTGTGGGTATCGCACGCACCAAGACCCTGGCCAAGCTGGCCAACCACACTGCCAAGCGGCTGCAGCGCCACACTGGCGGCGTGGTGGACATCACCGACCCGGTCAAACGGGACTGGGTGCTGCGCAATACTGCGGTCAAGGAGGTGTGGGGCATCGGGCGCAAGATGACCGCGCACCTGGAGGGCATGGGCATTCGTACGGCAATGGATTTGGCCCGCGCCGATGCCTGGACGTTGCGACAACGCTTCAACGTGGTGGTGGAAAAAACGGCCAGGGAGCTGGCGGGCACGCCTTGCCTGGAACTGGACGATGTCGATCCGCCCAAGCAGGAAATCTGCAGCAGCCGCATGTTCGGCATGCGCCTGAGCGAGTTGGCGCCGATCAAGCAGGCGGTGGCCACGTACGTCGGCCGTGCTGCCGAAAAGCTCAGGGCCCAGGGGTCGGTGTGCAAGCGCATGCGGGTGAGCATCCGCACGGGCATGTTCAACCCGAACGAAGTGCACCATGCCCAAGGCGCCTGGGTGGAGCTTCCCTATCCGACTTGTGACACGCTGCTGCTGACCCGATTGGCTACCGATGCCGTGGAGCGGATCTTCCGGCCGGGGCTTCGTTACAGCAAGGCGGAGGTGTTGCTGATGGACCTACGTCAACCAGGTGATTTTTCGGGTGACTTGTTCGCCCCCAGGCAATCGGTGGCGCGCGATCGGCTCATGGAAGTAATGGACAGTATCAATGAGCGTTGGGGCAGGGGAACGGTCCGTGCGGCCAGCGTGCCAGCCGCACCGGACTGGGGCATGAAACGGGAGATGATGAGCCAGTCCTACACCACCCGAATCGATCAGCTATGGACTGTCAGGGGGTGAGCGGGAGGTGGCTCGACTTCGGCGAACTGGCGCAAACTTAAGCTTACGGCTGCCGGATTGTCTGACAATGGCGATTGCGCCCGCAGTTTTGTCCGTTCATGCCTGAAAAAAACGATCAACGCCGTGTCGCAGTAATCGCTTTCTTTCAGATTTGACTGATATATTTCGCCCCTTGCCGCAGTGTGGCTCAATATTCAGCAGGTTTTAATGAAACACGTTAGCGCGTCTGGCCTTGAGGCCTCTCATCCGCCGGTACAAGCCATTCTGAGTGCTCCTGGGATGTGGGTAGAGCCGCCAAATATCCGCAGGGGCGGCGAGAGCGGTGTATTGAAGGTCGAGCTCGACGGCTTCACGTTCTACAAGAAGCAGCAGGTCGGCCATATCTACCGCAGCCTGGTCCACCCATTCGGCTATCCTACGGTGGCCCGTGAGGCCAAGGCGCTGCGTGCCGCTGCCGCGCTGGGCGTCGCTACGCCGTTACTGCTGCACAGTGACGTCCACAAGCAGGACGGTGAGTGGCGTGCGGTGATGGTCACGGCAGGGCTGGACGGGTATGTATCGCTTGAAGACTTCTACCTCCAAGGCCTGGACAAGACCATCGAGCCCAAGCTGCACCACGATATTCTCGAAGCGTATGGGCGTGCGCTGGCCACGCTGAATCTCGGGCGTTGGCAGCATGGTTGCCTGTATTTGAAGCATGTGTTCGTCGCCTTCGACGAGTCTGGCATCAAGATCGCGCTGCTGGATTTCGAAAAGGCCAGGCAGCGGCTGACCGCGATGAAAGCTAGCCGTCACGACTTACGACAGGTCAAGCGCAGGTCTGACTGGGCACCGACCGAATGGGAGGCATTTTGCAGGGGGTATCGGCAAGTGTTCGGCATGGATGTGGAGCGATTTCTCTGACGCCATGTTAGAAGTGTCAGGGGTTTTGAAGCGCTGATTCCACTGGTAGAAGGCGACTTCGCTTACAGACGTTTCTCACCAAGTGGCAAGGTTGCGTCGTAAAACCCCGTCCCAGGTCAATTTTTCGGCCTGACGCCTCCCGTAGTCTGTCTGTCTTTCAATCACGGAAGGCAGACGACATTCCATGGAACGAACCCTCGATATACAGCCACTCCCGGCTGAACAAATCCCCCTTTCCATCAATGGCACTGCCGTGACTGCCGCCCCTGGCGAAACGGTTCTGAGTGTGCTCAATGCCGTGGGCGTGCGTCAGCTCGCCCTCAACGACCATGGCCAAGTCAGTGGCGCCTTCTGCGGCATGGGGGTGTGCCATTGCTGTCTGGTCGCTATCGACGGACGCCCCAAGCGGCGCGCTTGTCAGACGCTGGTGCGGGCTGGCATGCGCATCGAAACCCAGGTCAATGCGGTTGTCGGGGAGGCGCGGGTATGAGTGGGCATCCAGTCATTGTCGGAGGGGGCTCGGCGGGGATGGCTGCCGCCATCGAGCTGGCGGACGCGGGCGTGCGCTGCACGCTGATCGACGAGGCATCGCGCCCCGGCGGGGTGGTCTATCGTGGCCCGCTGCGCGCAGGTGTCGACCTGGGCTACCTGGGCGCTCGTTACAGCAAGGCCCTGGGTAAACTGCACACCGACTTCGCCGCCCGTGCGCAGTCTATCGACCTGCGGCTCAATAGCCGCGTCGTGGGCGGTGATGACCGTAGCCTGGTAGTGCTCGACGAGCAGGAGCAGTTGCAGCCGCTGGCCTTCGAGCAGCTGATCCTGGCAGCCGGTTGCCATGAGCGCAATGTGCCGTTTCCAGGCTGGACCCTGCCGGGCGTCATTCTGCTCGGCGGGTTGCAACTGCAGATCAAAAGTAACGTGGTCAAGCCACTGGGCACGACCCTGATCGCTGGCACAGGCCCTTTACTGCCGTTGGTTGCCTGTCAGTTGCACGCCGCCGGTGCCAAGGTGGCGGGTGTGTACGAGGCCTGTGCGTTCAACCGTATCGCGCGCCAGAGCCTGGCGCTGATGAACAAGCCCCAGCTGTTCCTCGACGGCCTGAGCATGCTGGCCTACCTGAAGTTGCACGGCATTCCCATGCACTACGGCTGGGGCGTGGTCCAGGCGCGGGGCGAAGGTGAGTTGGCCGAAGTCAGCGTGGCGCCCTACGACGATGCCTGGAGGGCGGACATGACCCAGGTGCGCCGCGAGTCGGTGCAGACGCTGGCGGTAGGCTACGGCTTCATTCCGCGTACGCAGCTCAGCCAGCAATTGGGCCTTGCCCATGGCTACAGCACCGATGGCTATCTGCGCGCCGAGTGCAACGTATGGCAGCAAAGCAGCCTGGAACATATTCACCTGGCAGGCGACATGGCCGGCATCCGCGGCGGGGAGCCGGCCATGCTGACCGGGCGCATCGCGGCTGTGTCAATTCTGCAGCAGCGTGGCGTGCTGAACGCCGCGCAGGCCATTGAACGGCGCGAGCGTTACCTGGGCCAGTTGGCAGGCATCAAGCGTTTCCGCTCCGGCGTCGAGCGCTATACCGCGCGGGGGCCAGCGCAGGTCGAGTTGCCACAGGCTGACACAGTGATTTGCCGCTGTGAGCAGGTGACGCGCGACGCCATTGATCTGGCATTGGAGCAGGGGGTTCAAGACATGGCCGGGCTGAAGATGCGCACGCGGGTGAGCATGGGGGATTGCCAGGGGCGCATGTGCGTGGGCTATTGCAGCGATCGACTGCGCGCCGCCACTGGCCGCGCTGACGTAGGTTGGTTGCGTCCTCGATTCCCAGTAGACCCGGTACCGTTTTCGGCATTCAAGCACGTGGGCACGGAGGCCTGACATGAACAAGACCTATGACATCGTGATTGCCGGTGCCGGTGTAATTGGCGCGTCCTGCGCGTACCAGCTGTCCAAGCGCGGCAACCTGCGCATCGCCCTGATCGACGACAAGCGCCCCGGCAATGCCACGCGTGCCTCGGCAGGTGGGCTATGGGCCATTGGCGAATCGGTGGGCCTGGGCTGTGGGGTGATTTTCTTTCGCATGCTGTCTTCCCAGGCCAAGCGCCAGGCCCATGGCGCGGCGGTGGCCGTGGACTCGAGCACACCGCATATCCTGCCGCAATGCTTCTTCGATCTGGCGCTTGAGTCCAACGCGCTTTACCCGCAACTGCACCAGGAGTTGATCGAGCGCCACGGGATGGACTTCAAGTTCGAGCGCACTGGGCTCAAGTACGTGATCCAGGACGATGAAGATCAGCTTTATGCCGAACACATCGTCAAGCACATCCCTCACCTGCAGTCACAGATCCGTTGGCTTGACCGCCAGGCACTGCGCAAGGCGGAGCCATCGATCACCGAAAGCGCGCACGGTGCGCTGGAGTTTCTCTGTGACCACCAGCTCAGCCCGTTTCGCCTTGGCGACGCGTACATGGAAGGCGCGCGGCAAAATGGCGTCGATCTGTATCTCAACACACGTGTCACCGACGTGTTGCACCAAGGCGGACGCATCAAAGGGGTTCGTACCGAACAGGCCGGTGACTTCCATTGCGACACGCTGATCAATGCGGCCGGCGCCTGGGCCGCCGAATTGAGTGAGTGGGCCACGGGCACCTCCATCCCCGTCAAACCCGTCAAGGGGCAGATCGTATTGACCGAGCGCCTACCCAAGCTGCTTGATGGCTGCATCACCACCAGTGACTGCTACATGGCGCAGAAGGACAATGGGGAGATTCTCATCGGGAGTACCACCGAGGAGAAAGGCTTCGATGTCACCACGACCTTCCCGGAGATAAGCAGCTTGGTCCAGGGCGCCATACGCTGCATGCCGGCACTCGAACAGGTCAACCTCAAGCGTACCTGGGCCGGCCTGCGGCCAGGCTCGCCCGATGAGCTACCCATCCTCGGGCCCGTGGATGACATGCAGGGTTACTTCAACGCCTGCGGGCATTTCCGCACCGGGGTGCTGACCTCGGCGATCACGGGGGTAATGCTGGACAAGGTGATCCACGAGGAGGCGTTGCCATTGGACATCACCCCGTTTCTGGCGGAGCGGTTCAGCAAGGCGGCAATGCCGGCATGAGAGGGGCTGGCGGGTCGTGTGAAAGCGGCTCGCCAGGCTGTGCGTCAGGCAATGCATTAAAATGTGGCTACTCGGTTGACCCATGGCAAAGGGTGCGGCAGGCAGTGAAGCGCAAGCTATGGATTCAAGAGGTCGCCGCCAGCCACTGAAGGGTCAGCTCAGTGGCACCGGTGTGTTCATCTTCACCATGGGCCACGATTGAAAAGCCAGAACGTTGGTAGAACGCGACCGCGCTTTCATTAGCGCTGTACACCTTCAATTCCAGGCGTGCCGAGCGCTGCTTGGCGTAGTCGAGCAGGCGGCTACCGATGCCCATGCCTTGTGACGCAGGCGCGACGAACAGCGCAGCTACCGTTTCCCCGAGTAGAGAAATGAAGCCCTCGACGGTTGCGTGCTGCTCGAAGACGAACGTCTCCGAAGCGGGCAGGTAAACGGTCCGCATCGCTTCGAGCTGGCCCTCCCAGAAGGCGCGAGGCACGAAGTGGTGAGCTTGGACCGATGCATCGAGCCAGATCTGCAGTACCGCATCGGTATCCGGCAGTACATAGGGGCGTAGCATGTCATGACCTCCTGTTTGACGCCGCAGGACCCTAAGCGACCCTAACGTCAAACGCAAGTTGACGTGCGTCTATTACTGATCTGCACCTGACAATTCCTGCCGCACGATTGCAGCACCCGCACTTAGGGCCCGCAACTTGCCTTGGGCAACCGAGCGGGGCAGGGGCGCCATGCCGCAATTGGTGCAGGGGTAGAGCTTGTCGGCGTCAACGAATGCCAGCGCCTTGCGCAATGTATCGGCAACGGCTTCGGGTGTTTCGACAGCGTGCGTGGCCACATCGATTGCGCCGACCATGACTTTCTTGCCGCGGATCAACTCGATAAGGTCCATGGGCACGCGCGAGTTCTGGCATTCCAACGACACGATGTCGATGCTGGATTTCTGAAGTTTGGGAAATGCCTTTTCATACTGGCGCCACTCGGCACCCAACGTTTTCTTCCAGTCAGTGTTGGCCTTGATCCCGTAGCCGTAGCAGATATGCACGGCTGTCTCGCACTTGAGGCCTTCCAATGCCCGCTCGAGCGTGGCAATGCCCCAGTCGTTCACTTCATCGAAGAACACGTTGAAGGCGGGCTCGTCGAACTGGATGATGTCGACACCCGCAGCTTCCAACTCTCTGGCTTCTTGGTTGAGCAGTACGGCAAACTCCCACGCGAGCTTCTCGCGACTCTTGTAGTGGCTGTCGTACAGCGTGTCGATCATGGTCATGGGCCCTGGGAGCGCCCACTTGATGGGCTGTCGAGTCTGCTTACGCAGGAACCTGGCATCGTCGACGAATACTGACTTGCGCCTGGCGACCGTACCCACCACTGTCGGGACGCTGGCGTCGTAGCGATCACGAATGCGTACAGTCTGCCGACTTTCGAAGTCCACGCCGCTCAAGTGTTCGATGAAGGTGGTCACGAAATGCTGGCGCGTCTGCTCGCCGTCACTGACGATGTCTATCCCAGCGCTCGACTGCTCCTGCAGCGCCAGGCACAGTGCGTCCTGCTTGCCTTCTAGCAGGGCATCGCCGTGCAGTTTCCAAGGCGACCAGAGGGTTTCGGGCTGAGCGAGCCAGGTCGGCTTGGGCAGGCTGCCAGCGGTAGAGGTGGGAAGCAATTTGTTCATGAAATTCGACCTTGTGCGAAGAGGCGATCAGTCTGCGAAGTGTGCAGACCATTGTTCGAGCAGCGTGTGATAAGGCTTGATGAAGTGGGCTTCAGCAAACTTTCCTTGTTCAATGGCCAAACGGCTGCGCTCTTCACGGTCGTAAACAATGCGCGTCAAGGAGTAGTCTTCGTGTTGCAAGCTGGGCTGATAGATGGCGCCAGCCGTTGCATTGGCGTTATAAATCTCGGGGCGATAGATTTTCTGAAAAGTCTCCATCGTGCTCAGGCTGCTGATCAGCTCCAAGGGGGTGTAGTCATTGAGCAAGTCGCCGGAAAAGTACAAGGCCAGCGGCGCCCTGTTGCCGGCAGGCATGAAATAACGAACACGCAAGCCCATTTTCTGGAAATACGCATCGGTCAAAGAATATTCGTCTTGCCGGTATTCGTACCCTAATACGGGGTGGTAATGCCCCGTGCGCTCATAGGTTCTGCTACTTGACACGCTCAGGCAAATGACCGGCGGCTTGATGAAGGTTTGTTGGTAAACGGTTGAGCCCACAAACCCTTTGAAAAGTTTGCCGTGGAGCGCTCCAAAATCGGCAGGGGCACTGAAGTTTGGGCGATGAGCGTTATAGGCGGGCAGCACAATACTGAAATCATAATCGCGCACGTAGGACGAAAAGTTGTTGCCGACTACACCCGGTAAACGCTTGCCTGCATGATGATCGATCACCGTAGTGGACAGTATTTCGATCAAGGGCAGCAGCGTATTCGTGACCCCGGCTGTGAAATGCATGTGCACCGATACGATATCCAGTTCCACGGTGTAGCGGTCACCGGCAGGGTTATCCCAGTGCGCCAGCGCGTTGAAGCGATTATTGATCATGTCCAGTGTTTGGCGAAGGTTCTGTTCGCGGCGTGAACCCCTGGCCAGGTTGGCAAAGTTTGTGGTCAGCCGCGTGTTTTGGCACGGGCAATAATGTTCGTCAAAGCGCGTGCGTTTGAGCGAGTAGGTAATGTTCTGAGGCGTCATGAGTATTGAGGTCCACTCGTCGAGTCTGTCCCTGTAAAGTTGGGACCATCTTAGAGTGAGCGCAACCGTGTCCCTACTGAATTGATTTCAGCACACGATCAAGAATGCTCATGAAGCCAGGCGCGCGTGTCAGCCTTCAGGAAGGCTGACACCACAGACAAATTCGTTCGAGCCCAGGCGATGAGCGCCATATTCCACCACATACTCCGCCCCTCGGCGCTGGGCTTCGATATAGGCCGTACGCTGATCAGCGTAAACGTCGACAAAGTGCCACGGATGACGGTCTCTCAATACGCCCCACCCCAGTACCCACCCTGGATTGTAAGGATCGGCAGGCAGGTTCCTCGTAAGACTACGGACACTCATCCGAGACTCCTGTATTGAACGGTTGAATTAATGGGCTCAACAGGTGTAGAGGATGGTGTAGGACGCATCACACTTGGGTACGATTACGACTGGTTTTTCGAACAACAGGTTGCCGTGAGTGCTTGTTTTGAAGTGCGCCTTCTCCAGACACTCCCACAGGCCCAAATCATGTATTTCAATGCGCGTGGCAACCCGCGCCTGGCGGCTGAGTTCATCTTGAATTCGTTCGACAACATCGCGCGCTTCTTGTTCTGTCATGACAATGGCTCCTGTTGAATCAGAGACGTCCACGTTCCGTGGATTCTGGACCGGAAACGGGGATGCCTGTTTAAGTAGAGCGCAATATGTGGCCCTTGGTGACCTTCTCCGACGAACGTAACAGACCTGATAGCTGTTCAAGGCCGGCGTAGATCAGGGCTGATGTGATGTCGGGACAGATAAACACAGCAAGGGCTGCTAGTCTCAAGGTACCTGTTGATCGCTTTGGCTGAACCTCGCGCGGCAGTAGGGGTCATCAAGTAGGAGACCCACGATTTATTGCGTTTTGCGTTGCCAGTTTCTGAAAGGTTGGCTCGCTATGATCAGGCTCATCAGGTGAACACCTTCCGCAAAGGAGTCAGGCAATGGACTATTCCAGCATGGTCGAATCTTTGAACAAGATGCTCGAGGCGGCATCGGACGAGCGTGAGCGTGTGCAGGCGTGTGTAAAGGCCAAGGACACAGGTAAAAAGCCGCATACCGAAGCGGAGGATGCCGAGGTCATGGCACAGCTGCCAGTATCTCAAGTGTGGGTATATGAGGGGCGCAGCCGTAAAGCTCCCACATCAGCCTACGCGGTTCGAAGTCATGGTCGTTGAGCGCGGCGCTCATCAGTCTACAACCGCCACCGCAGTGGCCTGCGGCCCTGACGGGCAGGGCCGCTGCCTATTGCGCAGAGCTCGAGTGAAGTGCCCCTGGTTCAACCCTCGAACTGAATCACCATTCGGCCCTGGATGCGCCCATCGAGCATCTCTTCGAAAATCTGGTTGATGTCCTCGATGGGACGCAAGCTGACTTTTGGCACCACCTTGCCTTCGGCAGCAAATTGGAAAGCCTCTTGCAGGTCCTGGCGCGTCCCCACCAGCGAACCGATGACCTCAATGCCATCGAGTACCAGGCGGGGGATGTTCAGGTTCATCGCTTCCGATGGTAGCCCTACGGCAACCAGTCGCCCACCGGCACGCAGCGCGTCAACGGCCGAATCGAAAGCGCCCTTGGCCACGGCGGTAACCACAGCGGCATGGGCGCCACCGGTCTGTGCCTGGATGACCTTCGCGGCATCCTGGCTGGAAGGGTTTATGGCAAGATCGGCACCCATTTCTGTCGCAAAGCGCAGTTGTTCTTCGTTGACATCGACCGCAATGACCTTGGCATTGAAGACATTCTTGGCGTATTGCAGTGCCAGGTTGCCCAGCCCGCCAAGCCCGTAGATCGCGATCCATTGGCCGGGACGAATATTGGATGTCTTTACTGCCTTGTAAGTCGTCACGCCTGCGCAGGTAATGCTGCTGGCCGCGGCGGACCCTAGCCCCTCCGGTACCTTTACCGAGTAGTCGGCCTTGACGATGCAGGCTTCGGCCATGCCACCGTCTACGGTGTAACCGGCGTTCTTGACGTGCCGACACAGCGTTTCATTGCCGCTGGTGCAATACTCGCAGTGACCGCAGCCCTCATAAAACCAGGCCACGCTGGCGCGGTCGCCTGGTTTGAGGGACGTTACGCCAGGACCGACTTCCTGCACCACGCCAATGCCTTCATGGCCCAGCACAACACCCGTCTTGTCGCCGAAGTCGCCGTTCTTGACGTGCAAGTCAGTGTGGCAAACGCCGCAACACTGCATTTTCAATAGCGCCTCGCCGTATTCGAGTGGGCGAATACATTTTTCGACCACCTCAACGCGACCGCCTGGGGCTACGACAGCAGCTTTCATGCGAACCTCCGTGTCTATCCGGTTGACTTGAAAATAGCCCACGCACAATAGCGCCAGTGTGCAAGTAGGAAACTGCCGTAGGTCATAGAAAGGCAGGGGCGTGGAGGGCGGGGACAAAAAGAAAAGCCCGCGGCAAAAATGCGGCGGGCTGCAAGAACATACGGAGCAGGTTCAGATTGCCAAGGTGAATGTCATCATTTCGTGAAGGGAAGGTGATGGATGCGTCGTGCGCCAAGAAAATGTACGAGACGGCGGTGACAGGCCCTGCTGAGCGACCGACAAAAAAACGCCCGCCAGGAATCAGCGGGCCAAGGACGTTTTGAAGGGAGAGCCGCTACATTGGACGCGTGGAATTAACCTGGAATTAAATCACTGCGGCGTTGACCTCAGAGGCAGTTGAGCCTATACAAGCGTGCCACTTGAATTGAGGCCCATATGCACGACGACGAACTGCACGAACCTGAACATGATCACTTGCTGGATCATGAGTTTCTTCATGATGAACAAGACGCGTTCGAGCCGGATGCTCACGGGGCGCAAGACGAAATCGAGGAGTCGTCGTTTGAGGAACTCGAAGAGGACGAGCGCAATCATCCTGCGTGGTTCGACGACTGCGAAGATGAGTAGTGACAGGCCAGCAAGGGGCAGGCAGCAAAAAAGGCGCCCTGGGCGCCTTCTTCAGGATGTGGTGCGAGTGGCGGGACTCGAACCCGCAAGGCTCACGCCGACAGATTTTAAGTCTGCTGTGTATACCAATTCCACCACACTCGCACGCTTGAAAGGGCCACGGGTGGCCGGCTCGCTTCAGACAGAAGGGCTGTGCAATCAAGGCGGCTTTATAACCCACCGTTATAGCGGAGTCAACCTTGGCTGCCGTATTCCGCACATCACATCCCATCACGAGCAGCCGATTGACAGTGGCATGAGCTTGGCCCAATGTTAGCCAAGTCACTGGATGTGATGGTCGGGCTGACGACTGCGCAACGACGGTGAACAGCGTGTGTCAATGCCTGAGATGTAGCCGTTTGGATTATGTTTACCTGCCGTACCGGTGGAGCTCGCATGGTTTCAACTGATTGCCAGGTCAATTCAGAAATGCCTGCTCATCGTTACGAGCAATTGGTCCAGTCCGTGGTGGACTATGCCATCTACATGCTGGATACCACCGGTCATATCGCCTCGTGGAATGCTGGCGCCCAGAGAATCAAGGGCTATAGCGCCGATGAAGTGGTGGGCCGTCATTTTTCTCTGTTCTTCACGCCTGAAGACTGCGCCGAAGGCAAGCCGGAGCAATTGCTGCGTCAAGCGCTTGAACACGGCGTGTCGCGGCATGAAGGGTGGCGCCAGCGCAAAGACGGCACGCGCTTCTGGGCACTGGTGGCCCTCGATGTGGTGCGCGATGATCAAGGCCAGATCGTCGGGCTTGCCAAGGTCACGCGGGACATTACCGATCGGCGCGAGTCGGCGATGCAGCTGGACGCCGTTAGAGCGCAATTGTTCGAGGCCCAGAAGCTCGAGGCGCTGGGTCAGCTGACCGGGGGGCTGGCACATGATTTCAACAACCTGCTGACCATCATTCTCAGCTCTGCGCGCTTGGCCCTTGCTGCACCCGACCCAGAACGCGCTCAGCGCATGCTGCACAATATTCTCGAGGCTGGCCAACGCGGCACCGACCTGACCCGTCAACTGCTCAGCTTTGCCCGTCATCGCAAGTTTGAGGTGACCTGTATCGAGCCGGCCAAATTGATCGACGCTACCCATGGATTGCTTGTTCATGCACTGCCCAGTTCGGTCACACTGGATGCGCGGGTGCAGCCTGATCTACCCAGCATTGAAGTGGATGCTGGTCAGTTACAAATGGTGCTGCTCAACTTGCTGTTCAATGCCCGGGATGCCATTGCCGAGGAAGGCCACATCGTCCTGACCGTCGAAGCGGTGTTGCTGACAGGCGAGGTCGACGGCCTGCATGGCCGCTTCGTGTGCTTCGAGGTGCAGGACAGCGGCGAGGGCATGGCGGTGGATGTGCTGCCACGTATTTTCGAACCCTTCTTCACCACCAAGCCGTTCGGCAAGGGCACCGGCCTGGGCCTGAGCCAGGTGTACGGATTTGCCAGGCAAAGCGGCGGTGCCATCAGTGTGCACAGCGAGCTGAGGGTCGGCACCCGCATGCGGCTATATTTGCCCGTCCATTCAAGCCAGCCAGGTATCGAACCGTAAGGGGCGCAGCATGACTCAAACACTCAAGCGATTGCTGACAGGTATCGACGGGCTCGATGCCCTGCTCAAAGGTGGGTTGGTGACAGGGGCGTCGTATATCGTGCAGGGCCCACCTGGGGCAGGCAAGACCATCCTGGCCAACCAGATGGCCTGCGAGCATGTGCGCAAGGGAGGGCGGGCGCTGGTGGCAACCTTGCTCAGCGAGTCCCATGAGCGGTTATTTCAGTACCTGGGCACGCTGGACTTCTTCGACCCTTCGATGGTCGGCGACCAGATTCAGTTCGTTAGCGCTTTCGATACCCTGGAACAGGATGGCCTTGATGCCGTGGTCCGGTTGCTCAGGCAGGAGATCAGTCGACACAGGGCTAGCCTGCTGATCGTCGATGGCGTACTCAATGCTCGCGTACATGCCGAAACATCGCTCGATACCAAAAAATTCGTCTCGGCACTACAAGGTCATGCGGCTTTTGCCGGCTGCACCGTACTGTTGTTGACCAGTGCGCGGCTTGAGGAAGGCAGCCCTGAGCACACGATGGTCGACGGCGTGATCGAACTGGGTGAGCAGATGGTGGGTAGCCGCGCCGTTCGCACGATTCAGTTGCGCAAGACCCGTGGCAGTGGCGCCTTGTCCGGGCGCCACGAGTGCCTGATAGACGATACCGGTGTGACGGTGTTTCCACGTCTGGAGTCCTTGTTCGCCAAGCCCATTGGGCCCTGCAATGCAGCCGCATCACGAATCAGCAGCGGTGTGTCGGCGCTCGACGACATGCTCGATGGCGGTCTGTCCGCCGCATCGGTCACGCTGCTGATGGGCCCCTCGGGCATTGGCAAGACGTCGCTGGGCATGGCATTTCTGGCGGCCAGCACACCCCAGGCCCCCGGTTTGCATTTCGGCTTCTATGAATCACCCGATCGCCTGCACAGCAAGGCGGCTTTACTGGGATACGACTTTGCAGCCATGGAGCAGGCCCAGAGCCTGACACTGTGCTGGGAGCCCAGTACGCAGGTGCTGTTGGACCAGCTGGGTGCGCGCTTGATCGAACAGGTACAGGCAACCGGCGCCAAGCGAGTACTGATCGACAGCCTGGGTGCGTTGAGCCGCCTGGCCACGGAACCCGGGCGCCTGAATGCCTTCTTTCGCGCGCTGACCGGGGAGCTGCGCGCTCGCCAGGTGAGTGTGATGCTGACCTGGGAAATGCGCGATATCTTCGGTGCGGAGATCAGCGCGCCGGCGCCCGACTTGTCCAGCATCGTCGACAACCTGGTGCTGATGCGATTCGTGGAGCATGACGGCACCTTGCGCCGCATGCTCTCAATCCTCAAAGTGCGCGACAGTGCTCACGACGCGTCCTTGCATGAGCTTGTGATCGCTTCAACGGGAATCACATTGCGCAGAGCATTCGAAGGCACCAGTGGGGCCCTCTCTGGCACAGCCGTGCCGCAAGGGAGCCTGTAGGTTTCAGTTACATGAAGACCGTGCTGATCGTCGACGATGAATACCTGATAGCCGACATCTTGGGGTTTGCCCTGGAGGATGAAGGGTATGCGGTCGAAAAGGCGAGTAACGGCCGGAAAGCACTGGAGGTGCTCAACCGGGTGCAGGTGCAGTTGGTTATCACCGACTACATGATGCCCGTACTCGACGGCCAGGAGCTGGTGCGTGCCATGCGGGCTGACCCTGCGTTACAGACGCTGCCGGTCATCCTCATGAGCGGCGCCCAGGCCAACGAGGGATGCCCGGCATTATTCGCAGCAATATTCGACAAGCCATTCGACATGGACGAGATGATTGCGACCGTGCGTAACCTATTGGGCGGCTGAGGCTTTGGGCGCATCCCTGCTGCCCGCTTGAATGACCAGTGTCAGTCGTCTTGCTTTTCAGGGGCCGGGCTGCCGGCCTGGATGCGTTTGAAAATCTCCTCGCGGTGCACTTGAACATCCTTGGGTGCGTCGATGCCTATCCTCACCTGCATCCCTTTGACGCCCAGAATGGTGACTTTGATGTCGTCGTTGATGACGATGCTCTCGCCAACCTTACGGGTGAGTATCAGCATGTACTTCTCCTTGGTGATAAAAAAGTCCGCAGGCCATGTGCGCTGGCGGTGGGAGCATATCCCTTTTCCTTCTCATTACAGACGCTTTCGAAGCCTAGTAATTCCCAGAATGTCAAAATCTGTGGCACGCAGCGGGTATGTGGACAGCTAGGCACACGATGAAAGCTTCGTAGGACAAGGTGCTTCGTTTGCAAGGATAGTGGGGGCGCCGTTCAATGGGAAATACCTTTGCATCATCGGTTGGATAGACGCGCTCAATGTGCGGCCTGCTGTTCCAATGCCTTGAGAAAGACCAGTAACGCGACCTCTTCCGGGTCCAGCCCCTTGCGTACTCGGCTCTTGGGCAAGGCGGCCAGGCGCCCGAGCGTGTAGTGCTCCAGTACCGCTGGGTGGATGTAGCAGCGTCGGCATACCGCAGGGGTGTTGCCAAGGCGCGAGGCGACTTGCTTGACGATGGCAGCGACCTGGCGTTTGGCCTCGGTTTCCGGCTCCCAGGCCAAGGGCCTGAGCAGGTCCAGCGCAAGGCTGCTGCCGGCCCAGGTACGGTAGTCCTTGGCCGTGAAGTCGGCGCCAGTCAGCTGTTGCAGAAACTGATTGATGTCGCTCGAACCAATGCTGTGACGCTGGCCATCGGCATCGAGATACTGGAACAGTGCCTGGCCGGGCAGTTCCATGCAACGCTTGAGCAAGGCCGCCAGGCGTCGGTCGCGCAGCGTTACATCGTGTTCGACACCACGCTTGCCGCGGAACTGAAAGCGGATGGTACTGCCCTTGACCTCTACATGTCGATTACGCAGGGTTGTCAGCCCGTAGGACTTGTTGTCGCGCATATAGCGCTGGTTGCCAATGCGGATGAGGGTATGGTCCAGCAGGCTGACCACCAGGGCCATGACCTTTTCACGGTCAAGGCCCGGTCGAGACAAGTGGGCTTCCAGTTGTGAGCGCAGCTTTGGCAACGCCTGGGCGAAGGCGAGCATGCGGCCGTACTTGTGCTGGTCACGGGTTTCACGCCACTGGGCATGATAACGGTACTGTTTGCGGCCACGGGCGTCGCGGCCAGTGGCCTGCAGGTGCCCTTGCGGGTCGGCGCATATCCAGACATCGGTGTAGGCCGGTGGGATTACCAGTGCAGCGATACGTGCCAGTGTTTCGGGGTCGCGTACCCGTTCACCGTTGGCATCCAGGTAGATGAAGCGGTCGCGCCAGCGGCGGCGAGTCAAACCGGGCTGGCTGTCGTCGACGTAATGCAGCGTTTCGGGAAGCGGGCAGTCGAGCATGGGCGGCAGGCCTCGATCAAGTCACTGATCAATGGACAACAGCCGCTTGGCCGTTGCTCCATTTCCGCACGTCAGCTGAGCAATGCAACCGATTTGATCTGTGCATACAGGCGCTGGCCTGGGTGCACCCCAAGCTGGTCCGCCGAAAAACGGGTAATGCGGGCGAGCAGGATGCTACCGTCGGCATCCAGGCTGACCAACAGATGGGCTGGGTTGTCAGCAGCGTGGGTGTCGCGTACCTGAACATGCACTCGGTTGAGGATACTTGAGGTGCCGTCAGCGGTGAGCGCCAGGCTTACGTCGCGCGCATGGACCTTGACCCGCAAGGCGCTGCCCAGGGCGCGCATGGGGTGTGCGCAACGTAAGACGAGCCCTTTGTTGCCAGGCAGGCGCAGCTCAAGCAGGTCGTAGTGCGGGTCGTGCCCTGTCACCTGGCCTTCGAGCACCACACCGGCGTCATCGCCCTGGGCCAGCGACAAGTCCAGACGAGCCAAGGTAGGCGCAACCGGACCGCTTGCCACCACACGTCCGTGCTCGAGCAGCACCACATGGTCCGCCAGGCGTGCCACTTCGTCCTGGGCGTGGCTGACATAGACCACGGGTACGTCCAGCTCCTCGTGCAAGCGCTCGAGGTAAGGCAGGATTTCGCGTTTGCGGGGCCCGTCAAGAGCGGCCAGGGGCTCATCCATCAGCAACAGTCGGGGGCTGCTGAGCAGCGCACGGGCAATCCCGACGCGTTGCGCCTCGCCCCCCGATAACGTCGAAGGTCGGCGCGCCAGCAGGTGACTGATGCCCAACAGCTCGCTGGCATGTTCCAGACTTACCTTGCGCTGGCTCGACGGGACACGGCGCCAGCCGAACTCCAGGTTGCCCCGTACGCTCAGGTGCGCAAACAGGCTGGGCTCCTGGAAAACGTAGCCCACCGGGCGCTGGTGGGGCGGTAGAAAGACGTCGCGAGCGGTGTCCTCCCAGACCTCGCCATTGACTTGCACATACGCCTGACCAGGGCGCTCCAAGCCGGCCAGGCAGCGCAGGCAACTGGTTTTGCCTGACCCGGAGTGCCCAAACAAGGCGCTGATACCGCGCCCTGGCAGTTGCAGGTCGACGTCCAGCGTGAAAGCGTCGCGTGCCAGTTTCAGGCGTGCCACGATCAAGTGCGTCATGTCAGTTCCAGCCCGTATTGCCGCGTTTGCCTGCGTACAGCAACAGCAGCACCAGGAAAGAGAACACCAGCATGGCGCCTGCGAGCCAGTGAGCCTGGGTGTAGGCCATCGCCTCGACATGGTCGAAAATCTGCACGGACACCACGCGGGTCTTGTCGGGAATGTTGCCACCGATCATCAGCACGACACCAAACTCGCCTACGGTGTGGGCAAAACCCAGAATGCTGGCAGTGATGAAGCCAGGACGGGCCAGTGGTAGCGCCACGTGCACGAAACTGTCCCACGGCCCGGCGCGCAGCGTGGCCGCCACTTCCATGGGGCGTTTACCGATGGCGGCAAAAGCGTTTTGCAGCGGCTGGACCACAAAGGGCATCGAGTAGATGACCGAGCCGATCACAAGGCCCGAGAAGCTGAACACCACACTGTCCAGGCCCAGTGCTGCAATCGCTTGGCCAAGCCAGCCATGCGGGCCTAGTGCAATCAGCAGGTAGAACCCGATCACCGTAGGCGGCAGCACCAGAGGCAGGGCAACGATGGCACCTATCGGGCCGCGAAGCCATGACCGGGTGCGTGCCAGCCACCAGCCGATGGGTGTGCCCACGATCAACAGGATCAGGGTGGTCAGGCTGGCCAGCTTCAGGGTAAGCCAGATGGCGCCAAGGTCACTGGCATCGAGCGGCATCAGATTTCATAGCCGTAGGCTTTGATTACCGCAGCAGCGTTGGGGCCCTTGAGGTAGTCCACCAGGGCCTTGGCAGCCGGGTTGTCCTTGCCTTTTTTCAGGATCACTGCGTCCTGGCGGATGGGGTCGTGCAAGGAAGCCGGGACGATCCAGGCCGAACCACTCTGTACCTTGCCATCCTTGAAGATCTGCGACAGCGCCACGAAGCCCAGCTCTGCATTACCGGTAGATACGAACTGGAAGGCTTGGGTGATATTTTGACCCTCGACCCATTTGGCGCGCGTCGCCTCGGTCAACTTGAGCTTTTCCAGCACTTGCGTGGCCGCCAGGCCATACGGCGCGGTCTTTGGATTGGCGAGTGAGAGGTGCTTGTAGGCATTGCCTTGCAAGACCGCGCCCTTGTCATCCACATACCCAGGCTGGGCCGACCACAGGGCCAGTGTTCCGATGGCGTAGGTAAAGCGTGAGCCCGGCACGATGGCGTTCTCTTGCTCGAGCTTGGCCGGGGTGCTGTCGTCTGCTGCCAGGAACACTTCGAAGGGGGCACCGTTCTTGATCTGGGCATAGAACTGCCCGGTAGCGCCGTAGGCTGCGATCAACGTATGGCCGGTGTCCTTCTCGAAATCCTTGGCGATGGCCTGGATTGGCGCGGTGAAGTTGGCAGCGACAGCCACCTGGACCTCGTCGGCCCAGGCGGTGTTCAGCATGATCAGGCTGGCGAGGGCGGCTAGATAGGGCAGGCGAGAACGCATTGGGACAGCTCCTGGTTTTCGTTATATGCCTGACTATATAGCGCTTCGCCAGTTGCCTGCAGCTGTTTTTGTTAAATAGAGGTTGGAGCAAGTTTCGAGCGGTCCGATTAGCGGCTTAGTCGAGCCAATGCTTTGTCTGCAATGTCACGGGTCAGGTCTGCAGCGGACATGTACCGGCCAAGGCGCAGTGCCTGGCCTGCCCAAAGGTTGCTGAAGTCACTGTCGCCTTGGGCCTCAGTGATCGCCCGCAACGGCATCAACGCGCCACCTGCCAGTGGAAACCGCGGTGCCTGCGCGCTCATGGGGCCCAGATCGCGCATCAGGCGATTATTGATGCCGCGGGCCGGGCGACCAGTGAACAAGTTGGTCAGGGCCGTGTCGCTGGCCGGTGCACTGTCCAGCGCCTGCCGGTGAAACGACGACACGTTTGCCTCAGGGCAGAACAGGTAAGCAGTGCCGATCTGCACCGCAGAAGCGCCCAGTGCCAATGCGGCCAGCAGACCACGGTGATCGGCAATACCACCGGCCGCGATCACCGGTACATCAACGGCATCGGCCACTTGCGGCACCAGCGCAAGCGTACCGATTTGGGTGGTGATGTCTTCACTGAGGAACATGCCGCGATGCCCGCCAGCCTCATAGCCCATGGCGATGATCGCATCGCAGCCACGGTCCTGTAGCCAGCGCGCCTCTTCGACAGTGGTGGCACTGGACAGTACCCGGGCCCCGCTGGCTTTGACCCTGCGTAGCAGGTCAGCCTGAGGCAGGCCGAAGTGGAAACTCACCACTTCAGGGCGCAGTTCCTCAACCAGCTGGCAGCTCTGTTCGTCGAAAGGGGCGCGATTAGACGCCGGCGCAGGTGCTTCGAAATCAGCCCCCAGTGCTCGATAGTAGGGTTCAAGCGTCTGCTTCCACGCGGTCAGGGCGTCGGCATCGCAAGCCGGTACCTGATGGCAGAAGAAGTTCAGGTTCAGGGCGCGGCCAGGGCTGGCAGCTCGAAAGGCCGCGATGTGCTCGCGTACCTGCTGGTGAGTGAGCATGGCGCAAGGCAGGGCGCCCAGACCACCAGCCTGGCTTACCGCAATGGCCATCGCCGTGCCCGATGCCCCAGCCATCGGCGCTTGAAGGATGGGCCGTTCGATACCCAGCAAATCGAGAATACGGCGATCGGGCCACTGACTCATGCGAAGCTCCTTCAAGCGCGGTGAATGGGGACTGGGCGATTAGAGTGCCTTGCTGACCTGGATGTCGCTGACCTTGTCGACATCTTCACCATGGATCTTGCGCAGGGCTTGCAGGGCCTGTTCCGGAGAGTCGTCTGACATGAGGGCGAAATCCCAGCGGCGCTGGCCTTCGAGCTTGTATTTGATGACGTACTTGATGGTCTGGGTCATGGCTGGCCTTACCTGAGTTGCGACGAGGAACGGCGGATGATCTTGATCTTGTGCGTGAGGCTGGGCTTGCGCGTGACCGAGATCGGACGGGTCGTCACGGTATCGATGGTGATGTTCCAGAAACCGGTGCTGGGCACGGTGATCTTGGCGGGGAACTTGTCGAAGTGGCCGCCGTGATAAGTGTGACGACCGCCATTCTTGAAGCTGCGAAAGTTGGCGTCGTTCATCAGACGGATGTTGCAGCGCTGGGAACACTCGATGACGACGATATCGTCCTCGTTGAGGTGCTCGCGCTGGTGTACGAATTTCATGTGTGGCTCCGCAAAGTCTGGTTTTGCAAACGCGCACGATACCACGATGCGCGGTAAGCGCGCCGGGCGGCTGATCGGGCGCAGATAAATCTGCCAGTCCAGGGAGCAAAAGAGCCAGATCACGGTCGAACGGGGTTCGTGATGACAGAGGTGCAGCAGATGAAGTGGATGTTGGCGGCGTGGATGCTGACCCTGGCCGGGTGCGCCAGTGTGTCTGACCTTGAACAGTCCCATGAGACGATGGATGTGATGTCAGGCAAGACGCCACGTGAATATGCCGACTGCGTGAAGGCCCGCCTGGCCGACTCGCGTGGCCCGTTGACGGAAGAGAAACGCGGCGATGGATTGCGTCTGATCGTGCCGCAGAAGTTCTCGCCAGGCGAGGGCCCAGGCGCGCTCCTGGATATCAGCCAGCGTAGCAACAATGGCAGCAGCATCAAGTTGCATGAGCGTCTGAGCAACTTCCCATTGCGCCCGGGTGATGTGCGCAAAGCCGCGACGGCTTGTATTTCCGGGGATTGACCCAGCGCAAGTGACCATCCTCCTTTTGCTTATATGTTTTGGGCCTAAGCATATAACAATAGAAAAGGAGGTTCGTGATGAAACCGTTCAGCGTCATGGTGATCGGTGGCCTGATGTCCCTGGCCTGGGCATCGGCCCACGCTGCAGATGGCCAGAAAGTCTTTACCCAAGGGGGCGCAGACCCCGCTGCCCTGGCCTGCATCGGGTGCCACGGTGCCGATGGCAACGGCATCGGCGCAGCAGGCTTCCCCAGGCTCGCTGGCCTGCCGGCCTCGTACTTGAGCAAGCAATTGCATGACTGGCGCAAGGATACTCGACAGCAGGCAGTAATGGCGCCCGTGGCAAAGGCGTTGTCCGAGGACGAGATCACGGCGGTGAGCGCCTATCTGGCCAGCTTGCCGGCACCGCCAACCGGTGACCTGCGCCGTCAGCAAATTGCCGATGATCCAACGCTGCGGCTTGCGCTTTATGGCGACTGGGAGCGGCATATCCCCGGATGTATCCAGTGTCACGGCCCTGGCGGTGGCGGGGTGGGCGAGCACTTCCCTCCGTTGTCTGGTCAGCCTGCAGCTTACCTGGTGGCACAACTCAACGCCTGGCGGGATGGAACGCGCAGTAACGATCCCAACCAGCTGATGGTCGGCGTGGCCAAGGCCATGACCCCTGACGAGATCACGGCCGTTGCCGAGTTTTTCGCCCGTCCCGCCAACCTGGAGGCCAAGCCATGAAGCCCTTGCTTACAGCCCTGCTGCTGGCCGCAGGCAGCGCTCACGCCAACCCCGTGACCATGGAGGACCAGTCCCAGCTCAAGGTGCCGGATGCACAGGCGCAGCCGCGCTTCGTGCCGCCGGCCGAGGGCGAGTTGCCGGACAATGCGTTTGGCAAGATGGTGCGCGAGGGGCACGCCCTGTTCGTCGATACCCGGCGACTGATGCCTGAAGCGGTTGGAAACGGCATGAACTGCAGTAACTGCCACCTAGATCAAGGGCGCATGGCGCACTCGGCCCCCCTGTGGGGCGCCTATCCGATGTACCCGGCTTACCGCAAGAAAAACGACAAGGTCAACACCTATGCCGAGCGAATCCAAGGCTGTTTTCAGTTCAGCATGAACGGCAAGCCGCCGGCGGCTGACAGTCCGCAGATGACTGCGCTGTCGGTTTATTCCTACTGGCTTTCTACCAAGGCGCCGACCGGGGTCGAGTTGGCCGGGCGAGGTTATCCGGAAGTGGCGCCGCCAGCGGGTGGCTATGACTTCACGCGTGGGCAGAAGGTGTATCTCGAACAATGTGCGATCTGCCACGGCAAGCAGGGCGAAGGGCAGAAGGTGGCGGGCGAGTATGTGATGCCGCCGCTCTGGGGCAGGGACGCCTACAACTGGGGGGCGGGCATGCACCGGATCAACACGGCGGCGTCATTCATCAAGTACAACATGCCACTGGGTCGACCGGGTTCGCTCAGCGACCAGCAGGCCTGGGATGTGGCGGCCTGGATAAACCGGCACGAGCGGCCCCAGGACCCACGGCTGGTGGAGGGCTCCATCGAGAAAACGCGCCTGAAGTTCCATGCCAATGACGGGGTCAACCTCTATGGCCAGAAGGTCGAGGGGGTGTTGATCGGGCAGGGCACCGGTCACTGATGACCGGGCAAGGGCCTGGAGGGGTGACGTACCGGTCAGGAATATTGGGCGACCCTTTGAACTATCCGTGAGCGGTTGCCTCTATGTTCCCAACGATCGGCCACAGGCGGGGCATTGTAAGGTGACCGCCGCCTGATTAGACTGCGCCGTAACCCCCAGGCCTAGCCTTTGTTAAGGACGTTTATGATCAAGAAATGCTTGTTCCCGGCAGCCGGCTATGGCACTCGCTTCCTGCCCGCCACCAAAGCCATGCCGAAGGAAATGCTGCCAGTGGTCAACAAGCCGTTGATCCAGTACGGCGTTGAGGAAGCATTGGATGCAGGATTGAGCGAGATCTCCATCGTTACCGGTCGCGGTAAGCGCGCGCTGGAAGATCACTTCGACATCAGCTACGAGCTGGAAAACCAGATCAAGGGCACCGACAAGGAGAAATATCTGGTAGGCATTCGTCGCCTCCTGGACGAGTGCTCGTTCTCCTACACCCGTCAGACCGAGATGAAAGGCCTGGGCCATGCTATCCTCACCGGCCGTCCGCTGATCGGCGACGAGCCCTTCGCCGTAGTGCTGGCGGACGACCTGTGTGTCAACCCTGAAGGCGACGGCGTGCTGACCCAAATGGTGAAGCTGTACAACCAGTTCCGTTGCTCGATCGTCGCCATTCAGGAAGTCGATCCGCAGGAAACCAACAAGTACGGTGTCATTGCCGGCGACATGATCCGTGACGACATCTTCCGTGTGACCAACATGGTAGAGAAACCAAAACCTGAAGATGCCCCGTCCAACTTGGCGATCATCGGCCGTTACATCCTGACCCCGGATATCTTCGACATCATCGCCAATACCGAACCCGGCAAGGGCGGCGAAATCCAGATCACCGACGCCTTGCTGCAACAGGCCCAGAATGGCTGCGTAATCGCGTACAAGTTCAAAGGCCAGCGTTTCGACTGCGGTGGCGCCGAAGGCTACATCGACGCGACCAACTTCTGCTTCGAGAACTACTACAAGACCGGCAAGGCCTACTGAGCCCCTGCTGCAAGCCAGGCGCGTTTTTTCTTGCCGCCTGATGCTTGAAGCTTGAAACTGCCGGTACCAAGCTGCAAGTGACAAGCCACGCTGCCCGTTGTGCAGTCTGCCGCTTGAAGCTTGCAGCTTTTTTTTGGAGAACGAAAAGTGGCCTACGATTTTGATCTGTTCGTGATTGGCGCCGGCTCCGGTGGCGTGCGCGCCGCACGGTTCGCTGCCGGTTTTGGCGCGAAGGTAGCGGTTGCCGAGAGCCGCTACCTGGGCGGCACCTGTGTCAACGTGGGGTGTGTGCCTAAAAAGCTGCTAGTGTACGGCGCCCATGTGGCCGACGAACTGGAGCAAGCGGCTGGATACGGCTGGACCTTGGAAGAAGGGCACTTCGACTGGGGTACGCTGATCGCCAACAAGAACCGTGAAATCGAACGGCTTAATGGCATCTACCGCAACCTGCTGGTCAACAGCGGCGTAACCCTGATTCAAGGCCATGCGCGCATGACCGGGCCCAACGAAGTCGAGGTCGAAGGTCAGCGCTACAGCGCCGAGCACATCCTGATCGCCACCGGCGGCTGGCCCCAGGTGCCGGACATCCCTGGCAAGGAATTGGCGATCACCTCCAACGAAGCGTTCTACCTCAAGGACCTGCCGCGGCGGGTGCTGGTGGTGGGCGGCGGCTACATCGCGGTGGAATTCGCCGGGATCTTCCAGGGGCTGGGCGCCGCGACCACGTTGCTGTATCGCGGCGATCTGTTCCTGCGCGGCTTCGATGGTTCGGTGCGTACCCACCTCAAGGAAGAGCTCGAAAAACGCGGGCTCGACTTGCAGTTCAATGCTGACATCCAGCGCATCGACAAACTCGAGGATGGCAGCCTCAAGGCGACGCTCAAGGACGGGCGGGAACTGGTTGCCGACTGCATCTTCTACGCCACCGGCCGGCGTCCGATGCTGGACAACCTTGGCTTGGAAAACACCGGCGTCGAACTGGATGACAAGGGGTATGTGCGAGTAGACGATCAATACCAGACCACGGCGCCCTCGATCCTGGCCATTGGTGATGTGATCGGCCGCGTGCAACTGACGCCTGTGGCACTGGCTGAAGGTATGGGCGTGGCCAGGCGTTTGTTCAAGCCGGAGCAGTACCGCCCCGTGGACTACCAGAATATCCCCACGGCAGTGTTCAGTCAGCCGCCTATCGGCACGGTAGGGCTCACCGAAGAACAGGCTGTCGAGCAGGGCTATGAGGTCAAGATCTTCGAAAGCCGCTTCCGCGCCATGAAGCTGACCCTCACCGACATCCAGGAAAAGACCCTGATGAAGCTGGTGGTGGATGCCAAGACCGACAAGGTGCTCGGTTGCCACATGGTCGGGCCGGATGCAGGCGAGATCATCCAGGGCCTGGGCATCGCGCTCAAAGCGGGCGCGACCAAGCAACAGTTCGATGAAACCATCGGCGTGCACCCCACGGCAGCGGAAGAATTCGTGACCATGCGCACGGTGACTCGCTGACTCAACCCAGGCCGCACGCAACGTGCGGCCTGGTTGCGGGGTGGCGGTTAACGAGCCGCAGCCCCCACGCCGCCGCATCCATGGGTTGCCGCCCGCTTGGGCAACACCGGGCTAGGCAGCCCTTGACCGGTCTGGCTCATAGCCAAAGCCAATCATAAGCATCAGGTTTGCCAATGAGCCTTTATCGGTCCATGCGGTTAGGATTCTCTCCGTCAACTGATTTCAACCCATGAAGGAGCGTCTCTCATGCCTATCATCAACAGCCAGGTCAAACCGTTCAACGCCACTGCCTACCACAAGGGCGAGTTCGTCCCGGTCAGCGAAGCCGACCTGAAAGGCAAATGGTCTGTCGTGTTCTTCTATCCAGCCGACTTCACTTTCGTATGCCCGACCGAGCTGGGTGACCTTGCTGACAACTACGCCGAGTTCCAGAAACTGGGCGTTGAGATCTACGGTGTTTCCACTGACACCCACTTCACCCACAAAGCGTGGCACGACACCTCGGACACCATCGGCAAGATCCAGTACCCACTGATTGGCGACCCGACCCATGTGATCGCCCGCAACTTCGACGTACTGATCGAAGAAGCCGGCCTGGCTGACCGCGGTACCTTCGTGATCAACCCCGAAGGCCAGATCAAGATCGTCGAGCTGAACGACGGTGGTGTAGGTCGTGACGCTACCGAGTTGCTGCGCAAGGTCAAGGCTGCCCAGTACGTCGCCGCGCACCCAGGCGAAGTCTGCCCAGCCAAGTGGAAAGAAGGCGAGGCTACTCTGGCGCCGTCGCTGGACCTGGTCGGCAAGATCTGATTCTCGCCCGATAAGCGCCTGTGCAGCGGCAGCGCCGCGCAGGCCTTGCGGGATGAGCAGCCAGTCATGTGCCATACGCGGGCGGTAAGCAGCCGCCACAGCTGAACCACTTACCGCCCCGTCAAACGCCCGGGCGACTTCGCCTGGGCGTTTTTGTATCCGAGTTTTGAAAAAGGAAATCGCCCGTATGTTGGACGCCACGCTTAAATCGCAACTGAAAACCTACCTGGAGCGGGTCACCCAGCCGATCGAGATCGTTGCTTCCCTCGACGACGGTGCGAAGTCCCGCGAATTACACGACCTGCTGGTGGAAATCGCCGGCTTGTCCAGCCTCATCACCCTGCGAGCCGATGGCGACGACGCCCGCCGCCCTTCGTTCTCGCTCAATCGCCCCAACGGCGACATCAGCCTGCGTTTCGCCGGCATTCCCATGGGCCACGAGTTCACGTCCCTGGTACTGGCGCTGCTGCAAGTGGGCGGCCACCCCTCCAAGGCCAGCCTGGAAGTGATCGAGCAGATCCAGGCGCTGGAAGGGGAGTTCAGCTTCGAGACCTACTTCTCGCTGTCCTGCCAGAACTGCCCGGATGTGGTTCAGGCATTGAACCTGATGGCGGTGCTCAACCCCAACGTACGCCACGTGGCCATCGACGGTGCACTGTTCCAGGCTGAAGTCGATGCCCGCCAGATCATGGCCGTGCCCAGCGTGTACCTCAACGGTGAGGTGTTCGGCCAGGGGCGCATGGGTCTTGAGGAAATTCTTGGCAAGATTGACACCAACGCCGGCGCGCGTCAGGCCGAGAAACTCAATGCCAAGCAGGCGTTCGATGTACTGGTCGTGGGCGGTGGCCCGGCAGGTGCTTCTGCCGCCATCTATGCAGCGCGCAAGGGTATCCGCACCGGCGTGGCCGCCGAACGGTTCGGTGGGCAGGTGCTCGACACCATGGCCATCGAGAACTTTGTGTCCGTGCATGAAACCGAAGGCCCGAAACTGGCCACCGCGCTTGAAGAACACGTCAAGCAGTACGAGGTGGACATCATGAACCTGCAGCGCGGTGAAGCACTGATTCCGGCTACCGACGGCGGCCTGCATGAAGTGCGCATGGCGAGCGGGGCTTCGCTCAAGGCCAAGACCGTCATCCTGGCCACCGGCGCTCGCTGGCGCGAGATGAATGTACCGGGTGAACAGCAATACCGTGGCCGCGGCGTGGCCTACTGCCCGCACTGCGATGGCCCATTGTTCAAGGGCAAGCGCGTGGCGGTGATTGGTGGCGGTAACTCCGGCGTGGAAGCGGCGATCGATTTGGCAGGTATCGTGGCGCAGGTGACGTTGATTGAATTCGATAGCCAGCTGCGTGCCGATGCGGTGCTGCAACGCAAGTTGCACAGCTTGCCTAACGTGACGGTCATCACCCAGGCACTGACCACCGAAGTGATCGGCAATGGCGAAAAAGTAACTGGCCTGCGTTATAAGGACCGGACCAGCGACATCGAACAGGAGCTGGCGTTGGAGGGGATTTTCGTTCAGATCGGTCTGTTGCCGAACACCGATTGGCTCAAAGGCACCGTTGAACTGTCGGCACGCGGCGAAATCATCGTCGATGCCAAGGGGCAGACCAGTATTGCGGGTGTGTTCGCTGCAGGTGACGTAACGACGGTGCCCTACAAACAGATCGTGATCGCTGTAGGCGAAGGGGCGAAGGCGTCTCTGGCCGCCTTCGACCACCTGATCCGCACCACGGCCCCTGCATAAGCGACATTTGGGCAGAGCCGCAACCCTCGCATGCACTGGCCGTGCTCTACGGCGCAGCGCATGCGGGGGTTTTGTCATGGGCCTGGCTAAACCCCCGTGGCATGAGGGTGTCTATGCTTACATGCAGACCCTCCAGGAGCCACGCCATGACCCTGATCAGCCGCGAACCCTGGTGGCTAGTGCCGCCAAAGCCTGGGCAGACTGAACAAGACCTGCACTGGGGCTACCTTGAGATCTACAGTAACGGCCGCACCGTATTCGTCGATCAGCGCCCAAGCGATCGTGAAATGGCCGAGCGCAAGAGCTGCCGCAACTTCCCCAAATCAGACCGTTGAAGCCTAGCCGCCAAGTGCGTCCAGGCGAGCTTCCAATGCAGCGATACGCGCTTCCAGTGCTTCGATTCGATCCTGCGCGGCCGCGCCGGTACCGCTGCGTGTTGGACCTTCCTGCTGCCTTGCGGCCAGAATGGTTTCTATTTCCGCCGGGTCACCCAACCCATGCGTGTAACGGTCTTCCCGCTGACCGGCCTGACGCGGCAGGTGCACGGCCAAGTTACGTGATACCAGGCGCTCGAGCTGGTGGCGGACCTGGTCAGTGTCGTCGAAGTCGTGCAGGCGGTTGCTGCGGGCTAGCAACTCGCTGAGGGTCTGCGGGCCACGCAGGAACATCAGCCCCATCAGCACCAGCTGTGCAGGCACCAATTCCAGCGCCTTGTCCACCCGGTGTTCCCAGCGATCGGCGCGGCTGCCCATCTGCAGGCGTGCCATCTGTTGTGCTTCGAGGCTGCGCAGCGCCTGGCCTACTTGGCCCTGGGTAAGGTTCATCACCGGTTCGCGGCTGGTCTTTTGGTTACAGGCCAGGAGCAGGGCGTTGAGGGTGAGTGGGTAGCTTTCCGGGCTGGTGGCCTGTTTTTCGATCAGCGAGCCGAGCACGCGAATCTCGACGCTGTTCAAGCGACCTTCAGTGGTGGTGTCTTGCTCGGACATGGCCCTGTCTCATTGCTGGGAAAAGGCCATTAGCGTAGGTAAATGAGGGGAGGGCCGCAAGACGGCCCGGCTGAATCAGGCGCTGCGGCGCTCCTCGGCCTGGCAAGCGGCTGCAGTGAACAGCACGTCGGTGGAGGAGTTGAGTGCGGTTTCGGCGGAATCCTGCAGCACGCCGATGATGAACCCCACCGCCACGACCTGCATGGCGATTTCACTGGGAATACCGAACAGGCTGCAGGCCAGCGGGATGAGCAGCAAGGAACCGCCGGCCACGCCTGACGCACCGCAAGCACAGACCGCCGCTACCACACTGAGCAACACGGCCGTGGGGAGATCCAAGGGAATGCCCAAAGTGTGCACCGCCGCCAGCGTCAATACGGTAATGGTGATTGCAGCGCCGGCCATGTTGATCGTGGCCCCCAGCGGAATGGATACCGAATAAGTATCCTCATGCAGCCCAAGCCGTTCGGACAACGCCATGTTCACAGGAATATTGGCTGCCGAACTGCGGGTGAAAAATGCAGTAATACCGCTTTCGCGTAGACACAGCAGGGTGAGCGGGTAGGGATTGCGACGGGTTTTCCAGAACACGATCAGCGGGTTCATGACCAGAGCGACGAACAGCATGCACCCGATCAGTACCGCCAGCAGGTGCAGGTACCCCAGCATCGCTTTCAGCCCGGACTGAGCCAAGGTGGAGGTGACCAGGCCGAAGATGCCCAGTGGCGCAAAGCGAATGACAATGCGCACGATCAGCGTAACGCCATTGGACAGGTCGTCGACCACCTTGCGGGTGGTGTCACCGGCGTGGCGCAATGCGATGCCCAGGCCGATCGCCCAAGTCAGCACACCGATGAAATTAGCGTTGAGCAGCGCGTTGATCGGGTTGTCGACCGCACTGAGCAGCAGGTTCTTCAACACCTCGTTGATGCCGCCCGGTGCACTTAGGGTGGCGTCGGCTGCGTTCAGTACCAGGTGCGAAGGAAACATCATGCTGGCAACCACCGCCACGACAGCCGAGGCGAACGTGCCGAGCAAGTACAGCCACAAGATGGGACGGATGTGGGTTTCCTGTCCGTGTCGATGATTGGCAATCGATGCCATGACCAGGATGAATACCAGCACGGGTGCCACCGCCTTCAAGGCACTGACGAACACCGTACCGAAAAAGCCCAGGTCGCGGGCGACGGCTGGCGCGATCAGGGCAAGGGCGATACCTGCCACCAGACCGATCACGATTTGCGTCACCAGGCCGGTGCGGTTGAGAAGGCGAAGGAGCGGTGTCATGCGCAGCGAGGTCCCGAAATCTGAAAAGGGCTGGACTTTACCATAGACCTTGGTCAGGCACTTGCTGGCCGTTGTCAGGAAACGCTACCAGTTGAACAGTTCGCGTCGTGCCCCTTCAGTGATGGCAACGATGCCAGGATGCTTGACCTTGCGCTCGACTGAAATAGCGTAGAAGGACTCGTTCACGGCCTCGGTTTGTCCGATCAGTTGTACGCCATATTGGCGACACACTTCTTCGGCAATTACGCTGGGCGCCACGAAGATGCCACTGCCAGACTGCCCGAACGCCTGCATCAAGGCGCTGTCGTCGAACTCGCCGACGATACGCGGTTGGATATGTTGCTCACCAAGCCAGCGCAGAAGGCGGCTGCGCAGTACGGTTTCCTGCCCGGGTATGAGCAGCGGTGCATCGTGCAAGCACTCCGGGAACAGGCCGGCATGCCGGTGGGCCAATGTTGGGGTTGCGAAAAAGCTCAGGCCACATTCTCCCAGTTTCTGGCTATAGCCTTTGATGTCCAGGTGCGGCGGCATCGGGCTGTCTGAAATGACCAGGTCCAGTCGCTGAATGGCGAGGTCGGCCAGGAGGCGCTCCAGCTTGTCTTCACGGCAGTTGATGCGCAGCACATTCTCAAGCTCCATGGTCGGTGCCAATAATCGATAGACAATGGATTTGGGCACCACGTCAGCCACCCCGACCCGGAACAGAATCTGCTCCTGGGGGCCGGCACGCAGCATGGCTTCAAGCTCTCCCCCTAGCTGGAACATCTGCTCGGCGTACGTGAGCGCCTGGCGTCCGGTTTCAGTCAATTCCAATTGCCGACCAACCCGCTGGAACAACTCGACGCCATAAGCCTGTTCCAACAGCGTGATCTGCCCGCTGATGGTCTGTGGCGTCAAGTTCAATTGCTCGCTGGCGCGAACGATGCTGCCGGTTCGGGCTACCACCCAGAAGTAGTGAAGCTGGCGATAGTTAAGCATGAGCGCAAAGGCCAATTCGAAAAAACCGAAGTATATCGCTTGAAAATACGAATTTTACAGAAGTGTTGCGCCGACTAGAATCCACATCATTCAGGCTGATACGAGCCTGCGCACATCATTCCGGAGGCGCCTATGCTGTATTTCAAATCAATGGGTACTGCGCTGGTCATGGGCATGACGCTGATAATACTGGCCGGCTGTGATCAGGCTGAGAAGTCTGCGCAGCAGGTGCTGGACCAGGCAGCGAAGTCGGCTCAGCAGGTTATCGAGCAAACCAATCAGGCTGCCCAGCAGGCCCTGAGCGACGCGCTGGGGCCCGAGAAGCAAGAGCCCGAGCAAGATGACCCTGCCTCCAAAACCCAGGACATTTGATCCCTAACCCGCGTGACAGGATGTGAACAATGGAATATTTGCTGGAACTTGCCGCTAGCCCCACAGCCTGGGTGGCGCTTGCCACGCTGGTGGCCATGGAAGTAGTACTGGGTATCGACAACCTTATCTTCATCTCCATCCTGACCAACAAGTTGCCCGTTGCGTATCGCTCCAAGGCACGTCGCATCGGTATCAGCATGGCACTGGTGATGCGTCTGGCACTGCTGAGCACCGTTGCCTGGATCGTGCAACTGACCGACCCTGTGTTCGAGGTGTTTGGCAACGCCTTCTCCTGGAAGGATGTGATCCTGATTGCCGGCGGCCTGTTCTTGCTGTGGAAGGCCACCAAGGAAATTCACGAGAACGTCGACCCACACGGTGCCAAGGAAGAGTCCAAGGCTTCTTCTACCGTCACCTTGGGCTTTGCCGCAGCGATTTTCCAGATTCTGTTGCTCGATATCGTGTTCTCGGTAGACAGCATTATCACTGCCGTAGGCATGACCGAACATTTGCCGATCATGATCATCGCCGTGATTACTGCCGTGATCGTGATGATGGTGGCGGCCGATCCGTTGGCCAACTTCATCAACGACAACCCTACCGTTGTCATGCTGGCGCTAGGTTTCCTGATCATGATCGGCATGACACTGATCGCCGAGGGGTTCGGCGCCCACGTGCCCAAGGGCTATGTGTATGCGGCCATGGCATTCTCGACCGCTATCGAGATTCTGAATATTCTGGCACGTCGGGCACGCCTCAAGCGTGAGGCCAAGCAAGGATGACAGCAGGCGGGGCGCATGGCGCCCCATTCGCTGCATGTTTCGGGTGGGGTCAGTGCGCCGCTGCTGCGCGTGGAGCACGCCGTGCAGGGGCGGGTTGAGGGCGTGGCTGTGTTTGCGCAACGGGTTGAGCGTGCCGCCGTGCGATGCGCAGTACGCCCCAGAGCATGGCCACCGCAACGCTGAGCCACATGCACACCAACATGATGATTGCCAAGGTCATATTCATTCGTGCCTCCATCTCTACGGCGAGCGCTTGATACGCCAGCGATTGCCTTCCAGACACTTGATTAGTGTAGCCCCTGCGTCGGTACGTTCCATCGAATAACGCCTGCGGCGCCGAGCTGATTCGCCAACATGCCCTGTCGGACTGTACCGCCGCTGTTGTGGGACCTATCATCGCGAACACAGCAGGGCGCTGCCTGCCCTGCGTTTGAGCAAGCGAGTACCCCATGCCCACTTTCACCTCGTCGTCGCCGACCAAGGCCGTTCGTCAGCTCATCCTGGCGTGTTGGTTGGGTGTCACCTTGGCAGGTTGTGCCGGGACACCCTCTACCGCCCTCCAGGGCCTGCCCCAGCGGGTGGAGCTCAGCAGCGTTCCGTTCTACCGCGGTAACGCCAACCACAGCGCAGCCATGGCATTGGCCGCGGTCCTGTCGCAGCAAGGTGCGCCCATCACGCCAGGGTTGCTCGATCAGCCGCTGAACCTGCCCATGGGCCTCGACAGCCTCGATACCAGCATTGCGCGCGTTGCGCGGAACTACGGGAGGGTGGTGTACCCCTTGGACAAGCGGCTCGATGCCTTGTTGACGCAGGTTGCCGCTGGAAACCCGGTGCTGGTTCGCTATCAGGACGGTTCGGCATGGTGGAGCGAACCCAGGTATGCGGTCTTGATAGGGTATGACCGGTACAAACAGCGCGTGCTGATGCGTGCAGGCATGCAACGCCGCCTGGTGATGGCATTCGACGATTTCGCCTCTGCCTGGGCGAAGGAGGGGCGCTGGGCAATTCTGGTGCAGCCGCCGGGGCAGTTGCCGGCGAACGTCGATCGTCAGCGCTGGCTGCAGGCCGCTGACGAACTGGCGCGTGCGGGTCAGGAATTAGCGGCCAGGCAGGCCCTGGACAGCATCAAGTGAGACCGCTCGCATCAAGCGTCACGCGGTCACTGTAAGAGCGGCCTTGACGGGGCGCCGGAGCGGCTACGGCCCAGCGATATCGAATGAACAGCATCACGCCAAGTGGCAGCCCTTTACGGGCTGCCATGCCTTAGCTCAGAAGCCCAGGCGGTCACGCAGGCTGTAGTACCAAGCGCCCAAGGCACTGAAAGGCACGCGCAGCATCTGACCGCCCGGGAACGGGTAGTGCGGCAGCCCGGCAAAGGCATCGAACCGCTCCGCCTGGCCACGCATCGCCTCGGCCAGGACTTTGCCTGCCAGGTGGGTATAGGTGACCCCGTGGCCCGAACACCCCTGGGAGTAATAGATGTTGTCACCGATCCGGCCTACTTGTGGCAGGCGCGACAACGTCAGCAGGAAGTTGCCGGTCCAGGCGTAATCGATCTTGACGTTCTTCAGCTGCGGGAAGGCCTTGAGCATCTTCGGACGGATGATCGCCTCGATGTTGGCCGGGTCCCGTGCCCCATATACTACGCCGCCACCAAAGATCAGGCGCTTGTCACTGGTCAGGCGATAGTAGTCGAGCAGGTAGTTGCAGTCTTCGACGCAGTAGTCCTGCGGCAGCAAGGTACGCGCCAGTTCATCGCCCAAGGGTTCGGTCGTGATGACCTGCGTACCGCAGGGCATGGACTTGGCGGCAAGCTCTGGGACCAGGTTGCCCAGGTAGGCGTTGCCCGCCACGATGATGAACTTGGCGCGCACTTTGCCCTGTGGGGTATGCACGACCGGGTTGGCGCCACGCTCGATGCGCACGGCCGGGGTTTGCTCATAGATGGTGCCACCCAGCGATTCGACGGCAGCAGCTTCGCCGAGGGCCAGGTTGAGCGGATGGATATGACCGCCGCTCATGTCGAGCATGCCGCCGATATAGTTGTCGCAGGCCACCACTTCGCGGATGCGCTGTCGATCCAACAGCTCCAGCTGGTTGTGGCCGAAACGTTCCCATAGGCGCTTTTGCGATTCCAGGTGACCCATCTGTTTGCTGGTCAGTGCAGCAAAAACGCCACCATCCTTGAGGTCGCACTGGATGTTGTACTTGGCCACCCGCTCGCGGATGATGCGCCCGCCCTCGAAGGCCATTTCGCCCAGCAGCTGCGCCTGGTGGGCGCCCACGGTGCGCTCGATGACATCGATGTCGCGGCTGTAGCTGTTGACGATCTGGCCACCGTTGCGGCCCGAGGCGCCGAAACCAACCTTGGCCGCTTCGACGACGCTGACCTTAAAGCCGTTTTCTAGAAGGAACAGGGCGCTGGACAAGCCGGTGTAGCCTGCGCCGATGATGCAGACATCGGTTTGCACCTCACCCTGCAGCGCCGGACGTGGCGGCACCGGGTTGGCCGAGGCGGCGTAGTAGGACTGGGGGTAGGGGGTGTTAGCCATGCTGCAGAACCTCGTGTTTTATATTTTTAACGAATATAGCGATGCTATCAATAATAATAAACACCCGCTAGTCATCCGCTGAAAATCATAAACACCGCCTGCGTCTGACGCTTCTTTATAAAGAGTTTGCAATTCAGTGAGTTAGCGCAAAAAAAACTGTTGACACGCTTTTGTAATTACGTAGAATGCGCACCACGACAGGCACATAGCTCAGTTGGTTAGAGCACCACCTTGACATGGTGGGGGTCGTTGGTTCGAGTCCAATTGTGCCTACCAAATCAAAGAAGGGTGATCCGAAAGGGTCACCCTTCTTGCGTTTGGCGTGAGAAAGTTTGGCATGGCTCCCGTCCGAGCCGTGTTCGAAAGTTTCTGATTTATATCGAAAAAAAGCTTTACAGGTGCTTAGCAGATCTCTAATATGCGCACCACACGACAGGCACATAGCTCAGTTGGTTAGAGCACCACCTTGACATGGTGGGGGTCGTTGGTTCGAGTCCAATTGTGCCTACCAAATCCCAAAAAGGGCGATCAGAAATGGTCGCCCTTTTTGCATGTCTGCTTGAATCAGCGTGTAACCTTTGGCCGCAGTCCGGTTCATGGCCTCGCGTGGTAGAATCCGCCTCTTCCAACCTGGAGGTAGACGCGTGCGCAAACTGGCGGTGGTAATGGCAGTACTGGCCCTGGCGGGGTGTGACAACGAGGTGGAGGGCGTGCACAAGCGTGTGGCCGAACACCTGCAAAACCCCAAGACCGCCAAGTTCGGTAACGTGCGCATCGATACCCAGGGTACGATCTGCGGTCAGGTGCGCGGCAAGGACGATGCCGGCCAATACCAGGCCTACCGCAGTTACGTGGCCATCAAACGCGACGGTCAGTACGAAATCATTGTCGACGACAATGGCAATAACCTGCGTATCCGTGAGCTGTGCGGGGGCGCCGAATTGCAGCGCCGCGCGCAGGCGCTCGAAGGTGAGCCCGCGCCAGAGGGATGGGACGTCGAAGTCATCCAGGGCGCCAACATGGGTGCACTCAGCGACATGACCGCGCGTCTGATCGAGAAGGGCATACCGTCTTCGGTGGAGTACCGGGACGGCAAGCCTGTGGTCCTGCTGGGGCCATTTCCAACCCGGGAGCAGGCTCAGGCCCGTCGCGATGAAGTCATGGCCAAGCTTGGTACCGATTCAGTGGTCATCCAGCACGGCGCAGCCCGCTAAGCGCTCGTAGCCGGTCGATCAGCTACACGCCTTGAGGTCGACCGGCCCTACGAACTCATTGCCGCGCCCCATCAGGCACCCAACCCGCTGGTTGCGTTGATATTCCCAGGGCTGCGGCGGATACGTCTTGTTCCACGCCTCGAATAGCTGGCGGTCCTGCCTGGATAGGCGCAAGTTGTATTGCTTGCTCATATAGAAGTAGGTGCGTGCAATCATGCCGCGGATCGAAGGCCGCGGCATGACCTTCCTGGCCTTGAAGTCCACTTGGGTAAGGCACTTGCCGTATTGCCCGCGTTGCTCTGGCAGCCAGCCGAAGCTGTAGTTGCTGCGGTCGCCGTTGACCTCTCCCACGCTTGGCACCAGGTTGTGCAGATCGGCTTCGGCGCGTTTGTATACCTCGTCGTGCTGCGAGCAGGCCTTGCGACCGCCGCTTTGCCAACATTGGCGCAGATGGCCGATTTGCCAGGCCGGCACGATGTGTTCCCACTCGATGCGTGAAGCGCGTTGGGCATTCTTGCGTGGTGTATACCCACATGAAGCCATATCGACTTTGTTGCCGTTGTATTTGCAACCGCAATAGAACTCGGTGGATTGTGGTGCGTAGAGTTGCCTGGCGACCTTCTTGGCCTCCTGGAACGTACGGGGCGCATCGGCATGGGCAAGCGGAGCCATCAGCAGGCAGGCAGCTGCAATAAGCGAAACTCTCATGCGCGGTCAGTCTTCCTTGGGCACAGTCCAGAAAATCTGTACGCCGCCATCGTCACGGTGGGCGAGGGTGACATTGTCATTTTCGGCAATCTCGGCCAGCAACGTGTCCCAGTCCTCCGGTGTTTCCTGTTCCAGGCGAAAGATCAAAGCCGCCCGGCTGCGCTGGGCAATAGGGTTGTTGATGATTTTCTGGATGCGCATGCCCAATTGTTGGTAGCTGGCAGGTGAGGGCGAGGAGGTAGACACAGGCATTTCCTTGTTTTGCTGTATGCACGTACAGTATTTCACTGTAAGGGATTTCGCAACAGCTTGAAGGGAAAGTTCTGCGGCTCGTCCTCGTCATGTTCGCGATCCAGGCCAAGGTCTGCTGTAATAGCGGCACTTTCCGGAAATTGCTCATGTATCGATTGGTCTTACGCCTTACCTCTTCCACACACCTCGCTTTGCTGTTTGTCGGTGGTGTTACTGCTCACACTGAGGCCTGGGCCGACCCGTCGACCGCGATCGTTATCGATCCGATGGTCGTCACCGGCGCCTACGCCCCTACCAGCAGCTTCGACCTGCCTTTTTCGGTGGACACGGTCGACCTGTCCAATGGCACGGATGGCCAACTTGGCGTCAACTTGTCAGAGGTCCTGACCAAAGTCCCTGGCCTCGTAGTACAGAATCGCCAGAACTATGCCCAGGACCTGCAGATATCGTCACGCGGCTTTGGTGCTCGCTCTGCGTTCGGCGTACGCGGTATCAAGCTGCTCAGCGATGGTATCCCCGCCAGCACCCCAGACGGACAGGGTCAGGCAGCCACGCTGAACCTGGATGTGGCCGACCGCATCGAGGTACTGCGTGGCCCGGCCGCTACGCTGTATGGCAGCAACGCTGGCGGTGTCATCCAGATGTTCAGCCGTGATGGGGAAGGGCCGGCTCGCCTTGGTGCCGAAACAACATTTGGCAGCGATGGCTTCAGCAAGCATCACCTGTCGGCGCAAGGGGGCAACGAGATCGGTGGTTTCGTGCTGGATGCTTCGCGCATGGACACCGATGGTTACCGTGACCATAGCGCGGCCAAGCGCGACCAGACGTTCGCCAAGGTGCACATCAAGCCGGACGCTGATTCACGCCTGGCGCTGATTTATAGCAGCCTGGAACAGAACAACACGCAAGACCCGCTGGGTCAGCTTTGGTCCAGCTACAAGCACGACCCACGTTCGGTCACTGACGGCGCAAGGGCCTACAACACGCGCAAGAGTATCGACCACCAACAGGTGGGCATGAACTACGAACGCTACGTAGGCGACGCTACCCTTCAGTTCAATCTCTACGCAGGGCGCCGGAGCGTGGTGCAGTACCTGTCGATTCCTCGGCAGGTCGCTTCCAACAGCCAGCGCGGTGGCGGTGTGGTCGATTTTGACCGCGAGTTTCACGGCGGTACGCTGCGCTGGATTCAGCCGGTACTGGCCGTGCCTGGGCATTTCACGTTCACCGTGGGTGCCGACTACGACCAGAGTACGGATGACCGCAGGGGCTACCAGAACTTCCGTGGCGACCAACTTGGGGTCAAGGGCGAGCTCAAGCGCGACGAGAAAGACATCGCTACCAGCCTCGACCCGTATGTGCAGGCGCGCTGGGAAATTGGCAACTGGACCAGCGAGCTGGGTGTGCGCTACAGCACTATGAAGATGAAGGTCGATGACCACTATCTGGAAAACGGTGACGCCAGCGGTGCCAAGCGGTATCAGCAGGCCAACCCGACGCTGTCTGTGATGTATGCCTTCACGCCTGATCTGCGTGGCTACGCCAGCCTAGGAAAGGGCTTCGAAACGCCTACACAGGCCGAAATGGCCTATGCGCCAGGCTTGCAGGAAAGCTTCAACTTCGGGCTGGAACCTGCCACCAGCAAGCAATATGAGCTAGGGGTGAAATATCGCCTGGGCGCCGCCACGCGGCTGAACGCAGCCCTGTTCGAGATCCGTACGGATAACGAAATCGTGGTCGATAATGCCACCAACGGTCGCACCAGTTACCACAATGCCGGGCAGACCGTGCGCCGTGGTTTCGAAGCCAGCTTACAGAGCGACCTTGCCGAGCGCTGGCAGACCACTTGGGTGTACACCCATACCGACGCTCGCTATGCCGACGACTTCAAGCAAGGCGGACAAGTCATCGACAGTGGCAACCGCTTGCCAGGTGTGCCGCGAGACAACCTGTATGCAGAAGTGGTGTGGAAACCCACCACGTCGGTCAGCATGGGGTTCGAGGGGCAGTACCGCAGCAAGGTGTTCGTTGAGGACAGCAACCAGCAGAAAGCTGCGCCCGCCTATGCTGTGTTCCACTGGCGCACGCGCTTCGAGCAACAGGTCGGCCCTTGGACGTTCCATCAGCTGGTGCGCCTGGACAACCTGTTCGACCGTCAGTACGTGGGTTCGGTGATTGTCGGTGACAGCAACAAACGCTATTACGAGGCAGCCCCGGGGCGTTCATGGTACGCCGGTGCTGGCTTGGAATATCAGTTCAGATAGGATGCCTGGTAACGCTGAAGCCGATGATCGGCTCCAGCGTTGATGGGATCAGTATTCCCAGAAAATCCGCTGCAGCTCCTTGCTGTCCTGGGTCTTGGTCATGGCGACCATGGCCAGGATGCGCGCTTTCTGCGGGTTCAGGTCATGGGCCACTACCCAATCGTTCTTGTCGTCAGGCTGTTCGGCGTTGCGCAGCACGAAACCGCCCTGGTTGACGTGGGAAGAGCGAATGATCTGCACGCCGTTCTTGCGCAGCTCCTGCAGTGCAGGCACCACGCGCGAAGACACCGAACCGTTGCCGGTACCTGCGTGAATCAGCGCCTTGGCGCCGTTCTGTGCTAACGCCTTGTAGGCGGTATCAGTCACGTTCCCGTAGCCATAGGCAATGTCCACCTGAGGCAGGCTGCTGATCTGCTTGATGTCGAATTCCGAATTCAGGGTGTGGCGCTTGGCTGGCAGGCGGAACCAGTAGGACTTGCCTTCCACGACCATGCCCATCGGGCCCCAAGCGCTCTTGAAGGCCTCGGTCTTGATGTTCACGGACTTGCTGACGTCACGGCCCGACTGGATTTCGTCATTGAGCGTCACCAGCACGCCCTTGCCACGCGACTGCTTGTCGCTGGCGACGGCGACGGCGTTGTACAGGTTGAGCATGCCGTCTGCCGACATGGCGGTGCCGGGGCGCATGGAGCCGACGACCACGATAGGCTTGTCGGTTTTCTCGACCAAGTTCAGGAAGTAGGCGGTTTCTTCCAAGGTATCGGTACCGTGGGTGATGACGATGCCATCCACGTCCTTGCTGTCGGCCAGCTCAGCCACCCGCTTGCCCAGCTTGAGCAGATCGTCGTTAGAGATGCTCTCGGAGGCGATCTGCATGACCTGTTCGCCACGCACGTTGGCCAGGTCTGCCAGTTCAGGCACGCCGGCGATCAGTTTGTCGACGCCCAACTTGGCGGCCTGGTAAGTAGCGCTATTGGCGGCGCTGGCACCGGCCCCGGCAATCGTGCCGCCGGTTGCCAGGATGACCACGTTGGCGAGCTTTTGCTGGGACTTGGCTTGATCGGCCGAAACCGTAGCGGGCAGGATCAGCAGCAGGGCGAGTGCGCTGGGGGCAAAGGATTTCAGTGCGGCATTCATCGTTTTTGTGCTCTCTTCCTAATGAGATGGTTTTTAGTGCGTCGCGCAGTCGCTAAGGCATGTTCCGTACCAGATCGCCAATAGCCTCTGTAACAGCTCGTGACAGAGCGTTCAGGCAGGTTCAGTCCTACCGCGTGCGTTGATGAGGGTGACGTCTTGTTGGAGGCGTCGAATGACGTGCGCAATTTGGGCCGGAAGCATTTCATTCGAAAACCCGAATATTGGTAGGAAAACGTATTCGGTTATCCGGAAATTTACGGATAATCTCGCTGGGAATTCAGCTGTAGGTATTTGACAAACGCTTGGCGCGTTCGCATAGTTACTTAGCGCAAACGTTTGCTTTCCGATAAAAAAACAAGATTCGGAGTCATCGCCCATGAAACTGCCGTTCCCAGGCCGCTTGCTGGCCGTCGCTGTTCTTTCGTCCTTGTCCATCGCCATGCCATTTTCGGCGGCTCATGCCGAAGACAAGCCCAAGGTGGCGTTGGTCATGAAATCATTGGCCAATGAGTTTTTCCGCACCATGGAAGACGGTGCCAAGGCCTACCAGCAAACCCACGCAGGCGAATTCGATCTGGTGGCCAACGGCATCAAGAACGAGACCGACACAGGCGAGCAGATCCGCATCGTCGAGCAGATGGTCAACGCCGGTGCCAAGGCGCTGGTGATCGCGCCGGCAGACTCCAAAGCCTTGGTCTCAGCTGTGAAAAAAGCGATGGACAAGGGTGTGGTTGTAATCAACATCGACAACCGACTTGACCCCGAGCTGCTCAAGAGTAAAGGCATCAGCGTACCCTTTGTAGGCCCTGACAACCGCAAGGGCGCGCGCCTGGTGGGCGAATACTTGGCCACGGAAAAACTCAAGGCGGGCGATCAGGTGGGCATCATCGAAGGGGTGCCGACCACGACCAATGCCCAGCAGCGTACCGCAGGCTTCAAGGATGCGATGGACGCTGCACAGATCAAGATCGTCTCCACGCAGAGCGGCAATTGGGAAATCGACAAAGGCAATGCCGTCGCCGCGTCCATGCTCAACGAATACCCTGATCTCAAGGCATTGCTGGCAGGCAACGACAGCATGGCCCTGGGTGCGGTCTCGGCGGTGCGCGCGGCTGGCAAGGCTGGCCAGGTGCAGGTGGTCGGTTACGATAACATCAATGCCATCAAACCCATGATTGCCGACGGCCGCGTACTGGCCACGCTTGATCAGGCAGCCAGTCAGCAAGCCGTTTTCGGTATCCAGGCCGCGCTGAAAATGGTCAAGGGCGAGAAGCCGGATGTGGATGCCGATAACGTCATCCAGACCCCGGTCGAACTGATCACGAAGCAACCTTGATGCTGCCAGGAGACACGGCGATGTCCGCATCGGTCCATGATGTGGTCCTGGCTGCCCGCGGCCTCGGCAAAACGTACGCCCAGCCGGTGCTGGGCGAGGTGAGCCTGGAGCTGCGTGTCGGCGAGGTGCTGGCCTTGACTGGCGAAAACGGCGCTGGCAAGAGCACCTTGTCCAAGTTGATCAGCGGCCTGGAAACCCCCACTGCCGGGCACATGCTCTACCGCGGGCAGGCCTATGCGCCGGCCAGTCGCCGCGAGGCCGAGCGCCTCGGCGTGCGCATGGTGATGCAGGAACTGAACCTGTTGCCCACCCTGACCGTGGCAGAAAACCTGTTTCTGGACAACCTGCCCAGCCGCCTCGGCTGGATCAGCCAGAAGCGCCTGCGCCAGATGGCCGTCGATGCCATGGCCCAGGTGGGGCTGGAGGCCATTGACCCCGATATCCCGGTCGGAGAGTTGGGCATCGGTCACCAGCAAATGGTCGAGATTGCCCGCAACCTGATCGGAGATTGTCACGTGCTGATCTTCGATGAGCCCACCGCCATGCTGACCGCGCGCGAGGTGGAATTGCTGTTCACCCAGATCGAGCGCTTGCGCGCCCGGGGGGTGGCTATCGTCTATATCTCCCATCGGCTCGAAGAACTGCAGCGCGTCGCTCAACGTATCGTCGTGCTGCGCGATGGCAGGCTGGTGTGTGACGAATCGATTCAGCGCTACAGCAGCGCCGAGTTGGTCAACCTGATGGTTGGGCGTGAACTGGGCGAACACATCGACCTGGGCCGCCGCTCATTAGGTGGTCCACTGCTCAGGGTGGACAAGCTCAGCCGGGGCGAGAAGGTGCGGGAGGTATCCTTTGAAGTCCGTGCTGGGGAGATCTTCGGTATCTCCGGGCTGATCGGCGCGGGCCGTACAGAGCTTCTGCGGTTGATCTACGGCGCCGACCGCGCCGACAGCGGTAGCATTGCCCTGGGCCAGCCGCCGCTGCCCGTCACCATCGATTCGCCAAAGTCCGCCGTCAACGCGGGTATTGCCCTGATCACCGAAGATCGCAAAGGCGAAGGCCTGCTGTTGAGCCAGTCGATCAGCGCCAACATCGCCTTGGGCAACCTGGGTGCGGTGTCGTGGGCTGGCGTCCTGGACCGCCAAGCCGAACGCGACTTGGCCGAGCGGCAAATACAGGCCATGCGCATTCGCAGTGCCGGCGCTGATCAAGTGGTCGGCGAGCTGTCTGGTGGTAATCAGCAGAAGGTGGTGATCGGCCGCTGGCTCGAGCGCGATTGCCGGGTCTTGCTGTTCGACGAGCCTACGCGCGGCATCGATGTCGGTGCCAAGTTCGACATCTACGGTTTGCTCGCCGAACTCGCTCGGCAGGGCAAGGCCCTGGTCGTGGTCTCCAGCGATCTGCGCGAGTTGATGCTGATCTGCGACCGCATTGCGGTCTTGTCTGCCGGTCGGTTGATCGACACCTTCGAACGTGACCACTGGACCCAGGACCAGTTGCTGGCGGCAGCCTTCGCCGGCTATCAGAAACGTGACGCACTGCTGCACCCTGCAGCCCCCAGGATGGACGCATGAAAACCACACCGCTCGAAAACCAAAGCGCTGCCCCGGCACGCCGCAGCGGCACCTACTTGGGCCTTGGTACTTACCTGGGGCTGGCCGGCGCCTTGCTGGCGATGATCGTGCTGTTCTCGATGCTGAGCAGCCATTTCTGGTCATACGGTACGTTCAGTACCCTGGCCAACCAGATACCTGACTTGATGGTATTGGCCGTGGGCATGACGTTCGTGCTGATCATCGGCGGCATCGACCTGTCGGTCGGTTCGGTGCTGGCCCTGGCCGCATCGACAGTCAGCGTTGCGATTCTTGGCTGGGGCTGGAGCATCGTGCCGGCTGCACTGCTGGGCATGGCGGTGGCCGCATTGGCTGGCAGCGTTACCGGCGTCGTCACCGTGGCCTGGCGCATCCCTTCGTTCATCGTCTCGTTGGGCGTGCTGGAAATGGCCCGCGGCCTGGCCTACCAGTTCACCGATTCGCGCACGGCCTACATCGGCGATGCCTATGCCTGGTTCTCCAACCCGATAGCCTTCGGTATATCACCCGCGTTCATCATCGCCTTGCTGGTGATCGTAATCGCTCACCTGGTGCTCACCCGTACCGTATTCGGGCGCTACCTGATCGGGATCGGCACCAATGAAGAAGCCGTGCGCCTGGCTGGTATCGACCCGCGCCCCTACAAGGTACTGGTCTTCGCCCTGATGGGGCTGCTGGCTGGCCTGGCTGCGTTGTTTCAGGTGTCGCGCCTGGAGGCGGCCGACCCCAATGCGGGCTCCGGCCTGGAGTTGCAGGTGATTGCCGCCGTCGTGATCGGCGGTACCAGCCTGATGGGTGGGCGTGGCTCGGTCATCAGCACCTTTTTTGGCGTGCTCATCATTTCCGTGCTGGCAGCGGGCCTTGCGCAGATCGGTGCCAGCGAGCCAACCAAACGCATCATTACCGGCGCTGTGATCGTCATTGCCGTGGTGCTCGACACTTATCGCAGCCGGCGCGCAGCCCGGCGGAACTGAACCATGGCAACCATCAAAGACGTCGCGGCCCTGGCGGGGATTTCTTACACCACCGTGTCCCACGTGTTGAACAAAACGCGGCCGGTGAGCGAGCCTGTTCGGCTCAAAGTCGAGGCCGCCATACGGGAGCTTGACTACGTGCCCAGCGCCGTCGCGCGGTCGCTCAAGGCACGCAGCACGGCCACCATCGGCTTGCTTGTGCCCAATAGCGTCAACCCCTATTTCGCCGAGCTGGCCCGCGGCATTGAAGACGCGTGCGAGCGCAATGGCTATTGCGTGATCCTGTGCAATTCCGACGACGACCCTCAAAAGCAGCGTAATTACCTGCGGGTGCTGTTGGAAAAGCGCATCGATGGGCTGGTGGTCGGGTCGGTAGGGCAGGATGACGACTTGTTGCAAAGCCTGGCAGAGGTGCGCACACCCATGGTCATCGTGGACCGAGAGCTCGAAGGCGTCGATGCCGATCTGGTGCGGATCGATCATGAGCTGGGCGCCTACCTGGCTACGCGCCATCTGTTGGAGCTTGGCCATCGGGATATCGCCTACATCGGTGGGCCAGCAGAAACCGGGGTGACGCAGATGCGCCTGGGCGGTTTTCGTCGAGCCTTGGCCGAGGCGGGCGTCACCGTGGCCCCTGAGCGCGTGCGCCATTGTGACTTCACCAGCCCAGGCGGTCACGCTGCAGCTGCCGAGCTGCTGGCAGGGCCGCGGCCGACGGCCATTTTTGCGGGCAACGACATGATCGGGTTCGGCGTATTGCGCGCAGCGGCCGAGCGCCACATCGACGTGCCGGGTGCGCTGTCGGTGATCGGCTTCGACGACATCGAGCTGAGCCGCTACGTCTACCCACCCTTGACCACTGTGGGGCAGTCCATCCGCGAGCTTGGCGAGAGCGCTGCGGCGCTGCTGCTGGCGCGTATCGCTCAGCCTCGCAATAGCTCGGCGCAGCAGCGCATCGTCACCCCGCGCATCGTGTTGCGCGAGTCCACCGGGCCGCGCCCGGATCTGTTCAACGATTACCGCTAAGGAAACCGCATGAGTGCCAAGGTCGTGGTAGTCGGCAGCCTCAACATGGACCTGGTAGCGCGCGCTCAGCGCCTGCCACGGCCTGGCGAGACATTGGCCGGCGATACCTTCTTCACCGCTGCCGGAGGCAAGGGTGCCAACCAGGCCGTGGCGGTCGCGCGGCTGGGCGCCAGCGCGGCAATGATCGGCTGCGTCGGCGACGACGCCTACGGTTTGCAATTGCGCAATGCCCTGGAAGTGGAAGGCATTGACTGTCAGGGCGTGGTCACCTGCGCCGGCGTGTCCACGGGGGTGGCGATGATCACCGTCGACGCGGCCAGCCAGAACTGCATCGTCATTGTGCCTGGGGGCAATGGGTTGCTGGTACCCGACGCCGTAGCGCGCTTCGACGGCTTGCTGCAGGCGGCGCAGGTGATCATCTGCCAACTTGAAGTGCCATTGCCTACCGTGGCCTGGACCTTGGCCAGAGGCCGTCAGCTCGGCAAACGGGTGATACTCAACCCAGCGCCAGCAACAGGGCCGCTGCCCGCCGAATGGTTCAACCATGTCGACTACCTCACGCCCAACGAAAGCGAGGCCGAGGCGTTGACCGGTGTTGCCGTGCATGATCAGGCCAGCGCTTTACTGGCAGGCACGCGCCTGCTCGCGCTGGGAGCTGGCAAAGTGATCATTACCCTCGGCGCCCAAGGTGCCTTGCTGATCACGCCCGATGGCCACCAGCATTATCCGGCACCCGTGGTAAAAGCCTTGGACACCACCGCTGCAGGGGACACCTTCATCGGAGGCTTTGCGGCGGGGTTGGTGCAGGGCCTGGAGGAGGGCGAGGCAATCCGCTTCGGGCAACGGGCGGCTGCCCTGTCGGTGACCCGGGCCGGCGCGCAACCTTCCATCCCCAGGCTCGCGGAGCTGCTGCCATGAAGAAGACGCCGCTGCTGAACATTGCACTGTCTCGGGCCATTGCCAGCATGGGCCATGGCGACATCCTGATCATCGGCGATGCCGGGTTGCCCGTACCGCACAGCGTGGAGCTGATCGACTTGGCTGTCACCCCAGGGCTGCCTGATTTTGCCAGTGTGCTGCGGTGCGTCCTGAGCGAGCTGCAGGTCGAGCGGCACGTGCTGGCTGAAGAGATACAAACCGTGGAGCCGCCGGCGTTTGCAGAAATCGAGCGCCTGAGCGACACGCTGGGCGGGCGTGAATACATGCCCCACGAAGCGTTCAAGATGCTGTCGCGCAAGGCCCGGGCCATGGTGCGCACGGGCGAGTGCCAGCCTTACAGCAACATCGCCCTGGTGTCCGGTGTAACCTTCTGACACCGACGGTCCTTACTCGATATCCACTGGCAACAGGAGTGCCCTCGTCATGCTAAAACCCCTGCTTCAAGGACTCGCACTCATGGCTGCAGCGTCTGCCATACAAGCGGCACCTATCGACCTGATCATCGACACCGATCCGGGGGCTGACGATCTGGTGGCCCTGTTCCTGGCCATGGCCTCGCCTGATGAGCTGAAAATTCGTGCCATCACGACAGTCGCCGGCAATGTGCGCCTGGAGAAGACCGCACGTAACGCTCGCCTAGCCCGTGAGTGGGCCGGTCGCGAGGATGTCCCGGTATACGCCGGTGCGGGTCGCCCCTTGGTGCGCGCCCCGATCTACGCGGCTGAAGTGCACGGCGAAGAAGGCGTCACCGGGGTTGAAGTGCATGAACCCAAGCAGCCTTTGGCGAGCGGCAACGCTGTTCAGTACCTGGTCGACACCCTAGGTGCGGCGCCGCCACACAGCGTGACCCTGGCCATGCTCGGTCCGCAGACCAACCTGGCCCTGGCCTTGATACAGCGCCCGGAGATCGCTCAGGGCATCAAGGAAGTGGTGGTGATGGGCGGGGCTCACTTTAACGGTGGCAACATCACGCCTGTGGCCGAGTTCAACCTGTATGCCGACCCGCACGCGGCCGCTGTGGTGCTGGCAAGTGGCGTGCCGTTGACCTACCTGCCCCTGGATGTGACCCATAAGCTGTTGACCAGCGAAGCACGGCTCAAGCAACTGGCTGGCGTCAATACGCAGGCCAGCAAGCGTGTGGTGGATATCCTCAATGCCTACATCACCCATGACATGGCGTTGTACGGGATGCCCGGCGGCCCGGTGCATGACGCCAGCGTCATTGCCTATCTGCTCAGACCCCATCAGTTCAGCGGCCGGCGCATTCACATGTCAATCGATACCCGCGAGGGCCCTACCTTCGGCCAGACCGTGGCTGATTGGTACGGGGTGCTCAAGCAACCGGCCAATGTCATGTGGGTGGAGGAGGGGGATGCTCAGGGGCTGTTCGACCTGCTCAGCGAGCGGTTGGCGCGTTTAAAGTAGCAGGGCGTGGTGCATACCGTTCGACCACCTGGTCGATGAAGCCGCGCGCTGCTTCTGCGCCGCGGTCACGTACCAGGAGGTCGATGGCGATCAGCAGCAGCTCCTCCGGGGTGCTGGGGCTATAGGCGCTCTGGCCCTCGGCCCATTTGACCTTGATGTCGGCATCGATGCTGTGGGTGCTCATGAAAAGCTCTCGCTTGCGGCGCGGGATGAAAGAACGAATGACCAAACCGGGTATTCGTAGCAGGCACTATGCCTTCACTTCTTAAAGTAAATCATGACTTTGCAGGCCAAACCAAGCGGCGTGTGGGCCGAATGGTAAAATTCGGTCACGATTGTCTTCCCCCATCAGCCGCCGGGATGGTGCAGACTTGGCGAGTTTTGCAACGAATTTAGGGTGGGGCTGTCGGATCAGGCAGTTCCCAAATGATCTAGGAGGCTTAATGTTACGTACCCGTGCTTATCTGGCGACCCTGGCGGTGGCTGCTGTCCTGGCAGGCTGCAGCACTGGTGGCGACTCCAGTGGCGGTCAAGTGCCTGAGGCACCTGCGGGCGATGATGGTCGCTGCCAGGCCAGCGGCGCTGATTTTGCAGTGGGCAAGATAGGTAGTGCAGAGCTGCTGGAGCAGGCCCGCAAGGCGAGCGGCTCGCAAATGGCGCGCATACTCAAACCCCACGATGTGGTCACCCTGGAATACCGCTCGGAGCGGCTGAACTTGAATGTCGATGAGCAAGGGCGTGTAACACGCGTTAACTGCGGCTAAGATTTGCCTCGCGTATGGAGGGCATCAGTGCCCTGTGCGCGTTGAGCTGTCAAAGCCAACTCAAAAAAACCCGCCACGGGGGCGGGTTTTTTTACGGCTGTCCGAATTACTCCGAACGAACCTGCGCAGCCTGCATGCCCTTCTGGCCGCGCTCGGCGACGAAGGAAACAGTTTGGCCTTCTTTCAGGCTCTTGAATCCGTCAGATTCGATGGCTTTGAAGTGAACGAACAGGTCGTCGCCGCCGCCTTGTGGAGTGATGAAGCCATAGCCTTTTTCATCATTGAACCATTTGACGGTGCCGGTTTGGCGATTGGACATGGGTGAATCTCCAGAACATTTAGTATTTTCGGTGGTGCAATGCGGCCAAAGCTACGGAGCACCGGTACATCATAGTCTAATTCTGCGGCTGTCGCGTCTTTTTACCTTCGTGGCAGGTTGATCCAGCGCAATTTATCGCCGGACACGCGCAGCTACATAACATCAGCTTTTAGGTGCGCAGGCCTGTTTAACGACGTTTTGCGCTTTTTGCATGAGTTTGGCGTCCACGCCATCCTTGCTGTCGAGGTCAGCAATTTCAGCGTCGGAGAAATTCTTCTTGATCGCTTGTGCGCCACATTCGCAGTGCTTTTTCGCTGCGGCGGCATCAACGCCCTGGCCAGCGGCAACTTGCGTGCATTGGGCCATATAGGCACCTTCCTTGCCGGCAGGGAAGTTGCCGGCGTTCGCGGCCATTGGCATCAGCAGGGCGCCAGCGGCCGCCAGGGCCAGAAGAGACGGAACTCGCATAACCGATTACTCCTTGGGTCAGTTCTCATCAAGAGTAGTTGTTTCCACACGTCTGATAGGGAAGCTGTCGCGGAAGTTCACCATCAGTGGCAATTTCCAAATATTCCTGCGCGCGGCTCTGACTGCGTGCTAGCATGCCCGGCTTGCAGCTGAGAACGTCCCCGCTGCAGTTCTATTTTCTTTCCAGTCACTCTGGTTCGTCCCCGCAAGCCCAAAGGCTTCTGCCACTGTGAGGCAGGCTTCCCGTCAACGGAAGGCAGGTTCGGATCTTGTACTGGCTCATCCCAACCCACGTGACCTTTGGTAGGGGTCACCACTAGGAGAGGAGGCGCCAATGCCCACCATTACTCTTCCCGATGGCAGCCAACGTTCGTTCGATCACCCCGTGTCCGTTGCCGAGGTCGCCGCATCCATCGGCGCCGGTCTGGCCAAGGCCACCGTTGCCGGCAAGGTAGATGGCAAGCTGGTCGACGCCTGCGACCTGATCCTGAACGACGCTACCCTGCAGATCATCACCCCCAAAGATGAAGAGGGACTGGAGATCATTCGTCACTCGTGCGCCCACCTGGTTGGCCATGCGGTGAAGCAGCTGTATCCGACCGCCAAGATGGTGATCGGCCCGGTGATCGACGAAGGCTTCTACTACGACATCGCTTACGAGCGGCCCTTCACGCCGGATGACCTGGCGGCCATCGAGAAGCGCATGCAGCAGCTGATCGATACTGACTACGACGTCATCAAGAAAATGACCCCGCGCGCCGAAGTCATCGACGTGTTTACTGCCCGTGGCGAAGACTACAAGCTGCGCCTGGTCGAGGACATGCCAAACGAACAGGCCATGGGCCTGTACTACCACGAGGAATACGTGGACATGTGCCGCGGCCCGCACGTGCCCAACACCCGCTTCCTCAAGGCATTCAAGCTGACCAAGCTGTCCGGCGCCTACTGGCGCGGCGATGCCAAGAACGAACAGTTGCAGCGGGTATACGGCACCGCCTGGGCTGACAAGAAGCAGCTGGCGGCCTACATCCAGCGCATCGAAGAAGCCGAGAAGCGCGACCATCGCAAGATCGGTAAGCAGCTCGACCTGTTCCATCTGCAGGAAGAAGCACCGGGCATGGTGTTCTGGCATGCCAATGGCTGGACTGTCTACCAAGTGCTCGAGCAGTACATGCGTAATGTTCAGCGCGAGAACGGTTATCAGGAAATCAAGACCCCGCAAGTGGTCGACCGTATCCTGTGGGAGCGTTCCGGCCACTGGTCCAACTACGCCGAGAACATGTTCACCACCTCGTCCGAGAGCCGTGACTACGCGGTCAAGCCGATGAACTGCCCGTGCCACGTGCAGGTCTTCAACCAGGGGCTCAAGAGCTACCGCGACCTGCCGCTGCGTCTGGCCGAGTTTGGCGCATGCCACCGCAATGAGCCGTCTGGTGCATTGCACGGCATCATGCGTGTGCGTGGCTTCGTACAGGACGATGCCCACATTTTCTGCACCGAAGAACAGGTGAAGAAAGAAGCCGCCGACTTCATCAGGCTGACTCTGGACGTTTACAAGGACTTTGGCTTCAGCGACATCGCCATGAAGCTGTCTACTCGTCCGGCCAAGCGCGTTGGCTCTGAAGAGCTGTGGGACCGTGCCGAGGGAGCGTTGGCCGATGCCCTGAATGAATCTGGCCTGGAGTGGGAATACCAGCCAGGGGAGGGCGCTTTCTACGGGCCGAAGATCGAGTTCACCCTGCGTGACTGCCTTGGCCGTAACTGGCAGTGCGGCACCCTGCAGTACGACCCGAACCTGCCGGAGCGCCTGGACGCCAGCTACATTGCCGAAGACAACAGCCGCGTGCGCCCGGTCATGCTGCACCGCGCCATTTTGGGTTCGTTCGAGCGCTTCATCGGCATGCTGATCGAGCACTACGCCGGCGTATTCCCTGCCTGGCTGGCGCCAACGCAGGCGGTGATTATGAATATCACCGACAAACAGGCCGATTTCGCCCTTGAGGTTGAGAAAACTCTGAATGGTAGCGGTTTCCGTGCCAAGTCGGACTTGAGAAATGAGAAGATCGGCTTTAAAATCCGTGAGCATACTTTGCTCAAGGTCCCGTACCTTTTGGTTATAGGGGACCGCGAAGTCGAAACGCAGACCGTAGCAGTGCGTACTCGCGAAGGCGCTGACCTGGGCTCCATGCCCGTCGCCCAGTTCGCTGAGCTCCTGACGCAAGCGGTTTCCCGGCGTGGTCGCCAAACAACGGAGTAATGACTATTAAGCGTGAAATGAGAAATGATAAACGTGCTGTACCGAAGGCCCCGATCAACGAGAATATCTCGGCCCGCGAGGTTCGGTTAATTGGCGCAGACGGCGAGCAGGTTGGCATCGTCTCGATTGATGAAGCGCTTCGTATCGCTGAAGAAGCGAAGCTGGATCTGGTGGAAATCTCCGCAGACGCGGTTCCACCCGTCTGCAAGGTGATGGACTACGGCAAGCACCTCTTCGAGAAGAAGAAGCAGGCCAACGAAGCCAAGAAAAACCAGAAACAGATCCAGATTAAAGAAATCAAGTTTCGTCCAGGGACGGAAGAAGGGGATTACCAGGTAAAACTACGCAACCTGGTACGTTTCCTTACCGAAGGGGACAAGGCCAAGATCTCTCTGAGATTCCGTGGTCGTGAGATGGCCCACCAGGAGCTGGGCATGGAGCTGTTGAAGCGGGTTGAAGCTGACCTGATCGAATACGGTTCCGTCGAGCAGCATCCTAAGATGGAAGGACGCCAGCTTATGATGGTCATCGCCCCCAAAAAGAAGAAATAATCTCCCGGGCACGGCAGGCCTGATGATTATTGTGTAATTTTTATCGAATGCGGAGTTCCAACATGCCAAAAATGAAAACCAAGAGCGGTGCTGCGAAGCGCTTCCTGAAGACCGCTTCGGGCTTCAAGCACAAGCACGCTTTCAAGAGCCACATCCTGACCAAAATGTCGACCAAGCGTAAGCGTCAACTGCGCGGTGCCAGCTTGCTGCACCCGTCCGACGTAGCAAAAGTCGAGCGCATGCTGCGCGTACGTTAATTCTGGTTAAGATAGAGGAAGTTACTCATGGCTCGTGTTAAGCGTGGCGTCATCGCTCGTAAGCGTCACAAGAAAATTCTGAAACTGGCTAAAGGTTACTACGGTGCACGCTCGCGCGTATTCCGTGTTGCCAAGCAAGCGGTCATCAAGGCAGGCCAATACGCCTACCGCGACCGTCGCCAGAAGAAGCGTCAGTTCCGCGCACTGTGGATCGCTCGTATCAACGCCGGTGCCCGCACCAACGGTCTGTCCTACAGCCGTTTGATTGCTGGCCTGAAAAAGGCTTCGATCGAAATCGACCGTAAGGTTCTGGCCGATCTGGCAGTGAACGAAAAAGCGGCGTTTGCTGCGATTGTCGAGAAAGCTAAAGCCGTTCTGGCTTAAGTACCCGCGACAATCACCCGGCGACGCCTGCGTCGCCGGGCATTGAACGTCATCGATAGGGGAAGAGCCTTCAAAGCTCTTCCCCTATTTTCGTATCTGGAGTCTGTACATGGAAAACCTGGATGCGCTGGTCTCCCAAGCCCTGGAGGCCGTGGAGCGCGCTGAAGACATCAATGCCCTGGAACAGATCCGGGTCAACTATCTCGGCAAGAAGGGCGAGCTGACCCAGGTGATGAAGACCCTGGGCAACCTGCCAGCCGAGGAGCGGCCCAAAGTGGGCGCGCTGATCAATGACGCCAAAGAGCGCGTCACCGTTGTGCTGAACGCACGCAAGGCAGCTTTTGAAGAAGCCGAGCTCAGCGCTCGTCTGGCTGCCGAATGCATTGATGTGACCCTGCCAGGCCGCGGCCAGGCCACCGGTGGCCTGCACCCCATCACCCGTACACTCGAACGCATCGAACAGTTCTTCACGCACATTGGCTACGGCATTGCCGAAGGCCCTGAAGTCGAAGACGACTATCACAACTTCGAAGCGCTCAACATCCCCGGCCACCATCCGGCCCGGGCGATGCACGATACCTTCTACTTCAATGCCAACATGTTGCTGCGTACCCACACCTCGCCGGTGCAGGTGCGGACCATGGAGTCGACCCAGCCACCTATTCGCATTGTCTGTCCTGGCCGCGTCTACCGCTGCGATTCGGATATCACCCACTCGCCGATGTTCCACCAGGTCGAAGGCCTGCTGATCGACCGTGGCATCAATTTCGCCGACCTCAAGGGCACCATCGAAGAATTCCTGCGCGTGTTCTTCGAAAAAGAACTGGCGGTGCGTTTCCGTCCATCGTTCTTCCCCTTCACCGAGCCGTCTGCCGAAGTGGATATCCAGTGCGTCATGTGCTCGGGCAATGGCTGCCGCGTGTGCAAGCAGACCGGCTGGCTGGAAGTAATGGGCTGCGGCATGGTGCACCCGAACGTGTTGCGCATGTCGGGCATTGATCCTGAGCAATTCCAGGGCTTCGCCTTCGGCATGGGTGCCGAGCGCCTGGCCATGCTGCGTTATGGCGTCAACGATCTGCGTTTGTTCTTCGACAACGACCTGCGGTTCTTAGCCCAATTCCGCTAAGCCAATCGACGCAACCTTCAGGAGAAGAACAGCATGAAATTCAGTGAACAGTGGCTGCGCGGTTGGGTAAACCCGCAAGTCTCCCGTGACGAACTGGTGGCCCGCCTGTCCATGGCCGGCCTGGAAGTCGACAGCGTGACCCCCGCTGCCGGCCAGTTCAGCGGTATTGTGGTGGGTGAAATCCTTGCCACTGAACAACACCCAGACGCCGACAAGCTGCGTGTGTGCCAGGTCAGCAATGGTCAGGAAACGTTCCAGGTGGTTTGCGGCGCGCCTAACGCCCGGCCAGGGATCAAGATCCCCTTCGCCATGATCGGCGCCGAACTGCCTGGAGACTTCAAGATCAAGAAGGCCAAGCTGCGCGGTGTGGAGTCATTCGGCATGCTCTGCTCGGCGGCCGAACTGCAGATCAGTGAAGAAAACGATGGCCTGCTCGAACTGGCCAGCGATGCGCCGGTGGGCGAAGACATTCGCCAGTACCTGAGCCTGGATGATGCCAGCATCGAAATCGGGCTTACGCCCAACCGGGGTGATTGCCTGTCAATCGCCGGCCTGGCGCGCGACGTCAGCGCGCTGTACGACGTGCCGGTTACCCGCCCGCTGGTGCCAGCCGTGGCTGCCGCGCACGACGAAGTGCGCCCAGTCGAGGTCCATGCGCCGGCAGCTTGCCCACGTTACCTGGGGCGGGTCATCCGCAATGTCGACCTGAGCAAGCCGACGCCGCTGTGGATGGTCGAGCGTCTGCGCCGCAGCGACGTGCGCAGCATCGACGCTGCCGTAGACATCACTAACTACGTGATGCTCGAACTCGGCCAGCCGATGCACGCCTTTGACTTGGCAGAGATCAACGGCGGCATTCGCGTACGCATGGCCGAGGAAGGCGAGAAGCTCGTGCTGCTCGACGGCCAGGAAGTTGCACTGCGTGCCGACACCCTGGTCATTGCCGACCACACCCGCGCCCTGGCCATCGCCGGCGTCATGGGCGGCGAGCACAGCGGCGTCGACACCGCTAAAACCCGTGATCTGTTCCTGGAAAGCGCTTTCTTCGAGCCGATTTCCGTTGCAGGCAAGGCCCGCTCCTACGGCCTGCACACCGACGCCTCGCACCGTTATGAGCGCGGCGTCGATTCCCAGTTGGCCCGCGAGGCCATGGAGCGCGCGACCGCATTGCTGCTGGAAGTGGTAGGCGGTGAAGCCGGCCCTATCGTTGAAGCCGTCAGCGAGCAACACTTGCCCCGCATTGCCCCGGTTACCCTGCGTGCCGATCGCATCGCCCAGATGCTTGGCATGGAAATGGACCCGTCCCAGGTCGAGCAGTTGCTCAACAACCTTGGTCTGGCTACCCAGGCAGACGGAGCAGGGCAGTGGACGGTCAACGTTCCGAGCCACCGCTTCGATATCAGCCTCGAAGTCGACCTGATCGAAGAGCTCGCGCGTCTGTACGGTTACAACAACCTGCCCGTGCGCTACCCGCAAGCGCGCCTGGCGCCGCAAGCACGCCCGGAAACCCGTGGCGAGCTGCCAAACCTGCGTCGTCTGCTGGTTGCTCGTGGTTACCAGGAGGCCATTACCTACAGCTTCATCGATCCGAAACTGTTCGAGCTGTTCAGCCCAGGCGTAGAGCCACTGTTGCTGGCCAACCCTATCTCCAGCGACATGGCGGCCATGCGTGCCTCTCTGTGGCCGGGCCTGGTCAAGGCATTGCAGCACAACCTCAATCGCCAGCAGGACCGCGTGCGCTTGTTCGAAAGTGGCCTACGTTTCGTCGGCCAACTGGGCGACTTGGCACAGGAACCGATGATTGCCGGCGTCGTTACAGGCAGCCGCTTGCCTGAAGGATGGGCCAACGGCCGCGACCCTATCGACTTCTTCGACGTGAAGGCCGATGTGGAAGCCCTGTTGGGTTATTCCGGTGCGTTGGGCGACTTCACCTTCGTCGCTGGCAAGCATCCAGCCTTGCACCCTGGTCAGACCGCCGAAATCCAGCGTGAAGGTAAGACCGTTGGCTATCTGGGCGCGCTTCATCCAGAGCTTGCAAAAGTCCTGGACCTGGACCGCCCGGTCTTCGTTTTCGAGCTGGTGCTGGCCGATGTGGTCGAAGGCCGATTGCCGAAATTCAGCGAGTTGTCCAAGTTCCCGGAAACCCGTCGTGACCTGGCGTTGATCGCAGGTCGTGATGTAGCGTCTCAAGACGTGCTTGACGTAATTCGTGACAATGCAGGCGAATGGCTCACAGACCTCAGGCTGTTTGATGTCTACCAGGGTAAAGGCATTGATCCTGATAGAAAAAGCCTGGCAGTCGGCTTGACCTGGCAGCATCCATCGCGCACTCTTAACGACGATGAGGTGAACACTACCTTGCACACTATCCTCACCTCGCTCGAACAAAGGTTGAACACCACGTTAAGGAAATAACGGCATGGGTGCTCTGACGAAAGCTGAGATGGCCGAGAGGCTGTACGAGGAGCTGGGGCTTAACAAGCGTGAGGCCAAGGAGCTGGTCGAGCTGTTTTTCGAAGAAATTCGGCACGCACTTGAAGAGAACGAGCAGGTCAAGTTGTCCGGTTTCGGCAACTTCGACCTTCGCGATAAACGCCAGCGGCCGGGCCGCAACCCCAAGACTGGGGAAGAAATCCCGATCACCGCACGGCGCGTCGTCACCTTTCGTCCAGGGCAGAAGTTGAAGGCCCGGGTTGAGGCCTATGCTGGAACCAAGCCATAACGACGAACTGCCCCCCATACCGGGCAAACGGTACTTCACCATTGGTGAGGTCAGCGAACTTTGCGCTGTAAAACCGCACGTGTTGCGGTATTGGGAGCAGGAGTTCGATCAGCTCAATCCTGTGAAGCGGCGGGGCAACCGGCGGTATTACCAGCGCCAAGACGTGCTGATGATCCGCCAGATTCGCGCCCTGCTTTACGACCAGGGCTTCACCATTGGCGGGGCGAGGTTGCGGCTTTCCAGTGATGAGGCCAAGGATGAGTCGAGCCAGTACAAACAGCTGATTCGTCAGATGATTGTCGAGTTGGAAGATGTGTTGGTGGTGCTGAAGAAGTGACCGTTGTTTAGGATGAGTGGAAATTTTTGAAAAAAAGCTTCCATTAATCAAAAGGTTAGGGTATATTCTTCATCGTTCTCAGCGGTAACGAGAACATGCTTCAAAGCCCAGTCGGGGCGTAGCGCAGCCCGGTAGCGCACTTGCATGGGGTGCAAGGGGTCGAGTGTTCGAATCACTCCGTCCCGACCATTATATTCAATGACTTAGGCCATTTCCGAAAGGGGTGGCCTTTTTCATGTGCGTGACTTTTACGTAAGTTCTCAGGTTGTTACGCCTGCTTCCTCTTCAAAATAGTTAGCACAGGCACGCACGAACCTGTGACCGACAGTTCATTTGCTGCCTCTAAGCCTTGGGCAGTGGCAATTGAGAATGCCTGGATACTCCAGGTGTGAATTGCGGTCACCTTTGACCAGCGGGCTGGCGAGTACCGTGCTTATAGCTGTACGGGGTGTCGGGCGCGTATGGGTAAATGAGCCGGTCGTCAGGTGTTTTCCTGTAATACCGCTTTGAAGTTGCGCCATCCAGACAGAGAGCTACCTTCTAGGTTCACCATTCGAGTACGACTTAAGTCGGAGGAGGCTGGTATGCGGCGCCGTGGCAGCGTTTATTGGGGATGGCTGATGTGAATCTCCATCACCGAGTACACGAAGAAGTGTTGAACGACGGTACATACATTGATGTGCAGGTATGTCTCTCGCGCACAGGCAGCACTCAATTGTTCATAGGCATTTACGCCTCAGGAGGCTTACCGATCCTGGAAGATGCGTTCAACTCGACCCGGAGAATCCATGACCAGAGCCTTGGCTTGGGGGGTAGGTCGGGCACGCGGTATAGCCATCGATCAGAATGGCGAATTTGATCAGCTAGGCTCTGCGTGAAAGGTTATCTGGCTAATCGACTGCGATCTTAGCCCTTCGAATCAAGCGCAGCGCGAAGTGGGCGGATTGTCTTTTGATTTATCAATGAACTTGAGCCTAACCCCCCACTTGGTGAGTCCGCCAAAACCACATCCCGGCTTGAGCGTTTTGCCAAGTACATCGCGCATCAGCTCTTTTGAGCGCTTGCCCGACCAAAATATGAGGTTGGCGATCAGCGTTGAATCGAGAGCTCAGTGGACTTGACCAGTCAGTTGCACATTGGTTTGAAGCAGGTGCGCAAGCATGGCTACCCTGCCGAGTACACGTGCATGTAAGCTTGGATGCCCACACAGATAATTGCAAACAGGAGGTTCGATATGAGCAAGGTAGCCAAACCATTTTACTTCGCTGCAATGCCGCTGCTCGCCGTAGGTGCGGCGTTTGCCGCCGTGGGCGCATCGGGGCAGGCCGCTTTTGGCTACACTGCAGTGGGGATGCTGGTGCCTGGGATGGCATTATTGATCGCCGGGTATCGTCGGCGTTCATGAAGGCTTGCAAGCGGGTGAATACTGGCTTCTTGCAGACCAGATAGATCCACGCGCAGGCTTCACCGCCGGCGCTTCAGTTGCCACCAAATCAAGCAGTCTGCAAGGAATGTCGGCTGTGGTGCCGAGTGCTTAGTGATGTCCAAGGCGGCAGGCAAGCCTGCCACCTTCGAACGGCTTACTTCCAGTCACCGCCTTCAACAATCACCGCAGCAGGATCGGTATCGGCCGCCAGTTGTGCACGCACGTACTGATCATACAACTTGAGCAGGTACTTCTCCTTGCCCAGGCTCGCCAGTTCGGTATTGACCCACTGTTGCAGCTCGGCATTGCCCTTTTTCACCGCTGGCGCGATCGGCGCTTCGTCGCCTAGTTTCTGCGGCAATAGGCGATAGCCCGGGTTCTGCTTGGCCCATCCGAACAGCACCAGGTTGTCTTGCGCATAGGCGTCACCGCGACCATTTGCCAGCGCTTGCAAGGATTCAGAGTTTTTCTCGAACTTGAGCAGCTTCCAGTCCGGGTGATTTTTCGTCAGCCACACGTCAGCAGTTGTTCCTGCAGTCACAATGACGGTTTTGCTTGCCAGGTCATCCAGGCGTTGGACCGTGCTTTTCTCCGGTACCAATGCCTGCACCGCCACACGCAGGTTAGGGTTGGTGAAATCCACTACCTGAGCGCGCTCGGGCGTCACGGTCATGTTGGCCAGGATCAAGTCCACCTTGTCGCTTTGCAGAAACGGAATGCGACTAGCTGGCTCTACCACGACGAATTCGATCTTTTTTTCATCGCCCAGCAGATCCTTTGCAAAGCGGCGGCCAAGGTCCGTGTCGAAGCCAACGTAATCGCCTTGTTCGTTGACAAAACCGAAGGGGGGCTTGTCGCTGAATACGCCTACGATCAATTTATCCCGAGCTTTTATCTTATCCAGATACCCTTCAGCGTGGGCAGCGGCGCTGCCGATTAGCAGACCGATAGCCAGCAGTGGAAAAACGAGGGCAGATTTTAGTTTCACGATGCATTCCTCTTGGGCAGATTTTCTACATAGGAAAACTTCTCCAGAAACTGCTGCGCGCGTGCGGTCTGCGGGGAGCTGAAGAATGTTTCAGGGGTACTCTGTTCAGTGATACGACCGCCGTCCATGAACAGGACCCGGTCAGCCACTGCACGGGCAAAGGCCATTTCATGCGTGACGATCAAAAGCGTCATGCCACTGTCGGCAAGGTCCAGAATCACCTCCAGCACCTCCTTGACCATTTCCGGGTCGAGGGCGGCAGTCACCTCGTCGAACAGCATGACCTTCGGGTGCATGCACAGGGCACGAACAATCGCGATTCGTTGTTGCTGACCGCCAGACAATTCGCGGGGCCAGGCATCGCGCTTGTCCAGCAGTCCAACCCGCGCAAGCAGCGTTTCGGCCTGGGCGCGCACCTGGTGAACGGGGCGTTTTTGCACGTTGACAGGGCCCAGCAAAATATTGTCAAGCACGGTCATGTGCGGGAACAGGTGATAGCTTTGAAATACCATGCCTATCTCTTGGCGCACCGCACGCCAACCGCCATTGCCGGGCAATTGGCGTCCAGCAAAGCGGTATGTTCCCGCGTGACCCAGTTCGAGGCCATTCAGGCAGCGCAGCAAGGTACTTTTGCCGCAGCCGCTGGGGCCGAGAATCACCACCACCTCACCCTCACGAACGGACAGGTCGATATGGTTTAAAACCGGATTACTGCCAAAGTTCTTGGAGAATCCCGCCAGTTCGATCAATGCAGTCATGAGTGATTCCATCGCCGTTCGAGCACACGCGACGCGGCTGACAGCGGATAACAGGCCAGAAAGAAGAATGCGAAGAGAAACCCGTAGATCAGCACCGATTCATAGGTACGCTCGATGATCTGCTGTCCGATCTTGATCACGTCCACCACGCCAATCAGCACTGCCAGCGAACTTGTCTTGATCAGCCGCGTGAACACGTTGATCAGCGGGGGCGTCATTCTGCGCAAGGCTTGGGGCAGAAGCACTTTGACGTATAATTGCGGCAGGTTCAGGCCGATCGCCAGGCCCGCCTCACGTTGGCCGCGGGGTAGGGAGCGTAGCGCGCCACGGACCACCTCACCCACTTCGCAAGCGCCCCATAGCGACAGCACCAGCACAGCGCACCAAAATCCCGAAATACTCCATCCCAGAAAGATCGGCATACCGAAGAAAAACAGGTAAAGCCAGACCAGCACCGGTATGGCCCTGAACATCTCCAGGTAGACGATCAGCACAACGTCGATCCAGCGCACCTCCAAGTTGCGCACTACGCCGTAGAGCATCCCGCCCAAGCTGCTGAACACTATGGCCAGCAACGTGATTCCTAGTGTGCGGCCTATGCCGATCGCCAGTTGTGGCGCGGACACCCACAACAGATCAATGCCCGAACTGGCCATGTTGCAACCTCCTTTCTAACGTACGCAGCAGCAGCGATAGCGGGACGAACAGCAGAACGCAGAGCAGCGTCATGACCGCAAGCATTTCGTAGGTCTTGTAGTAAAGGGCGATATAGTTCTTGGTGGTGTAGAGGATTTCCGGCACCGCTACAGCAGACACTACTGTGGTTTCCTTGAGCAGAAACACGAAGTTGGCGAACAGCGCCGGTGTACTAAGGATGCCGGCCTGCGGCAGGATGACGTGGCGAAGCAACTGCCAGCGAGACAGACCAATGGCCAGACCTGCCTCGATCTGGGCGGCAGGCACGGCGTCAATGCCCGCGCGCAGAATTTCCGTGAGGTAGGCGCCACCGAGGAAGGTCATGGCGATGATCGCCGAAGCGAACCCAGAGACCCGTATGCCGATGCTGGGCAAGGCGAAGTAGATGAAAAACAGTTGGATCAGCAGCGGCGTGTTCCGTGCAATTTCAACGTACACCCGCACCATCGGTTGAAGCACAGGCACTCGGAACATCACAATCGCGGCGTTTAGAGATGCCACGCCGAGTGACGTGACGATGGCAATCAGCCCCACTTGTAATGTGACGCCGACTGCCGAAACGAACGCGGGTAAGGTGGACAGGGCGAAAGCAACATCGAAACTCATTATGTGAAACCGACAGGAAGTTGACCAAGTCATAGGCCGCTGCCTAGTAGTGCGCAGTGACAGCCCAGTAGATGAAATGACTTGTTACATCAAAGTCACCTGTCAGAATCTAATGGAATAAAAGAAATTTCTTAAATATCTTTTATGAATAACAATATGCCATCACCTAGCGCCTACCGAGCGATGGTGCCATTCAGGAGGGTATTAGACTGGAGCGTCTGCTTCATGGGACATCAGGGTAGGCGAGCCCGCAAGCATGTACGAAACAAAGCTTGTTGCCCTCAATATCCCTGCAGTAGGCACCGTAGTAATCCTGCCCATACTGCGGCCTCAACCCAGGTGCGCCTTCATCCTGAGCACCCATCGCCAACGCTGTGCGCCATGCCGCCTGCACCTGATCCTGTGAGCTGGCGGCAAAGCTTATTTGCACGCCGTTGCCCCATGTCGCAGGCAGTCCGTTGAATGGCAGTTGCACATAGAACTGCGGCCATTCCCTGTCCGGCCGTTGCCATCCAGCGCCGCAGGGGCCGCCATCGTGGTTGTCGGGCATGCGGACAAGCCCCAGGGTGGCGAGTACGGCATCGTAGAACCTGATCATGGCCGGCAGGTCCCGAGCACCGAGCTGAATGTGGCTGAACATAAACGCTCCAGAAGACCTGTTGATCGACAGCAGTTACACACAGCTCATCTGAGAAACGCAATGCCATCACTCACCAAGCCGAACTTCACACTACGGTGTCCTGCCCCAGCGAGCTTCAGTCTGACCGCCGATGCGGTGTTGAGCCAAGTAGCGCTCATGTAGCCCTCATTTGGCAAATGCCGCAACGATTGCGTCCACTACAACCCTCACCCTTGCCGTGTGCGCCAGGTCCCGATGCAGCACAAGCCAGGCTTCATATGGCGTGGCCCGCTTACGATCAGGCCAAATTCGCACCAAACTGGTATCTCGCCGGGCCATGTATTCCGGCAACTCACCGAGGGCCAGGCCGGCGCGTACGAAGGTTGCCAGCATGAGGCTCGAGTCCAGCTCCGCGACAACACAGCCTGCGGATCTGGGTTCTCCTGCCAGCGTGTCATCCTGACGCTCGGTTACACCTTTCTGGTAAAGGGCGATGTCATGCCCCACCAGGGCGCTACCAGGCTCTGGCTTCCCACGCAATTCAAGGTAGCGCTGTGTCGCATACAGTCCGACAGTCCAGTGAGCCAGCCGTCGCACGATCAGGTCAGGTTGTTCTGGGCGTACCGTGCGCACGGCTATATCGGCCTCCCTGCGCCCCAAGTCCAATAGCCGGGTAGTGGTGGTCAGAATGACCCGCACCTCAGGATGAGTGGCCCGCAGTTGCTCGATCGCGGGTATGACGAAATCAACGGCCAGCGCATCGGTGGTGGTGACGCGCACCTCACCCGACGGATGAGGGTCGCTGCCTTCAGCCTGGCGCTCGAAGGAGACGGCCATCCGCTCCATTTCCTCAGCCTTTTGTACGAGCTGTTGTCCGGTGGTCGTCAACGCCAGCCCCCCAGTGCTGCGGAGGAATAGACGGCTGCTCAAGGTTTGCTCAAGCCCCGCCAGCCGTCGACCGACCGTAGTCTGGTCGATGCCCAAAGCTTTGGCTGCAGCCCGCAGGGTGCCGGCGCGGTGCACTGCGAGGAAAATGCGTATGTCATCCCAATTCATCGTGGCGCGCTTCCTGAAGATGCAAATATGCAGCCCTGGGCTGCGATTACGTGCATTTTCGCATTGATGCAGGCTGCATAACATAGCGAGGTTCATTCATCGTCCATCACGCAGCCGGCCCAAGCCGGATGCCAGGGAGCACAATGCCTCGCTTATCCTTCATCCTGACAGTCGCCATGCTGAGCGCCTTCGGCCTCGTCGCCTCGGATATCTATCTACCCGCGATGCCCGGCATGGCTACTGAATTTGGCATTGCCAGTTGGCAAATGCCGCAAACCGTTTCGTTCTATCTACTGGCACTGGCCATTGCGCAGTTGGCTTATGGCCCAATGTCAGACCGAGGAGGACGCAAGCCGGTGCTGCTTGCCGGTGGCGTTCTCTATCTGCTGGGCTCCGTGGGCTGCGCGCTGTCCAGCAGCTACATGGACTTCATCGCGTGGCGCATGGTGGAAGCGGTGGGCGCGGCGGCGGGGCTGGTGATTGGTCGTGCGTTGATCGCCGACACCTGCGACAAGCGAACCTCGGCGAAAGTCTATGCCATGATTTACCCCCTCGTATCACTCTCGCCGGCATTGGCCCCGGCAATCGGTGGGCACTTGGCCGTCGCATTCGGCTGGCGAGCCGACTTTCTGTTCGTCGCAGCATTCGGGGCGGTAGCGCTGCTTTTGGCGCTGTTTTTAATACCTGAAACGCTACCGGTCGCGGCGCGGAGCAGGAACGCCCCCTTTGCGGGTTTTAGCCGTGTGCTGGGTGACCGCAGCTTTTGCCGCTACACGTTAGTGGTGTGTTCTATCTATTGTGCTTGGTTCGTTTATCTGACGCAGTCGCCGTTCCTTTTCGTACAAGCAGGCTTGAGCGAGGCGCAAAGCGGTTGGCTGTATATGCCGCTTACCTTAGGCATCATCGGGGCCAACCTGTTGGCCCGGCGGCTGCTTGACCGCTTACCTTACGACCGGATCGTTGCGATCGGCATCACCTGCTTCGTACTCGGCGCCATGGCGTTTCTTCTGGCGTACGCCATGGGGTGGCACAGCGTTACGGCCGTGGTGCTGCCTATGTGCCTGGTCAGCTTGGCCAATGGGTCATCGCTTTCACTGGCAATCTCAGGTGCTATCGCCAGTGAACATGGGCATGCAGCCACCGCTTCGGGGTTGGTGGGGTTTTGCCAGATTGGCAGCGCAGCCGTTGTGGCGATGGGTGTGAGCGCGGTATTAGGCACAGGTTTCGGTGTGCTCGCCGGGGCGGTGGCGGTGTTGAGCTGTTTGGCATTGTTTGCTTGCATGCCGTCGCTCTATCGCAAGCAACCGGCGCAGCCAGGGTAGCGCTCGGGCGGGCCTGCACGCTTAATGCTGGCCCAGCGCTCGCTGACTCAAGCAGAGCTTTCAGCGTTTCGAGCTCATGCAGAGACGTCAGCATCAGCACCGAAGAGGGCGACCTGGAACCCAGTGACAAGGCCTGTTGCACTACAGCGGCCGCGCACGTAGCGTACTCGGTGGCCTGGATCAAAATGTCTTCTAGGCAGGCATTGTGGGGAGGGGGGCGGGGACGATCTTGAGCATGGTTCAACTCCAACGTAGGAAGTGGAGCCGCCTCACTGTTGCTGTCAAACAATAGGGTGGCAGCTGTACGCGGGTTGACAGACCGAGACGTTGGCACTGGGCGCACCACAGGGGTGCCCACACGTACAGCCACCATAGAAAGTGTGCACCTGAAGGCAACGTCAGGGATCTGTCAAAACCGGTCGCTGAATTGGCAGCGACCTGGCGAGACTAGATTCCGCGCACCTCAAAACTGGTGGGTCCCCAGGCAGGAGATGCCGGTGCTCATCCAGGGCTGCCTGGAAGCCCTGGATGCCGCAGTCACTATGTCCGACGGGGGCTGTGCCCCCGCCGCCCCTCAGAAGCGAACCGTGATGCCTGCATTGACCGAATGGAACCGTGTATCAGAACCAAACTGCCCTTGATACGACAGCCCTACATCAGTCTGACGGTTCAGCTGTACCTTTGCCCCCACTTCAGTGAGTGCCACGTTTCGCGTCTGCGCAATCCCTTGCACCTCAAAGTTAGGTCCACCGGCAAACGCCTGCTCATTGCGTGGGTCCAGGTCGCCGTAGGCCCGGCGCCAGCCCAGCGAGCCGAACAGCTGCGTATCGTGATTGGCCACACGTGTGTGGGTCGAAGCCCGCATGCCGACCGTGGAGAACCAGGTGTCCTGTTTCTCGCTCGATACGTTCAGCGCCGCTGCGCCGCCCTTTTCGCGGAAACGGTCGGCGTCGTAGTTCACGTAGGACACCCCTACGAACGGCTCCAACGCCACCGCGCCCAGGCCGATGCGGTAGGCCGCCTCGCCACTGGCTTGCAGCGTATTGGCGTCGCGCTTGCCCTTGAGGTGGTCGCTGTAACCGGCAAACGCCACGTTGCGGCTGCTGTCGAGCTTGTGCCAGGTGTAGCCCACATCTGCACTAAGGCGCAGCGCGTCGATCTGGGCGCCGGTGTACAGGCCCAAGTGATAGTTGTCACTGTGGCCCTTGGCATCGCGGTCATCGGCATCGAACTTGGAGCGGCTGTAACCGCCGTACACGCCGGCACGCCAGTCCTGGGTAATGCTGCCGTCCGCGCCGATCAGCACACCACCGGTGCGTTGGTGCAGGCCGCTGGCGCCGCTGTTGCCATCGAGCTTCGACCAGTTGCCGAACACTTGCGCCCACGCGCCGCCTTGCGCCTCGGGGGTGGCCGGCATCAGGTTCGATGCCCCTGGCGGCATGCGCACGGTGTTAGTGTCCAACAGGCCGCGTACGCGGGTGCCGAGCACGCCCGACACGACTTGACTATTGGCAATCAGCGCGGTGCCCGTACTGCTGTGGTAATCACCGGACAGTTGGTCGATGGCATCGCGGGCATTGGCTGCATCCAGTACCAGCAAGTTGTTGTACAGGCGCAGCGGGTCGCCGCTCTGTTGCAATGCACTCAGGGCGCCCGCCGTATTCCACTGGTTCTGTGTGAGCGCCACCGTCTGGAAGATGCCCGGGGTGCCTGTGGTTGGCGGTTGCACCGGCGGCTGAACGGGTGGCTGTACCGGTGGTTCTACTGGGGGCTCGACCGGCGGCTGTACCGGGGGCTCGACAGGCGGTTCTACAGGCGGCTGCACCGGGGGTTCAACAGGCGGCTCGACCGGCGGCTGTACGGGCGGTTCGACCGGGGGCTCTACAGGCGGCTGTACCGGCGGCTCCACGGGAGGCTGTACAGGCGGCTCCACGGGTGGTTCAACAGGCGGTGTAGTGCCTTTCTGCGCAATGGTCAGGTTCAGTTCATTGGCGGTGCGCTGCAGGCTGACATTGAGAAATGCCGAGTTGGTAAACGCTTGCGCATACGCGGTACCTGCCGCTGCGCCCTCCACCACACCGCCTTGCGCGGCCAGCAGGGTATAGGTTTGCCCGGTCTGGTAGCTTTGAGCGTCGTTGAGGGTGGTCACGTCCACACGCGTACCGCGCAGGGTGGCTCTGCCGCTTACGTTGACGCGGTCCGAGCCGCCATTGCCAGCAATGTCGGCGGCGTACCTGGAACCTTCTGCCATGTCCAGGTCGCCCTTGATGTTCAAGGTGCCCAGTGCTGCTTCACCTGGCGACAGCGTACCGCCCGAGGCCACTTGCGTGCTCCCGACCTGTCCGTTGCCCGCCAGCACGCCACCGGCCAATACTTGGGCACGGTTGCTGTAGTTGCCTGAAGCGTCGGTATGCCCAACGGTGCCGTTGACCACCAAGGTGCCGTTGCCCACGCTCAGCAATGATGTGCCTCGTGGGTTGGTCTGGTCCACGTCGCCGCCCAGTACCAGCCGCCCACCACGTACCACCGTGCTCCCCGAAAGGCCGGTCAGATCGCCGCCCAAGGTGGTGTCGCCGCTGAACGCGTACACACGGCCAGCGCCACTGATGCGGTTGTTCACTTGCAGGTTGCTGTCGGTATGGTTGAACGCCAGTGCACCGCTGCCGGCGCCGAAGCGAATGGCCGTTTGCGGGTCGAGGCGGCCCGCCGCCTGGGCGGTACCGGCGCTGATGGCATCGATGTCGGTACGCGCATCGTCCCGCACGACGGCGCCACCGATGCTGAGCGTGCCACGGGCGGCGGAGTTGATGCTGGTCAGCTCGCTGATGTCGATCCCGTCGGTGCTGCTCAGCTCGGCGCCGTTGGCCAGGGTCAGGATGGTACTGGAGGTCGTGGTGCCCAGTGTCATGGCACGCGTGGCCAGGCGGGTGCCTTCACCGGAGACATTGACCTGGGTGTTGCGGCTGACGTTGGCCGACCCCAGCGCCATGGAGTCGCTGGTCAACACGGCGCCGTCGCTCAGGCTCAGGTCGTTGCGGTTTCTGAAGGTGCCGGTGTTGTCCCAGCGAGTACCAGCGCCCGACAGTTCGCTGATCGAGTTGATGGCCACACGCTCACTGACCAGTTGCCCGCCATCCTTGAGGTTGATGCGCGAGTCGTACAGGAAAACGCCACCGGAGGTGACGTTGACCGTGTCCACTTTCGAGCCCTGGCCGCTGACCAGCAGGTTGGCCCGGGACAGTGCGTTGCCGGCATTGCCATTGTCGCTCAACTGCAGGTCCCGGACCGACACCTGCCCGCCGCTGAGCACGTTGAGAGTGCCTTGCCCGGCGCCGCCGATCACGATGGTGTTGCCCAGCACCGCGCCGGTGCGTGGCACGTTCCAACGTGTACCAGGGCCCTGTACGACGACCGTGGCCATGGCCGTACTGGCAGCGTCGTTGGTGGACGATCCACCGATCCGGCCGCCGAAGCTGGTGACTTGGGCGCCATTGTTGAGGGTGAGGGTGGACGGCGTGCCGTTGCTGGGGCGTAGCACCACAGCGCCATCAATGCCTCGGTCGCTGCTGAAAGTGTCCTGACCGCTGTCGAGCACGTAGTCGGCTGCGTACGCGCCGGGGGCCAGGGCGAGCGTAATCGCGAAGGTGAGGGGGGATAACTTGAATAAGGGGTTCATAACGGCTCCGGAGACTCCATGAGATGCCACCAGCGTGGCCACCGCGCCCCAAGGGCTTGGCGTTCCTGTGTACGGCGGTAAACAGGGGGAGTATCGGGAGCGACCCAAGACGGTGAAATAGTACGGATGTGCTAGTTAGGCGCCCAATGTGACGCACGCCACACTCCGCGGTAACGGATGGCCGATTCGCCACGTCCAAAGGCTGTTACGCCAATGATGGCCTTATGATTATGCTTTTTGGCGCTCAGCTGGCCGGGTCTTGCCCTAGCACCTTGCTCAGCGCCAGGCGGGCATCTTCGAGCTGCACCAGGGAGGCATGCCGGGCGCCGAGGGCGTCGCCGTTCTGGATAGCCGTCAAAATGGCTTTGTGCCGGGGGAGGGCGAGCTCATCGAAATTCGGACGCTGGTTGGAAAAGCGCACCGATTCGCGCAACGCCATCGACAGCATGTTGCACAGGTAGGCGAGCAGGTCATTGTGGGTGGCATCGGCGATACGGGCGTGAAAGTCCAGGTCTGGCTGCAGCCGCTCATCTGGCGTGCGCGCCGCTTCCATTCGCTGGTAGGCCTCGCCGATCGACGCCACGTCCTCTGGCGTGGCACTGGTGGCGGCCAGGGCAGCAGCAGCAGGCTCTATGACCCAGCGTACGCTGGACAGGGTATTGAAGAACTCCTGTTGCGGCGTTGCCTGCATCAGCCAGTGCAGCACATCGGGGTCGAGCATGTGCCAGTCATGGCGCGGCCTGACCAGGGTGCCGACCCGGGGGCGCGCTTCAACCAGGCCCTTGGCCGTCAGGGCACGCATGGCCTCACGAAACACCGGCCGACTGATCGCGTAGCTTTCGCACAGGCTTGCCTCGGACGGCAGCTTCTGCCCTGGGGCGAGTTGACCGGACACGATCTGCAGGCCCAGGTCCTGGACCAAGGTCGCGTGCATGCTCTTGCGCGTTGAGGGCTGGCGGTAATTCATGAGGGGTGTGCGAGGTCCTTCTGGCGGGGCTCGCATCATAGCACTGATGGATGCAGGGCTGTTTTGCAGCGCCTTGATGGCGGACAGAGGGGGCTGGCGGGCCTCGGCTCTCTAGCGGGCGCGGAGCTGTCGATGCATAGACAGCTCCACGGCGTTCAAGCGGCAAGCGGCATCAAGCGCCCTCGTGCCCCGTTCAGCCAGTCACGGTCCCGCTTAGGGTGATGTCCCTGGGCTAATGAGAGTGCTTGGGCACCGCCGCCCCGCGGCAGCCGACAAGAAAGTCGAAGTCGCAGCCCTCATCAGCCTGCATCACATGGTCCAGGTAGAGCTTGGCATACCCCCCGCTGATCAGCTGTGGCGGTGGCTGCAGATCCGCCAGGCGACCGGCCAGTTCCTGCTCGTCGATGTCCAGGTGCAAGCGGCCTTGCTGGCAGTCCAGTTCGATCCAGTCCCCCTCGCGTACCACGGCCAAAGGCCCACCTGCGGCTGCTTCCGGTGCAACGTGCAGCACCACGGTCCCATAGGCCGTGCCACTCATGCGCGCGTCGGAGATGCGCACCATGTCGGTTACACCCTGGGCAAGCAACTTGGCCGGCAGCCCCATGTTGCCCACCTCGGCCATGCCGGGATAACCCTTGGGTCCGCAATACTTCATCACCAGGATCGAGTTGGCGTCCACATCCAGGTCCGGGTCGTTGATGCGGGCCTTGTAGTCTTCGAAGTGCTCGAAGACCACGGCGCGCCCCCGATGCTGCATCAGCGCGGGGGTGGCCGCCGATGGCTTGAGCACTGCGCCCTTGGGCGCCAGGTTGCCCCGCAGGATACAGATACCGCCGTCGGCCACCAGCGGTTTGTCCAGCGGGCGGATGACTTCCTCATCATAAAGTGGCGCGGTGTGGCAGTTGTCCCACAGGCTCTTGCCGTTTGCGGTCAGCGCAGTCGGGTTGGGCAACAAACCATGCTCCCCCAGGCGCCGGATCACGGCCGGCAGACCGCCCGCGTAATAGAACTCCTCCATCAGGAAACGCCCCGAAGGTTGCAGGTCGACCAGCGTCGGCGTACCACGTCCCACCCGCGTCCAGTCCTCCAGTTGCAGGTCGACGCCAATGCGCCCGGCAATGGCCTTGAGGTGAATCACCGCGTTGGTCGAGCCGCCAATGGCGGCGTTCACCCGGATGGCATTTTCGAAGGCTTCGCGGGTGAGGATTTTCGACAGCCGCAAGTCTTCGCGCACCATGTCGACGATGCGCATACCCGACAAGTGCGCCAACACGTAACGGCGTGCGTCCACGGCAGGGATGGCGGCATTGTGCGGCAGCGAGGTGCCCAGCGCCTCAGCCATGCAGGCCATGGTCGAAGCCGTACCCATGGTGTTGCAGGTGCCGGCTGAGCGCGACATGCCCGCCTCGGCGGAGAGGAATTCGTTCAGGTCGATGTGGCCGGCCTTATAGGCCTCATGCATCTGCCACACGATAGTGCCGGCGCCAATATCCTTGCCTTTGTGCTTGCCGTTGAGCATTGGCCCGCCGGTCACCACGATGGCCGGAACGTCGCAGCTGGCAGCGCCCATCAGCAACGCAGGCGTGGTCTTGTCGCAACCGGTCAGCAGTACCACGGCATCGACCGGGTTCCCGCGAATGGCTTCTTCCACATCCATGCTCGCCAGATTGCGCGTGAGCATGGCCGTGGGGCGCAGGTTGGATTCGCCGCTGGAGAACACCGGGAATTCCACCGGGAAGCCGCCTGCTTCCAGCACGCCTTTCTTGACGTGCTCGGCGATCTTGCGGAAATGCGCGTTGCACGGGGTCAGCTCCGACCAGGTGTTGCAGATGCCGATAATCGGTTTGCCTTGGAACTCGTGGTCCGGAATGCCTTGGTTCTTCATCCAGCTGCGGTACATGAACCCGTTCTTGTCGGCGGTACCGAACCATTGGGCGGAGCGCAGCGACGGCTTGCTATCGGACATGATGGACACCTTATTAGTATTACTATTTATCGTTATGGTGCTCAATGTATCGCCAAAAAACCAACATGTGAAGGGTTGTTGTTTCAAATAGTAATACTATATGATCGATTTCCTAGGTCAGCGGTCTGCCAAAAAACCTCGGCCTGGTGTTGTACCCATTACAAGAACAATTGGAGACATCGCCATGATTCAGGAGCAGCGGCTCGTCCGCCTGATCACACTCAAGCTCATCCCTTTTCTGGTTCTGTTGTACCTGGTGGCTTATGTCGATCGCTCGGCGGTCGGCTTTGCCAAGCTGCACATGGGCGCCGACATTGGCCTGGGCGACGCGGCCTATGGCCTGGGCGCCGGGTTGTTCTTCATCGGCTATTTTCTATTCGAAGTGCCGAGCAACCTGCTGCTGGACCGCTTCGGCGCACGCCGCTGGTTCGCGCGCATCTTGCTCACATGGGGCGCCATCACCGTTGGCATGGCATTCGTGACCGGGCCGAACGGCTTCTATGTGATGCGCTTTCTGCTGGGGGCAGCCGAGGCGGGTTTCTTCCCGGGGGTGCTGTACTACATCACCCAGTGGTACCCGGTGCGTCATCGCGGCAAGATCCTGGGCTTGTTCATCCTTTCCCAGCCGTTGGCGATGCTGGTCACAGGGCCGCTTTCCGGCGCATTGCTGGGCCTGGACGGCACCTATGGCCTGCACGGCTGGCAATGGCTGTTCATCTGCATCGGGACCCCTGCGGTGCTGTTGGCCCGGCCCACCCTGCGCCTGTTGCCAGATGGCCCGGCCAAGGTGCGCTGGCTCAGCGACGCGCAACGCACCTGGTTGCAGGAGCAGCTGGCCAATGACCTGCGTGAATACGGCCAGACCCGCCACGGCAACCCGCTGCATGCACTCAAAGACAGCCGCGTGCTGCTGTTGGCGCTGTTCTACCTGCCCATGACCCTGAGCATCTACGGGCTTGGGTTGTGGCTGCCCACCTTGATCCACCAGTTCGGCGGCAGCGACTTGGTCACCGGTTTCGTGTCGGCGGTGCCCTACCTGTTCGGCATCATTGGTTTGCTGGTCGTGCCACGCAGCTCGGACCGCCTCAATGACCGTTACGGTCATCTGGGTCTGCTGTACGCCCTGGCCGCAGTCGGGCTGTTTCTCAGTGCTTGGTTGAGCGTGCCGGCCTTGCAACTGGCGGCGTTATGCCTGGTGGCGTTCGCCTTGTTCTCGTGCACGGCGATCTTCTGGACCCTGCCTGGGCGGTTTTTCTCCGGGGCCAGCGCTGCGGCCGGCATCGCCCTGATCAACTCGATCGGCAACCTGGGCGGCTACCTGGGCCCATTTGGCATCGGCGCCCTGAAAGAACACACGGGGCACCTGTCGTCCGGGCTGTATTTCCTGGCCCTGGTCACCGTGTTCGGGGTGCTGCTTACCGGAGTTGTCTACGCCCGCCTGGAGCGTCGACAGCGTGATGCATCCACCCAGGTGGCTGGCGCCTCCCGATAATTTTTCGCAACCGACAAGCGAGTACGACCATGCGACTGATCCAATTTGAAACCGCCACCGGCGAGCGCCATGTCGGCGTGGTGGAAGGTGACTACGTCTTGCGCGTGTGTGGCATCGACACCACCCGCGAGCTGGCCCTGCAGGCCATCGCCGCTGGCCTGACCCTGGCCGATCACGTGCAGGTAGTGGGCCTGGGCGAGCGTCACGATTACCAAACGCTGTTGGCCGAGCGCCGGGTGCTACCGCCGCTGGATCACCCCGATCCGGCCCATTGCCTAGTGACCGGCACTGGCCTGACCCACTTGGGTAGCGCCGCCACGCGCGACAAGATGCATCAGCAACAGGCCCAGGACGCCGTGACCGACAGCATGCGCATGTTCCAGTGGGGCATGGAAGGCGGCCGACCGCCAGCAGGGCAGGTGGGTGCACAACCGGAATGGTTCTACAAGGGCGATGGCGCCATCGTCGTGCGCCCGGGGGCCGACCTGCCGCTGCCGACGTTTGCCGAGGATGCAGGCGAAGAGCCGGAGTTGGTCGGCCTTTACCTGATCGGCCCTGATGGCACGCCGTACCGCCTGGGCTACGCGCTGGGCAACGAGTTCTCCGACCATGTGATGGAGCGGCGTAACTACCTTTATCTGGCCCACTCGAAGCTGCGCGCCTGCAGTTTCGGACCGGAGCTGCGGCTCGGTGCACTGCCGGCGCACCTCGAGGGCACCAGCCGCATCCTGCGTGATGGCCAACCGGTATGGAGCCAACCCTTCCTGTCGGGTGAGCAGAACATGTGCCATAGCTTCGAGAACCTGGAGTTCCATCACTTCAAATACGACCAGTTCCTGCGACCTGGCGACATTCATGTGCACTACTTCGGCACTGCGACGCTGTCGTTCGCCGACGGCATCCAGGCGAAGCCTGGCGATACCTTCGAAATCAGCCTGCCAGCCTTCGGCGAGCCGCTGCGCAACGGCATTGCGCCAGCAGCGAAGCAGGTGCAGCCAGGGAGCGTGAAAAGCCTGTAAGCCCACCTTTGGCCGTCAGGGCACGTGCCCCGTGCCCTGGGCAGCGGTCAGGTGCGGCAACTTCAATCTCTTAATTCAGGAGTCCATCATGACTGGAAGCAATTTCATTGGCGGCCAACGCAGCGCCGCTGGCAGTGTGCGCCTGCAAAGCCTCGATGCCTGCACGGGGGAGGCCCTGCCGGTCACCTTCAGCCAGGCAACCCCCGAAGAAGTGGACGCCGCAGCCCAGGCCGCCGAAGCCGCCTTCCCCGTTTACAGTGCCCTGGCACCTGAGCGCCGCGCGCAGTTTCTCGACGCTATCGCCGATCAGCTCGATGCATTGGACGATACCTTCATCGCCACCGTCTGCCGAGAAACTGCCCTGCCAGCGGGGCGCATCCAGGGCGAGCGTGCCCGCACCAGCAACCAGATGCGCCAATTCGCCAAGGTGCTGCGGCGCGGCGACTTCATGGGCGCCCGCATCGATCGCGCGCAACCCCAGCGCCAGCCGCTGCCACGGCCTGACCTGCGTCAATACCGCACCGGCCTGGGCCCGGTGGCGGTGTTCGGCGCCAGCAATTTCCCCTTGGCCTTCTCCACAGCCGGTGGCGACACCGCCGCTGCGCTGGCGGCAGGGTGCCCGGTGGTGATCAAGGCGCACAGCGGGCACATGGCTACGGCCGAGTGGGTGGGTGAAGCCATCGAACGGGCCGCTGTAGCGACCGGCATGCCCGCTGGCGTGTTCAACATGATCTACGGCGCGGGGGTAGGTGAAGCCTTGGTGCGTCATCCGATGATTCAAGCCGTGGGCTTTACGGGCTCGCTCAAGGGTGGACGGGCCCTGTGCGACATGGCGGCCGCTCGCGCGCAGCCGATTCCGGTGTTTGCCGAAATGAGCAGCATCAACCCGGTGCTGGTGCTGCCAGGCGCGCTGCGAGCGCGAGCCCCGCAGATTGCCAGGGAGCTGGCCAATTCGGTGGTGATGGGGTGTGGTCAGTTTTGCACCAACCCGGGGCTGGTCATCGGTATCGCTGGCGAAGCCTTCAGCGACTTCCTGGCGCAGTTAGGCGCGCACCTGGCTGATCAGCCTGGCCAGACCATGCTCAATGCCGGAACCCTGCGCAGCTATTGTGCCGGCGTGCAGCGCCTGCACCAGCACCCAGGGATACGCCACCTGGCCGGGTCCACACAGGGGGGCAACCAAGCCCAGCCCCAGCTGTTCATGGCGCAGGCGAGCCTCTTGTTGCAGGGCGATGAAGTCCTTCAGGAAGAAGTGTTCGGGCCTACCACGGTCGCCATCGAAGTGGCTGACGAAGCAGAACTGCGTCGGGCTCTTGAGGCGTTGCAGGGGCAACTGACGGCCACGCTGATTGCTGAGCCTGAAGACTTCCAGCGCTTCGCCGCGCTGGTACCGGTGTTGCAACGCAAGGCCGGGCGCTTGCTGGTCAATGGCTACCCCACTGGCGTCGAAGTGTGCGAGGCGATGGTGCACGGCGGGCCGTACCCCGCCACATCCGATGCGCGCGGTACATCCGTCGGGACCCTGGCGATCGACCGTTTTCTGCGCCCAGTCTGCTTCCAGGACTACCCCGAGGCGCTACTGCCCGACGCCCTCAAAGACGCCAACCCGCTGGGCCTGCTGCGCCTGATCGACGGCCAGCATAGCCGCGAGGCGCTTGTATGAAGGCTTGACGGTTCTGGCACCGGAGCACGTGCCGCCTGGTGAGGGTCAGGCGGCTGTCAGCGGTGGAAGTCCCAAGTGATCACTGAAGACTGCTGAGTGTCAGGCAGTGAATGAGGCTCTTGACCGATTTGGGGATCTATTGAGCGTCCAGACCTGCCTTGAGGCTTTGACGAAGCGCAGTACCTGGATGGCTAGATCCACAGATCATTAGGCGCCGTGCGCTCACCGCCCTCATGGCCAGTGTTGAGGACGCCACAGGGCTCGATCATCAGCAGCTTGGCCTCGCCCTCGGCCGCTGTTCGATGCAGCACACCCCGCGGTACCACGAACAACTCGCCGGGCGCTACATGGACGCTGCGTTGCGGCAGATCGATGCGCAGCGTGCCTTCGAGTACCAGAAAGGCTTCATCGGTTTCCGGGTGCGCATGCCAGATGAATTCCCCCTCAATACGCACGACCTTGAACTGGTAGTCGTTCATCTGTGCAACAACCCTGGGGCTCCACTGACTGTCGATCATCGACGCCTTCTGGTTCAGGTTCACAGGGTGCGGCTGGATGTGCTGATTGGATTCGAACATGGTGGTTACTCCTGATTGGAGCACGCAGCCTATTGCAGCTCGGTGTCTGCAGGCTTGTACGATCCTGCACGTTGCTGGCCTGGCCGCAGGCGTTCGAGCCAGCGTAGCGGCGGCACCCCATAACTGCGGGTGAAGTGTCGGGTCATGTGGCTTTGATCATGAAAGCCTGCCGCCAGGGCTGCGTCGACCAGGGTGAAGCCATCGAGCAACAGCCGTCGCACATTGTCCAGCCGCCGGAGGGTGACGAAGCGATAGGGGCTGGTGCCGTACAAAGCCCGGAAGTCCCGGGACAGGCTCCATTGCTCACGGCCGCTGGCGCGTTCGAGCATCTCCAGGGTAATGCCCAGGTGGAGGTGCTCCAGAATGAACGCCTTGGCGCGCTCGGCGGACCGGTAATCCAGGCGCTTGCGCCCGCGTGGTTTGCCCGCGACAGCGCGCAACGCCATGGCCAGGTCGTAGACAGCGTCTTGCTCTTCCAGCCTTTCCAGAGGGTGGTCCACGCCCTGAACGAACGTTTCGCTGGCGTGGAAAAGGCGCGGGTCACTGGAGAGCCCACCGGGCACGAACGGTAGCGGCTGGCCGCCCAATGCGGCCTGAATCAGCGCAGGGTCGATGTAGGCCATGCGGTAACGGAAACCTGTCTCGGTGCCGGCCATGCCGTCGTGCAACTCATCGGGGTGCAGCACCAGCGTGTTGCCCGGCATGCCGTGGCGCAACGCGCCTTTGTAATGAAAGCTCTGAACCCCGGCCAAGGTACGGCCGATGGAGTAGGTGTCGTGCCGATGGGGATCATAGCCATGGCTACCGAACCACGCCTCGATCCGCTCGATGGCGCCAGGCTGCGTGCTGCGGATGACCCAGTCGGAAACCGGGGGCATGCTGGGCGAACGTTTCATGGCACAGGCCCCGGCGGTTCACGGAAAGGAAAGACAACGCGCTATCATAGGCTCCATTCCTTCTCACCAGAACCCACCATGAACCGTCAGAAGAAAATCAAGCAACTGCTCAAGGCGCACGCCAAGAAGGCCAGCGCCAAGCTGGCGCCGCGCAGCACCAAACCCAAGTACATCAGCAAGGCCGATCGCGAGAAGCTGGCGCTGCAAACGGCCGCAGACGCCGCAGTGCAACCCGAACCCCAGGCCTGAGCCTCAGGCTTCCGACGGGGTTTGTTCCTGCTTGTAGATCTTGAAGCCGCGCGCTTGGTAATTGCCCAGCGCGGCAGGGTGATCCAGGGTGCAGGTATGCACCCATACACGCTGCGTACCGGGCCACGCCCAGGCGCAACGCACCGCCTGGCTCAACAACGGGCCGCCAAAGCCTGCGCCCAGAAACTGCGGGGCCAAGCCGAAGTAACGGATTTCGGCGTTACGCCCGTCAGGGCGATACAGTTCGTAATACCCGGCGATGGCGCCCCGGTGGTAAGCCACCCAGGTGCGGTGAGCTTCCTGCTCGACCTGCGCCTGCCACTGCGCCTCGCTCCACGCGTCCAGGTCACCCCAGGACCAGGGCGTGCCGACCAACGCGTAGAGAAAGCGGTTGAAGGCCGGTTGTGGCACCTCGCATTCGACGATGTGCAAATCCGGGCGCTGGGGTTTTTCCACCAGTTGCTCTGGCGAGGTCATTTCTAGGTAGTACGTGGTACAGGGGGATTGCATCGTCATCTCGCATCTTCCGTTGGTCAGCTTGCCAGCATGCCTGTGGCGTAACGCCTTTGCCACCTACGCATAGGGTCACGACGGGCATGGTGCGTTGGCAAACCTTTGACAGTCGTTGGCGCAACCGCTGGCTTGATAGGGAACGCCGCCGAAAGCTTCCGATTGAACGTTTCAGCGCGCAGGTACGTCGGTATTTCTAGTCTTTTGCTATGGAGGTTTCCATGAAATATCGCGCACTCGGCAACACCGGCCTGCTGGTTTCGGAACTGGTCATTGGCACCGTACCTTTTGGCGGGCGAGGCTCGTTCGAGAAGACCGGCAGCGTCGATGTGGACCTGGCCAAGCGCATGTTCGCGGCGGCGTTCGACGCCGGGGTCAACCTGGTCGATACCGCCGACCTGTATTCACATGGGCTGGCTGAGGAAATTGTCGGCAAGGCCCTGGGCGAGCGTCGCCACTCGATCATCCTGGCCAGCAAGGCGCGTAGCCCGATGAGCGACAACCCCAATGACAGCGGCGCTTCGCGCTACCATCTGATTCGCGCGTGCGAGGCCAGCTTGAAGCGCCTGGGCACCGACCATATCGACCTGTACCAGATCCACAACTGGGACGGCGTCACGCCAGTGGAGGAGACCCTCGCAGCACTGGATCACCTGGTGCAAAGCGGCAAGATTCGCTACTTCGGCACGTCCAACTACACCGCCTGGCAAATGATGAAGACCCTGGGCAGCGCGCAATTGAACGGCTGGCAACAGCCCGTTTCCCAGCAGATCTACTACACGCCCGAATCGCGCGAGGCCGAGTACGAGTTGTTGCCGATGGCGATTGACCAGGGCTTTGCCACGCTGGTCTGGGGGCCGTTGGGTGAAGGGCTGTTGACTGGCAAGGTGCGTCGTGGCCAGCAGACGCCCAAGGGCACTCGTCAGGGTAGCGACTGGCCGGAACCCTATGTGCATGATCGTGAGCGCGCCTACGACATCATCGAGACCTTGATCGCGGTCGGCGAACGCCACGGTTGCTCGCCTTCACGCGTCTGCCTGGCCTGGCTCAAGGATCGCCCGGGCATTACCAGCGTGATTACCGCTGGCCGCACCCTCGATCAGCTGCAAGACAATTTGCAGGCGGCAGACCTGGTGTTGACGCAAGAGGACCTGAAGCAGATCGAACAGGCCACCCGCATCGCGCCGCAGTATCCCTACTGGCACCGCATTGCCGCCGGCATGGACCGCATCGATCCGGCTGAAGCGCCGTTCATCGAGCTGTACCGAGAGACCATGAAGTAACACCTGCGCCGCCTGATACCAGGTCGTCTTGCCCGCCTGGCAAGACGATCTTGGTGGTGGTGTGAATTATTTCCTGTCTCGCCGGTCAAGTAATGAGTTCCCAACCTAGACCGAGGTGCTCATGCACGCCTTCACTGTTCGCTACTCGCTCAATGGCAATTCGACAGAACATACCTTCGAGTTGGACCAGCCTGACCTGGCCTTGCACGAAGCGGCCTTGCACCTGATCGTACTGCACTTTGGCGACGGCGAGAACAGCCTGGTGATGCCCGCAGCCGATGCCACGCCCGATGAAATCCTGGCGCAAGCCCAGGTGCTGGGGTTGACGGATATCGTGGTGGTCTAGGTTGCTCGCTGGTGGACGCTAGGTGGAACTGTCTTGCGCCGCCTTCGCAAGCTAGCGAGTCTCGCGTAGGAGCGGTCTTGTACCGCGATGGGCTGCGCAGCAGCCCCAGGATTTCAGCTCCGCAACTGAGATTGCCGGGGCCGCTGCGCGGCCCATCGCGGTACAAGACCGCTCCTACCGGAAATCGGCTAGCCTTCAGAAGCGGCACCAGTCAGCCGCTTACACTCCTCACCTCATCCTTCTCAAGGCTTGCCGTTGCGACGGCGAGGCCGTCTTCTACAGCCACCCATACAACCCGCCTGCCCAGCAATGCAACCACCGCTTGGGGTGTGAGGGAACGCGCCACGCGCGCCAGTGTGGCGGCGTCATAGTCAGCTGCGTTGCTGTGGCGCAGGGCAGCCAGGATCACCCGGCTGATGCCTTCTGCGTCCAGGACGGTCGCCGCTCTGATCACACTTGCCATCATCCTTGTCTCCCTCGATTGCGACGGACGGGCTTCAACCCGATCGAACGCCTGAGCCCACCCTGTTCTCGAATGCATGTAGGCCTCATCCATTCTTTCGAGGTACGCGGCAATGAACAGAGACCCCATGGCACAGGACGGCGCTGACGACGATATGCCCGTCTCACCGGACCCTTCGGTAAACCCCGATAACCCGACCATACCCGATCCTGACGATGATCCGCTCATGAACGAAGAGGAGGGTGGTGACTGGGCCGATACCGAGCAGCCGCCCATGGATGAGAATACGGCCCGAGAATAACAGGCGTTGTTCAGTTTTCAGCCATTCCTCGCCGCCTTGGCTAAGGTGCCGGCGGCGACAGCTCTGACCAGACTCATGTTATTTCAGCGCCTCAATCAGGAGAATGCGTATGCCAATCGATAACAATGGTCCTGCAGCACCCTATCCAGGCCCGGCCCAGAACACCCCGGACACCGGTGAGGGTCATGGTTCAGGCCTTGAACAGGCCCCTTCGGAACCCAAGCAAGGCGCCGGCCAGGCAGGCGGCGAGCGCCCCGAGGACTGGAATCCACCCCCCGGAAACCCCGGCTCCGACCAGGACAGCCAGGTGCCACGCGACAACGGTACCGCACGAACCCATGAAGACCCTGGCGCTGGGGATGCAGCGCTCGAGGAAGACATGAAGGACGTGCAAGCCAACAACTCTGTTTCGCAAGAACATCCGTGATACTGGCTTGAACCCGAGGCGCTGGGGCTGTCCACAGCGCCTTTGGGCAACGCTAACGGCCGCGCAGCAAGCCTGCCAGCACTACCGTCAACGCAACCGCCGTCCCCATGGCCAGCACGATGGTCGGAATGACCCCCAGCGCTTTCATCAGCCCCGACAACATCAGGTAGAACGCCAATACACCCACTGCGCCAATGGCATTGCCGCGCACCATGGCCGCCATGCCCGCGCGCCCATTCTGCACATGGGCAAACACCATCAATGGCCAGGCGATGACGGGGATCGGCGCGAGCATGCCGCTCGTCTGGGGTCCAAGCCAGGCGGCTAGGTGCGTGGTGATCATCAGCAACGCCGTTGCCGAGACCATGCGCAAGGGAATTTCCCAGTAACGATGCCGTACACGTGCCAGGGTTTCAGGCTTGGGCTCGCGCCCGCTGGCGATAATCAGCAGTACGATCAGCCCCAGCGCCACGCCTATCGACACGTACAAATGGCCCCAGTGCGTAAGCACATAGGCGACCAAGCCGTAGAAGACGATCGCCAGGCCCGCAGCAGCCCCGATGGCGAGGCTGCGTGTGGCATACAGGTAGAACGCGTAGGTAGCGAGCACGGCTGCCAGCCCCCCGAGTGCACCGGGCACGGCGTTGAGGGCAAAGTCCGTCCCTTGCTCCAGGCTCAGGAAGGTCATCACCAGCCCCGAGGTAATGGGCATGCCCGCCAGCAATCCCCCTAACAGCCCGCCCCAGCGCCTGGAAGCGAGAGAAATGGCCCACATCAGCAAAGGGGTAATGGCAAGTTTCAGGTAGAACAAGGTCATCGCGGCGCGTTCCGGCTCTCAAGACAGTGCCGACTTTACCCTGTTGAATGCCCGGGTGCTCGCCACTGATGCCTACCAGGGGATGTTGCGACCGTCCCAGCCCCAGAAGCTACCCGTAACGCTCGGTCCGAGACGCCCGATCAGTTCCACGATGCACTGCGCGGCAAACGTCGTCTCGAACAGTTTTCCCTCAGGCACATTGCCCTGGAACGGCCTTGATAGTTCTGTGTCCGTGGTACCCGGGTGCAGGGCCAGAACAGTCGCATTCGGGTTCAGGCGCTTGAGTTCGATACTGGCTGTGTGCAGCAAATGATTGAGCGCCGACTTGCTGGCCCGGTAGCTGTACCAACCCCCCAGACGGTTGTCGCTGATCGAACCCACACGCGCGGACAGTGCAGCGAAGGTTGCAGGTTGCTTGCGCAGCAGAGGCAGCAGGTGCTTGAGCAGCAGAATCGGGGCGAAGGCGTTGGTGGTGAAGCTGGCGTGCAAACTGGCAAGGTCCAACTGCGCCAGAGACTTTTCGGCCCTGGCGTTTTCCTGGTGCAGGATCCCCAAGGTACTGATGACAACGTGCAAGTGCGCACATCGCTCGCCGGCTTGCGCGGCCATGGCGGCCAGGCTGGCCTCCTCGCGCGCGTCGCAGTCCACTAGCAGTATACGATTCGGATGAGCGTCGGCCAGCGCCCTCAATGCCGAGTTCTGCGTGGCGTGGCGCGATACAGCGATCAGTTGATCGACGTCTTCGCGCCTCGCCAGCGCGTTGCACAGCGCGAGCCCGATTCCACGGCTGGCCCCGCAGATCAGTACGCAGGCTTTATCGTCCAACCCTGATATGAGACTCATGACAAGCACACTCTGGCCATCGTTTCGGTCATGGGTAGACCGCCTTAGTCATCCGAATTTCCATCGACATGAGGTTCAGCCGTCGGTATCCGGTTCGCCACCCCAAACGGCACGTGCACCATCGGCAAATCGCCCGCAGGCGAGTGCAGGTGGCTGCGCTGGTCATCAAAGAAGACGTGGGGCTTGAGAATCGACAAGACGCGCGGTTTCTCCATGCCACCCAGAAAGAAACACTCGTCGGGCGATACGCCCCAATCTTTTAGGGTCGTCACCACCCGCTCATGGGAAGGTGCATTGCGCGCCGTCACGATGGCGATACGCAGGATGCGCTTGTAGTGGGGGTCATCTTCGAGCTTGCGGTCTTCGAGGGTGCGAATCAGCGACAGTTTGCGGTACAGGTCGGCCAGGGGCCCAGGTGTGTGGGGAACGCGCTGGTGTGCCTGCTCGTGGGCCTGGAACTCATCCAGGCTGTTGCCACGCTTGTAGACGCTTTCGGCTTCGTCGTCGGCGATCACGCCATCGAAGTCGAACGCCACGCGCAGCTCGGTATCGATTTCGTCATCGTAGATGCGGGTCGGCAGAACACGGCCTGCGGGGTAATTGGCGTCGATGGCTTTCTGTACGTCCTCTTCGTTAGCGCTTAGAAACAGCGATGCGTTGAACGCTGGTATGTACTCGTATGGAGAGCGGCCGGACATGAACGCGGCGCGGGTGATGTCCAGGCCGTAGTGGTTGATCGAGCGAAATACCCGCAGGCCTGTTTCCGGCGAATTACGCGATAGCAACACCACCTCGACGGGCAGCTGCTCCGGGAATGCCTGGTTGATACGCAAAAAACGACGGATAAACGGAAACGCCACGCCTTTGGGGAAAGGCTCATCCAGATTCTGTTCCTGGTGCCGCCGGTACGCTTCGACGCCGTCCTGGGTGTAGATGTCGTCCGAGACGGTCAGGTCGAACAGCGCACTGGAGGCAACGCCAATCACCAGTTTCTGTTCGATGGGGTAAGGCATGGGAGACTCCCTAGGGCCCCGGCAGAGGCGAAAAGTCAGAGGGGAATATAATCGTTACGCGAAACGACAGGTTTGTGCGGCCCTTCGACCAGGTGCACGTACAACCCGTCTACGCAGTCGATCGCCAGGCAGTCGTCCACGCTCAGCACGGCATCGGTATGCGGCTTGAGCCAGCCGGCTTGCATGTGTTGCTTGCCCAATGCCTTGGCATCGGACTTGTTGCGGGCGCTGACCAGCACGTAGCGGTGCGCTTCGCCGAACACGCCGCGTTCGTAGCCGCCCAGGTTGATGAAGTACAGGCGCAGCGCACCACGTTTTGCCGGGTGGGGGTGCAACTCCACCCGCATGCCATCCACGCCGTCGACTTCCAGCCAGGCATCGATGTGCAGCCCCTGCTGGCTGCCGAACCATGCGTCGCGCAGTTGCGGATAGGCCTGTTGCAAGCTGGGTGCCTGGGCGAACACCATGTCGTGGACCTCGATCTTGGCCCCTGGGTGGCGTCCCCCCAGCATGACGATATAAAGCATGTGGTTTCCTTGATGAACCGGTCATCGCAGGGCGTCATTTTGCAGCATCCGCAGGCGGCTTCAAGCGCAGTGCTTGGCGCCTGAGCACAAGACGGCTAGTGTGGGCGAACCTTTGACTGCGAGATAGCAAGATGCGCACTCCTTTTCTGTTCCTGGCGATGCTCTGTGCACCCCTGGTGCAAGCCGCCGAGCACTGGACCTTGAATGACCAGTTCGACCAGGCATTCACGTTGGACGACAAGACCCGTGTGGTCATGGTTGCGCGCAGCATGGCCACTGCACGGTTGGTCAACAATGCGGTCGAGCACACGCCAGAGGGCTATCTTGAAGCGCGGGGCGTGGTCTTTGTCGCAGACATCGAGAAGATGCCCAGCATGGTGGCAGCGGTGATGGTACCTGCCATGCGCTCGGCCAATTACCGGATCTTGCTGGATCGGGACGGGGAGGTGGCCAAGGGCTACGGCGGGGACCGCGAATCGGTGCAATGGCTGGAGGTTCAGGACGGCAAAGTAATGGCCGAGCAGCGGTACAGTGATTTGCCCAGTTTGAGGCAGGCGTTGGTGAAGATGGCTGGGCGGGTGGCGGGAGGGTGATACACGGGCATGAGGGTTGATGCACGACATACAAGCGTCTGGATTGGGAGCGAGGGCACCTTTCTTACCGCACCAGGGTATTATCGCATCACGCTGAGAGCTCAGCGATATGTTGCAACGGACCGCGAAGCAATCCAGCATTCAGGCTTCCCAGCTCAAGTGTGTGACACCGCTCACCCAGACCTCGCACGGCCATTGTAGGAGCGGCCTTGTGCCGCGATGGGCCGCGCAGCGGCCCCGACGATATGAGCTGCGGAGCTGAAATCCTGGGACTGCTGCGCAGCCTATCGCGGCCGGTCCCGCGCCCCGGCAATATGTGCTGCGAAGCTGAAATGCTGGGGCCGCTGCGCGGCCCATCGCGGCACAAGGCCGCTCCTACCCGGAAATCGGCTAGCCTCCATAAACGGCGCTAGGCCGTTTACCTCTGCATGATCCAGGCCTGCGCTATCTCAGCCAATACCGGACCAAGGTAGATACCATCTTGACCCTCAAATCGCACTTGCGAGGTGAGGATCAAGACGGTATCTACACCGGTAAAGCGTAGCGTTCGAGGGATGTGCCACGATTCATCACGGGGCATAGCTAGATATTGATGCTTTCAATTAGAGAAAGGCTGAATTGAACAATAGCCTCCCAGGCTCCTTCAACCCGCCACCATGGCAAACCCCACCCCAAACCGATTCCACGCATTGATCGTCGCGATAGCCAGCGTCAGATTCACCACCTCGGCTGGCTCGAAGTGCTCCAGCAACGCCTCATACTCCCCCTGCGGGGCGCCACAATCGGCCAGCCGGGTCAGGCTCTCAACCCAGGCCAGCGCCGCTCGCTCACGCCCCGTGAAGTAGGTCGTCTCCCGCCACACACACAACGTCTGCAGGCGCGCCTCGCGCTCGCCGGCCTTGCGCGCGTCGTTGGCATGCAGATTGACGCAGTACGCGCAGCCATTGATCTGCGAGGCGCGTAAGCGCACCAGTTCAAGCAGATCGTGCTCAAGGCCCGTGCGGGTCAGCGCCTGCTCCAGGGCTGCCATGGCCTTGTAGGCGTCAGGGGCTTATTTCGACCAGTCGATGCGGTGTTGCATGGCGCTCTCCAGAAACGCTTTAGGGTGGCGTCACGATACCCTCGGGCACCGATACGTCCGATAGCCAATCCGCTCATCTTCGGGGAGGCCAATCCTGCCATTCGCATCCCCACTGACAGGCATCCAATCTCTTCATTTCTGCCACTGCCACCGACTCAGGATAATGACCCGTCCCATCCAAGGAGATCGAGCCATGCCAGAAGTCCGTTATATGCGCGAGGCCCTCGAACTGGCACGCGCCAACATCGCAGCCGGAGGTCGGCCGTTCGGTGCCGTCCTGGTGTACCAAGGCCAGGTTGTGGCGCGCGGTGTCAATGAGATACACCGCTCACAAGACCCGACCACCCATGCCGAGATGCAAGTCATCCGCCAGGCCAGCCAGGCGCTGGGGCGCGCCCGTCTTGACGGCGCCCAGGTGTATGCCAGCGGCCACCCATGCCCCATGTGCCTGGCGGCCATGCACCTGTGCGGTATCAGCCAGGCCTGGTTCGCCTATGACAACGACGAAGGCCAGCCTTACGGGCTGTCCACCGCTGACTTGTACGCGCAGATGACGCGTGCGCCCCAGCAGCAGTCATTGCCGCTGCGCGCCTTCAAACCCGACGACGAAAGCGGGCTGTACGCTCAGTGGCAACAGGCCAACGATCAATGACAGTAGTCTGGAGAGCGATGCTGGTCGTGCTGCTGGCCTTGAACCTGCGCCCCATCCTGACCAGCATCGGCCCTTTGCTCGAGCCAATGCGCATCAGTACCGGCCTGGGTTATCAGCAAGCGGCATTGCTGACGGCGCTGCCGGTGTTGTGCATGGGAGCGGTTCCGTTACTGCACCCTTGGTCACGCCGATGGCTGAGCGAACACGCCGGCATGCTCGGTGGTTTGGCGGCCATCGCGCTGGCGTGCTTGTGGCGGTTGCAACTTCAAAGTGCCTGGGCACTGGTTGCCAGCGCCGTGCTTGCAGGCTTGGGCGTGGCGGTGGTGCAAGGCATGATGCCAGGGCTGGTCAATCGCTGGTTTCCAGGGCGCCTTGCTGGCGCAATGGGCCTGTACTCGGCTGCCTTGATGAGCGGCGGCGGGCTGGCTGCTGTGCTGGGCCCGCACCTGGCCGAGTATTCCGGGCAATGGCAAATGGGCCTGGGGGCCTGGGCCGCACCGGCGATGCTTGCCATGCTGGCATGGCTCATCCTGCGGCCACGCAACATACAGCCCCTCGTGTTAAAAGCAAACGGCGGGCACTGGTTTGGCCACCGACGGGCCTGGTTGCTGGCCGTGTACTTCGGTTTGATCAATGGCGGCTACACCAGCATGGTCGCCTGGCTGCCAGCGTTTTATCTCGAGCAGGGTGGCAGCGCACAGGGAGGCGCCGACCTGGTGGGGTTGATGACCCTATTCCAGGTACTGGGCGCATTGGGCCTGCCGCTGCTGCTCAGGCGCTGGGTGGATCGGCGCCCAGGCCTTGCGCTGGCGCTGTCGATTCAACTGGTGGGGTTCATGGGGTTACTGATGGCACCCACCGCCGCACCAGGGCTTTGGGTAGCGTTGATCGGGTTCGGGCTGGGCGCCTGTTTCAGCCAAAGCCTGACCCTGACCCTCGAACATCTTCCTACGCCAGCCGAAGCCGGCGGCCTGGCGGGTTTCGTCCAGGGTATCGGCTTCATCATCACCGGCTGTGTGCCGTACATCGTCGGGTGGCTGCGTGCGCTCGACGGTGATTTTCAAAGCGCGTGGACCGTGCTCACGGCCAGCGTGTTGACGATGCTGCTGGTGACGATAGCTTTCAGCCCACAGAGCTACGCGAAGGCCTTAGCTCGACCCGTCCCGGTCGATAACGTCGATGCCCTCAGCTGATCCGCCGCAGGGTATCGCGCAGTCGGTCGAGTGCTGGGTCGATGTCGAGCATTTCAATGGCACCAAAGCCCATCAACAGCCCCGGACGCACTGGCGTTTCATTGAAGAACGGGGCGAGCGAGTAAATGCCCAGGTCGACCTTGCGTGCCTGTTCGACCAGGTGCTCCACGTCGAACCCCGTTTGCGCCAAGGCACTTAGATGAAACCCCGCCTCGGCGGGAATGGCCCTGAGCCAAGGGGCAAGGTCGTCGTCCAGACGCTGCAACACGCGATCGCGACGCGCGCTGTATACCTCATGGCAACGGCGGATGTGCCGGTTCAGATGCCCCTGTTCCACGAAGCGGGCCAGGGCCCACTGCAGCAGGGTCGGGCTGTGCCAGTCGCTCAATTGCTTGGCTACGCAACTGGCCTTGAGCACGGCTTCTGGCAATACGGCATAACCCAGGCGCAACTCCGGGAGCAGGGTCTTGGAGAACGTGCCGACGTAAGCCACAAGGCCCTGGGTGTCCAGGCGTTGCAGCGCATCGGCCCTAGGCCCCAGATAGCGGAATTCGCAGTCGTAGTCGTCCTCGATGATCAGCGCGCCCAACGCGGCTGCCCGGGCCAGCAGCGCTCGCCGGCGTGTCTCGCCCATCGGCATGCCCAATGGGAACTGGTGCGAAGGCGTGACATAGATCAGCCGCGTGCCCTCGGCAATCTGGTCAACGCACAAACCTTCCTCATCCACTGGCACCCCCTGCAGCTGGGCGCCCAAGGCCAGGAACAACTGCCGTGCCGGCGGATACCCTGGGTCCTCCATGGCGACCTTGCAGCCAGGCTCCACCAGCACCCTGGCGATCAGGTCCAGGGCCTGCTGGGCGCCGTTGCACACTAGGATATCGTCAGCCGTGCAGTGCACGCCCCGGGCGTAGGCGATGTGGTGGGCGATGACCTCGCGCAGTTCCGCAAGGCCCTGGGCTGGGAAATGCCGCTGTGGATGATGCTGGCTTCGCCGCACGGCGTAGTTCAGGCAGCTGCGCCACAGGTCGAACGGGAATAGCGCCTTGCTCGCCACACCGCCGATGAAGTCATAACGCACCCCCAATTGCGCTTGACGTTGGCCCAGTACGGTGGCGCGGGATTGCCAGCGCCTGAGCGACGCATCGCCGGCAAGGGTCAAGGCGCTTGGCGGCGCGCTGCGCTTGGGTGCAAGCGTATTGATGAACGTACCCCGGCCGACTACCGCGCTCAGCAGGTTGTCCTGGGTGAGGCGTGCATAGGCGTCCGCGACGGTCTTGCGCGACACTCCCAATTGCTCGGCCAGCAAGCGGCTGGGCGGCAACTGGCTGCCAGCCGCCAGGTGACCGCATTCGATGCCTGCGCGCAACTGCGCGTAGAGCTGGGCAGCCAAGCCTTTGCGGCCCTCCAGGCGAATATGCAGTTCCATGGAGCATTCCAAAGCAAGAGAGCGCTCAGGATAGCGGATTGCGTACGGCGGGGTGCCTGCTCACGCCGCAGCAAGACTGCTTAGGCCCTGGCCATGCTCACCGTGATGTAGCCTTTGCCCGAGAGAATGATGCGGATGCGGGTTTCGTCGGCAGGGGCGCTACGGCAGCGCTTGATCTGAACCCCTTCCACGACGGCGGCCTTCATGTGATGGGTGATGGCCCGGCCCCGAGCATCGAAAAACGCTTCGCTGGCGAGCAGTTCGATTCGCTCGATCAGTTGCCTGGATGGCTCGTCGGTGACGCAGAAAAACATGACGCCAGAGAGATGGGGGTCCTGGTCTGGGTTGGCCAGGTCATGGGTGAGCAGTTCGCGCAGGTGGCTGCGCAGTTCGGCAAGAAGGTGCGGGTTGGCGAGCATGCGCAGCGTCCTGTGTGGGGGCGACTGCGTCGATCATGTTTTCTGCTCTGCCATGCGACAAGTAGGACGGTTCCTAGGTTGGCTGGTGAAAAATCCCAATAAAGTAAAGGGGCGACGATGAAGCTTATCAAGGACGAAATGCACAAGGCGGCAGGGGACGCCTATCCCTCGTTCGCCCCGGCGCGCTCTTCTGCGTGCCTGAGCGCCTCTTCGACGATCTCCACCCAGTGCCGAACCGCGGTGCGCCCTGCGCCATTCAAATGCACCTGGCAGCCGATGTTGGCGGTGGCTATCTCGTCCGGTTGCCCGCGTTCCAGAGCGTCCAGCCGGTTGTCGCGCAGCTGCCTGGACAACCCTGGCTGGGTCAGCGAATAGGTGCCTGCCGAGCCACAGCACAGGTGGGCATCGGTGACCGGAGTCAGGGTAAACCCCAGCCGGATCAATAGCGCTTCCACAGCGCCACCCAGTTTCAAGGCATGTTGCAGAGTGCACGGACAGTGAAACGCCAGGCGCCGTCCGGCGGGCACCGCCAGCTGCTCGACGGGCGCATCCCCCAGGACTTCCACCAAGTCACGGCACAGGCTGCTGACCCGCGCCGCCTTGGCTGCATAGGCCGGGTCAGCAGCCAACAGGTGAGCATACTCGCGCACGAACGCGGCGCAGCCGCTTGCTGGGATCACGATAGCCTCGACGCCCGCCTCAACGGCTGGCCACCAGGCATCGATGCGCCGCCGTGCGCGCTGCAAACCTTGCGCCTGGGCGTTGAGGTGGTAGTCCACTGCTCCACAGCAACCCTCGGCCGGTGCAGGGGTCACGCTGATACCGAGGCGATCGAGCAGGCGCGCCGCCGCGGCGTTGGTCGCCGGTGACAATGCCGGTTGCACACACCCCTCGAGCATCAGGACACGCCGCGGATGGCGCACCGCCGGGCGCATCAGGTCAGCCGCCTTTTGCAAATGCACCTTTTGCTGGGCCTGCGCCGGTAGCCAGGGGCGCAGGGCTTGGCCAGTTCGCAGCAGGGCCTTGAAAACGGCGGGGCGCACCATCGCAAAGCGCAGGCCGTGACGTAACAGGCGCTGGCCCAGTGGTCGTGGCACCTGCTGCTCCACGACGGCCCGGCCAATGTCCAGCAGGTCGTGGTAACGCACACCCGACGGGCAAGTGGTTTCGCAGCTGCGGCACGACAGGCATCGGTCCAGATGAGATTGAGTACTGGTAGTGGCGGGCTGGCCTTCGAGCACCTGCTTGATCAGGTAGATGCGCCCGCGCGGGCCATCGAGCTCATCGCCAAGCAGCTGGTAGGTGGGGCAGGTCGCTGTGCAGAAGCCGCAGTGTACGCACGCGCGCAGGATGCGTTCTGCCTCCTCGGCGCGCTCGAGTGTGCGTGCGCTGTCACTCAGGTTGGTCTGCATGGGCTGCCCTCAGAGGTCCGGGTACAGACGGCCAGGATTGAAGATGCGCTTGGGGTCCAGTTGGGCCTTGAGGCTCCGGTGGTAGCGCATCAGCGGCTCTGACAAGGGCGGGTAGGGGGCCTGGCCTGGGGTGAGGCACAGCGCGTGGCCACCCGCCTGTTCGGCGATGCGGTGAATGACATGGGCTGGGGCGTCTGTCCGCAGCCAGCGCTGGGCGCCTGCCCAGTCCAGCCATTGGCGTCCCGGCAGGTGCAGTTCCCCTGTTGCGAGGGGTACCGACACACGCCACAAGGGCTCGCTGCCCTGGGTGAAGAATGCCAGGCGCTGCTCACGCAGTTGCGTCCAGAACTCGCCGTCCACGTACTCGCCCCCCAGGCGCTGGCGGGCCGACGCTACCGAACCCTCGCCACCTTCCAGGCGCACGAACAATGCTTGTCCATCGTGGCAGGCACCACTGAGCGGCAGTGGTTCCGAGCTCCAGCGCGTGAGCGCGGCCAAGGCCTGGCTCCGATCCATTCCAAGGCGCAGGCTTACGCAGTGCCGCGGCACGGGCAGGACTTTAAGCGACACCTCGGTCAGCACACCCAGACAGCCGAAACTGCCTGCCAGCAACCGTGAAAGGTCATACCCGGCCACGTTTTTCATCACTTGGCCGCCGAAGCGCAGCACGCTGCCCTGGCCTGTGATTACCTGGGTGCCCAGCACGAAGTCACGGACCGATCCTGACCAGGGCCGCCTGGGCCCGGACAAGCCAGCCGCCACCATGCCGCCCAAGGTGGCACCCGGGCCCAGGTGCGGTGGCTCGCAAGCCAGCATCTGCCCCTTTTCCTGCAACGCCGCCTCGATGTCGCGCAACGGCGTACCGGCGCGAGCCGTCAGCACCAGCTCCGTGGGGTCGTAACTGACGATGCCGCGATGGCCGCGTGTATCGAGCACTTGCCCGTTGACGGCATGGCCGATCATGGCCTTGCTGCCACTGCCCTGGATGCGCAAGGGCGTACCAACATCCAGCGCCTGGCGAACCTGCTCGAGCAACGCCTGGCTTGCATCCTGGTCCGTGCCCATCAAAACCGCTCCAGCGCAGGGAAGGGCAACTGCCCATGGTGCACGTGCAGCGCACCGAATTCGGCGCAGCGGTGCAGCGTGGGAATGTTCTTGCCAGGGTTGAGCAAGCTCTGCGGGTCGAATGCAGCCTTGACGGCGTGAAACACCCGCAGCTCGTCATGGGTGAACTGGGCGCACATCTGGTTGATCTTCTCCCGGCCGACCCCATGCTCCCCGGTGATGCTCCCACCAACGGCCACGCACAGCTCCAGGATTTTTCCACCCAGGGACTCGGCCCGCTCCAGCTCGCCAGGCTGGTTGGCGTCGAACAGGATCAGCGGGTGCATATTGCCGTCACCTGCATGGAACACATTGGCCACCCGCAGCCTATGCTCGCGCGCCATTTCACTAATCCGCACCAGCACGCGGGGCAGCTCACGCCGCGGAATCGTACCGTCCATGCAGTAGTAGTCCGGGGACAAGCGGCCGACGGCAGGGAAGGCATTCTTGCGTCCTGCCCAGAACCGTGCACGCTGCGCCTCGTCACACGCCAGCCGCACCTCGCTGGCACCGGCCTGGGTGAACAGTGTGGCCACCCGTTCGCAGTCTTCGTGCACATCGGCCTCGACCCCGTCGAGTTCACACAAGAGGATGGCGGCTGCCTCCACTGGGTACCCGGCATGGATGAAGCTCTCGGCCGCCCGAATGGCCAGGTTATCCATCATTTCCAGGCCCCCGGGAATGATGCCGGCGGCAATGATGTGGGCAACGGACCGCGCGGCGTCCTCGACCCGGTCGAAGCTGGCAAGCAGAACCCGTGCCACGGGTGGCTTGGGTAGCAGCCGCACGGTCACCTCGGTGACGATCCCCAGCATGCCTTCGGAGCCGGTGAACAGTGCTAGAAGGTCGAACCCAGGGCTGTCGAGCGCATCGCTACCCAGGGTCAGCCGTTCACCTTCCACGGTAAGCACTTCCAGTTTGAGGATGTTGTGCACGGTCAGACCGTACTTCAGGCAATGCACGCCGCCTGCGTTTTCAGCGACATTGCCACCGATGGTGCAGGCGATCTGCGATGAAGGGTCGGGGGCGTAGTACAACCCGTAAGGGGCGGCGGCCTGGGAAATGGCCAAGTTGCGAACGCCCGGCTGGACCCGGGCGAAGCGGCCTTGGGGGCTGACTTCGAGAATACGATTGAGCCGCGCCATCACCAGCAACACGCCTTTGGCCAAGGGCATGGCACCGCCAGACAGCCCGGTCCCGGCGCCGCGAGCCACGACCGGTACGGTGAGCCGGTGGCAAATCTGGAGCACGCTCTGCACCTGGTCTACGCGCTCGGGTAACACCACCAGCAGCGGCACCGTACGGTACGCCGCCAGACCGTCGCATTCATACGGCTTGAGATCTTCTTCGCGGTGCAGCACTTGAAGGTCAGGCAGCGCCTCGCGCAGGCACTGAATCAAAAGCTCGCCATCAACCGTCGGCAGCGCGCCGTCGACGCGTTCGTCATACAGCATCGTCATCTCACTTGGATGCGTTGTTCTTATAGGGTCATGACGAGTGTAGCCCCAGTCTGGACTTAGGGCTTGCGGGGCGGGCTACGACCGGCGCTGGCCACAATGAGGGCCAACGCCGGCGGCAGTCATTGCTGGGCGACCAGAGGGTCGTCCTGGGAGAGGATGGCGCGAGCGAGTTCTTCATCGTTGACTTGCAGGCCGGGGTGGTCCTTGCGTGCTTGCTGCAAGGCAGCTTCCACGTAGGCACCACGAATGGCACCACCGCTGGCGACGAACGCAGACAGCTCGTCACGGGCAGGAATGATGCGTTTGTCATCCTTGAACGTTGAGTACAGCGAAGCCGAGACACCGGCCGAAGTGGCAATGTCGCGGCCGTCGACGCGGGCCATGGCAGCGCCGGCAGGCAACAGAAGCAGCAGTGCGGGTACGAGGGCAAGTTGGCGCATGTCGTGTTCTCCAATAGGTGAAGCCCAGGGGATTACCACTATTGGTGAGAGGCTACGCATGCAGGTGGAGTTCCCTCACCGAAGCGTTAGCCGATGGTCTGCTCAGGCGGGGCAGGGTTGGGCGGGTCAACGGGCCTGGCCAACATCGACGTCAGGCCCGGATTGACCGCATCGCCACCGGTGTGCTCTGCTCAGCGGCCTACCCCAACAGCCACCGAGGGCTGCACCATGTCCGAGTACACGCTGCATTGTTTCGCCGAATCCGGCAATGCCTACAAGGCTGCGCTGATGCTCGAACTGACCGGCCAGGACTGGCAGCCGGTGTTCGTGGACTTCTTCAATGGCCAGACCCGCGACCCGATGTGGCGCGACGAGGTGAACGAGCAGGGTGAGGTGCCGGTGCTGATGCATGGGGGCACCTGCTTGACCCAGTCGGCGTTGATCCTCGACTACTTGAGCGCACAAACAGGCCAGTTCGGCCCCCAGAGTGAAGAAGAGCGGCGTGAGATCTGGCGCTGGATGCTGTTCGACAACCACAAGTTCACCAGCTACTACGCGGCGCTGCGCTTTTTGTTGTGCCTGAAGAAGACGGGCGAAACCGAGGTGACGACGTTCCTGCGCGAGCGAGCCGCCGCGGCCTACCGCATCGTCGATGCGCACCTGGCCGGCACACCGTTCATGGTCGGCGCGCGGGTGACCATCGCCGACTTGTCGCTGGCCGGTTATGTGTTCATGCCCGAGGACACCGGCATGAACGTGCAGCAGTACACGCATATCGAAGCCTGGAAAGCGCGACTGCAGGCGTTGCCGGGGTGGCAGCACCCTTACGATCTGATGCCCCGCGTTGCGCCCTGAACGCAAGGCCTGACCGCCTGCGGGCTTTGCTTTCAGCCGTGGGCAGGTGACTTGCCCGCCGAGCTGCCGGCGTATTCGGGCTTTAGATGACCTTGTTCGTCCAGCAGGTAGGCATCCATGACCTCACGCACTACCGGGCCTGCCACCCGCCCACCGGCTTCGCCGTTTTCGATCATCACCGCCACGACCACGCTGGGGTGCTCGGCCGGGGCGAACCCGACGAACAAGGCGTTGTCACGGTGTCGTTCCAGAGTCTTGTTGCGGTTGTAGCGTTCCCCTTGCTTGATGGCCACCACCTGGGCCGTGCCGCTCTTGCCGGCAATGCGGTATTGCGCGCCAGCGGCGGCAGCGCGCGCGATGCCGCGCGGGTCGTGCATGACCATTTGCATACCCTGGCTCACCTGATCCCAGGCGCGTTTGTCGTGCAGCACGATATCGGGCATGGGGTTAGGGTCGATGGGCGCATCGCCACCGACGGTCATCGCCAGGTGCGGGCGATGCCATACGCCTTTGCTGGCCAGCAGGCTGGTGGCTTGCGCCAGTTGCAATGGCGTGACCTGCATGTAGCCCTGACCAATACCCAGAATCAACGTTTCACCGGGGAACCAGGGCTGTCGGCGGGTCGCGCGCTTCCATTCGGCCGAAGGCATCAGCCCGGCCGCTTCTTCGAACATGTCCAGCGACACCTTCTGGCCAAGACCGAATTCGGCCATGTAGTCGTGCAGGCGCTCGATACCCAGTTTGTGCGCCAGGTCGTAGAAGTAGGTGTCGTTGGAACGCATGATCGCGGTGTACATGTCCACCCAGCCATCACCGCTGCGGTTCCAGTTACGGTATTTGTGATCGTAGTTGGGCAACTCGTAGTAACCCGGGTCGAACACGCGGTTGGCCGGCGTGATCACGCCGCTGTCCAGCCCGGCAATGGCCACTTCGGGTTTGACCGTCGACCCTGGGGCATACAGCCCGCGCAGCACGCGGTTGAACAGGGGGCGGTCGATGGAGTCGCGCAGTTGTGCGTACTGCTTGAAGCTGATGCCCTTGACGAACAGGTTGGGATCGAACCCCGGGTTGCTGACCATCGCCAGCACATCGCCGTTGGCCGGGTCCAGCACCACCACCGAGCCTCGGCGCTCGCCCAGGGCCTTTTCCGCCGCCAGTTGCAGGTGGGCATCGAGGGTCAGCACGATGTCCTGGCCTGGCGTGGGGGCCTTGTGATTGAGCACACGCATCACCCGGCCCTGGGCGTTGGTCTCGACTTCCTCATAGCCTACGTGGCCGTGCAACTGACTTTCATAAAAACGTTCGATGCCCGTCTTGCCGATCGACTGAGTCCCCCGGTACTCGGTGCCGTCCAGGGTCTTGGCCTCTTTTTCGTTAATCCGGCCTACGTAACCGACCGAATGGGCGAAGTGCTCGCCCAACGGGTATTCGCGAATGAATTGCGGCTCCACCTCAAGGCCCGGCAGCCGGAACTGGTTGACGGCAATCAAGGCAATCTGCTGTTCGTTCAAGCCCACCATCAAGGTGACCGGTTCGAAGGGTTTGCGCCCGCGTCGCAGGTCCTTGTCGAACTGCTTGCGGTCCTCGTCATCCAGCCCCAGCACCTGGGTCAGGGTGTCGAGCACCTTGGCGCTGTCGCCGCCGGTCCGTTCACGGGTCATGGTCAGGTCGAAGCTGGGCTTGTTGTCGGCCAGCACAGTGCCATTGCGGTCGTAGATCAAGCCTCGCTCGGGTGCGATCGGCAGCACATGGACGCGATTGTTTTCCGACACGGCGCTTTGCTGGTCATGCTGGATGATTTGCAGCACATACAACCGACCAATCAGGATGGCGACCAGGCTGAAGACCAGCGCAGCGCAGGCCAGGAGCCGGCGGTTGACCAGGTGCTTTTCCTTTTCATGGTCCTTGAGGGGGATCGGTTGGGGCATGGGCTCTGTCTGTAGAAGGCTGGGCGGGCAGGCGTTGGTAACGGGCTGGTGCCGGGTGGGGCAGTGATGCTACGCAAGCTGCATGCCCGCCTCAAGGCGCCGCGCAGCGCGGTGAGGTGGGCCGCGCCCAGGCCGCCCGAGCCTGCGGGGCTCAAGCCTGCATGAAGATTTGTTCATCAGCCTGGCCGAGCACCGTCGTGCATGAGCGGGTTGGGCTTCAACGCGCTTGTCAGGCCCAGACGGGTATACTCCATGGCTTTTTCATGACGGAAGGTGCTCATGCGTCAGGTCCTGCTCATCGTGGACGTCCAGTCCACATTCAGCCCGCCGGAATGGTTGGTCGACGGCCTGCGACTGCTGTCGGCCAACATACCTACCATCGCCTCGGTCGAGTTGCACGATGAGCGAGTGACACCTTTCGAGCGGCAATTGGGCTGGCACCCGGCTGCCCAGGATGAAAGCCTGATCGAAGCCGATCGGGTGTTCATCAAGCATGGTTACGGACCGGGTAAAGAGATGATCGAGTACCTGCGCGGTCTCGGGGTGGAGCGTGTGCTGGTGAGCGGTTTGCAGACCGACACCTGTGTGCTGGCAGCCGGTTTCGCGCTGTTCGACGCTGGGTTGATGCCGACTCTGGTGACCGACATGACCGTCGGCTCCTCGCTGGATCGTTCGGCGAAGATGGGCATCGCCTTGTGGGAGCATCATTTCCGCCAGGTCATCACGTCCGCCGAAGTGCTGGCTGAGCTGGCCCAGCCGGGCAATCCTTGAGGGATCGGCCCGGCTGAGTGCCAGCGTTTCAGGCGACGTCCACCAGCACGATCTCGCTGTCTTCCAGGGCGGTGACCTGCAGCAACGTTTCTTCGGCGATGGCCACGCCGTCCCGGGCATTGGCCTGCAGCCCATTGACCTCGATGCGGCCCTTGGCCGGGACGAGGTAACCGCGCCGCTTGGGGTCGAACCGGTACTCGGCGGTTTCTCCGGCGCGCAGCGTTGCGGCGACCAGGCGGGCATCGGTACGAATCGGCAGGCTGCCTTCATCGCCATCTCTGCCACTGGCCAGGGTCACGAAGCCTTCGCCGCGTTCACCCTTGGGAAACGGGCGTGTACCCCAGGACGGTGCATCACCAGTGCGCTCGGGCACGATCCAGATCTGGAAAATGCGCGCCTCGCTGTCCTCTTGATTGTACTCACTGTGCGCGATGCCTGTGCCGGCGCTCATCACCTGCACGTCGCCAGCCTCGGTCCGGCCCTTGTTGCCCAGGTTGTCTTCATGGGTAATGGCCCCTTCGCGGACGTAGGTGATGATTTCCATGTCCCGGTGAGGGTGGGGTGGGAACCCGCTGCCAGCGGCGATGATGTCGTCGTTCCAGACCCGCAGGTTGCCCCAGTGCATGCGGGCTGGGTCGTAGTACTCGGCGAACGAGAAGTGATGGTGCGCATCGAGCCAGCCGTGGTTGGCGGCGCCCAGGGTGTTGAATGGTCGTAGTTGAAGCATGATTGGACTCCTTCAAAAGGTGGAATAGGGCCATCATGCGCTTATGAAACATCTAAAATAAGCGTAAATATCGGCTCTATTTTATCGCTTTAATCGATATATCCCTAAGCTATCGTCCAAAATGCCGTTGCCGTTGCCGTTGCCGTTGCCGTTGCCGTTGCCGTTGCCGTTGCCGTTGCCGTTGCCGTTGCCGTTGCCGTTGCCGTT